>CAZVEW010000109.1:0-8607 GCA_964625955.1 uncultured Vicingus sp. | reverse complement strand
AGCTCGCCATCTTCCAAATAAGCAATAAATGCAGCTTGTCATTTTAGATTTTAGCGTAAGCGTAAAAATCTTAATGGCACAGCGGTAACAAGCCGAAATATCGCTGTGCCATTAAATTTTCTTTTTTCATGAAAGATGAAAAGAAAACTAAAATGACAAGCTGCATAATGTTTTGGAGTAACAAAGTAATAAGCCATAATGTAGCGCTTGGCAACTGTTAATGTTTTTTCAGGTGGTATTATGGTTTTGTTAAAAAAGATTCATCACTTTGTTTTGTATGTCAGCTAAAGCTGCCACAAAAGGCTTTTGCTCCTTTCGCAAAACGTGTTCTGAATGACATAACACATTGTTATATAATGCATTAAAATAACCCCTAACAGCTCGCCATCTTCCAACTAAACGATAAAAGCAGCTTGAGCATATGATAGTTTTACTTTTCAGCTCTGCTGAAATTAGTAAAACTTTATGGCAAGCGAGTTTAAATGAGCCATAATACTCCCCCCCAACCACATTGCCAAATGAATAAATAAAATGCAGATTGTATTCTAGAAAAGCAATAACAACTTTGTTGTTGTTAGGTTTTCTTAATGGCACATCGGTTGTAATAAAGGCAGCAACAAAGCAATAACCTTCCCACTCCCGCGAGTAGAAAATAAGTGCTAGTTCAAGTTTAAGTGTACTCCTTTGGTTGCACTCAAGATAAACTCCACTCGGATTTACAGCAACCCAACTTTACATTTTTACAAAAATTGCTATATTTGAGTATTATTAAAAATACCACAAGCTAGAAGCTTGCGACAGCGAGGATAATATTTACGATAAAGGCAAATTACTTAAGACCAAAGAATACGATGAAGAAGGCAATTTAATAAAAGAGTATTAGTTCACCGCACCTGTTCGACAGGCAGGTGGCTCAGTGTTTAATAAAAAATACGTTTCATCAAATTCATCATGTGTGTAAACGCCTACCCAAAACCTAAAAGTAATGCCCAATATTAAAAGCGATGATATTAGGCTTAATTTTCGTTTCTTGAATTCAAGTTTCAACTATAAAACACAGCAATTAAAGTAAACTTTCTATAATCTTTTTAATAGAATAACCGTCTGCCTCAGCTTTGTAGTTTCTTACAATTCTGTGTCGTAAAATTGGTTCTGCAACGGCTTTAACATCTTCAATATCTGGCGAGTATTTTCCATTTATCGCTGCATGGCATTTCGCTCCAATTATTAAATATTGAGAGGCTCTTGGCCCTGCTCCCCAACTCAGATAGTTATTTACAATATCGTTAGAAAACTGATTCCCTGCTCTTGTACTTGATGCTAATTTAACAGCATATTCCATTACATTATCGGCAACGGGCAGTTTACGAATTAAATTTTGAAAATAAATTATTTCGTTACCATCCATTACCTTGTTTAAGGTAATATCAGAATCTACAGTTGTCGTTTTTACAATAGCTAATTCTTCTTGGTAAGTTGGGTAATCCACCCAAATATTAAACATAAAGCGATCTAATTGAGCTTCGGGTAAAGGGTAAGTTCCTTCTTGTTCTATTGGGTTTTGAGTTGCTAAAACAAAAAATGGGTTATCTAATTTGTATTGAGTTCCTGCTGCGGTAACTGTTTTTTCTTGCATTGCTTCTAGCAATGCAGATTGCGTTTTAGGAGGAGTTCTGTTAATTTCGTCTGCCAAAATAATATTGGCAAACAAAGGACCTTTTATGAATTTAAAATTTTTAGTTTCATCTAGTATCTCAGCACCAATAATATCAGAGGGCATTAAATCTGGTGTAAACTGAATTCTATTAAAAGAAAGACCTAAAGCATCTGACAGCGTGTTTATTAATAGTGTTTTAGCCAAGCCTGGCACACCAACTAATAAACAATGACCTCTACTAAAAATAGCTATTAATACCTTTTTTATAACTTCGTCTTGCCCTACAATAATTTTACTTATTTCTTTAGCTAATTCATTGTATTTTGTAACAAAAGCGTCAATGGCTTCAACTTCTGATTTGTATTGGTTTTCAATCATAGAATTTTTGTTAGGAATAATAAAATTACTAAAAATGTATTACTTGGTCCAATCGTTTTCGAATTTACATTTCTTGTAATCATCATCAATTTTTATGTAAGTGGCATTAATTTTAGCTTGTATCCACTCTCTTGTTACTTTAGTTTTTTTAGCTGATAAAGTTGCATTTTGTATTTTAGCATAATCGCTTTTTAAACTTGCTTTATGAGGTGTTGTTTTGCTTAGGAGTTTAATTATTCTATAGCCTTTTTTACCATCTATTGATTGTGCAGGTATTGGTTTAGAAATTTCACCTGGTTTCATTTTATCTATGGTGTAAAATATTTGTGGATCTACCTGATCGATACTAAAAACGGATGTTCCTGTTTGTGGATTTACAAACAAACCATTGCTTTTTGATGTTTTTTCATCGTCTGAATATTTTAATGCTAATTGTCCAAAAGTTAGGGTATCGGTATTAATTAAATTATAAACGCTATCGGCTAAATTTTTGGCTTTTTTTATTTGAGTCTCTCCAATTTTAACTTTTATTAAGATGTGTCTAACATTTACTTTTTGTCCTCTTCGTTCGATTAACTGAATAATGTGAAATCCAAATTTTGTTTCAATGATAGGAGACACTGCTTTATTTTTTAGTTTAAATGCTGTAATTGAAAATTCGGGAACTAACTCAGCTCTCCCCATAAAGCCGAGTTCTCCTCCTTTTTTCGCAGAGCCTTCATCTTCAGAGTATAAAATGGCCAATGTAGCAAATGATTCTCCGTTAATAATTCTTTCTCTAATTTCGTTTAAACGAGATTTTGCAGCTTCTTTTTCTGCTTCACTTTCTTTGGCATTAATTAAAATTTGAGCAAATTCTACTTCCGATTCTATTAATGGTAAACTATCTTCAGGCATTTTTTTAAAATAGGCTTCGACTTCTTTAGGGGTTACTTTTGCTTTAGCTGTAATTTTTCCTTGCATTCTTTGGCTAATCATTTGTTCTTTCACCGTAACTCTAAATTCTTCTTTAATTTCTACAATTGATTTTTTGTAATACTGTTCTAGCTTTTTTTCTGACCCTATTTGGGCTATAAAATAATTTAATCGCCTAGAAATTTCAGATTCTACTTCTCCGTCACTAACTGTTACACTATCAATTTCTGCCTGATGAAGTAATAATTTTTGAAACATTAATCCTTCAATAATATCACATTTTGCATTATCATCAACAATTTCTCCATTTGCTTTTAAGGATACTACTTGTGATTCTAATTCTGATTTTAAAAGAATTTTATCGCCAATTATGGCAATTACTTTATCAATTACTTTTCCATCTTTTTGTGCTATTATTGTTGGTGTAATACCAATAAATAAAAACAATAAAAGGAGTATCTTATTACTTGTCTTTTGCTTGATTAAGGTCATATATTTCAATTTCTTTTTTGTATAGTGCATCTTGGTACAATTCGTTCTTAACTTTATTGATGAGTGTTAGTTTTCTTTTATTTAAAATTATGTTTTTAATATTTTCTCTCTCAAAACCTAGGGGAGATAAATCATGTTCTAACTTAAAATCTTTTATATAAACAAAGTAATAAGATAAAGAATCTTTAACTTCAATAAATTTAAAGTTTTTAAAAAAATTTCTTTTTTGATTTATTTTTAAAGGAACTTCTTTTTTTAAATCCTCAAAAAGTATCCATTGCTTATCATTTAAATAAAATTTTTCTCCATATTGATGTGCAAATTCTTTTAAAATCTCTATATCTTTCGGTTTATCTGATTTATAGACCTTTCTTATTTTTTTTATTTGAGGTGTATTTTTAAGTACTTTTAAATATCTTACCTTAACAATATCGTTTTTTAGTTCGAAGTTTTGTGGGCTATTTTCATAAAATATTTTTATTTCTTGGTCAGATACATTTGTATCTAACTTTTGCTTAATTAACTCTTTTTCGTAAGCATAGGTAATTAAAGACATTTTATAGTCTTCTAATTGTTTGTTGAGCTCTTTTTGATTTAAATTTAAATTTAACTTGGCTCGTTGTAAAACTAAATGTTCTTTAACCCATTTATCAATAAAGGCATTAACAATTAAAGCACTATCTTCAAGAGAAACGTCTTTTGGAACAATATCTTGTAAATCGGATAGTAATAAAAATTTATCCTTAACTCTTGCCACAGCGGTAGGGTTATCTTTTTTGTTAAAATAAGAACAGGCTGAGATAAAAAATAATATTATGTATGTAAGTTTTTTCATTAAAAAAAGCTGTTAATATTAGTTTAACTTATACCAACAGCTTATATTTTCAGTTAAATTACTTAACTAATTTAAGTACATCTTTGTTTACTTCTACTTTGTATTTTGATTTTAAGGCTTTAACCCATTCTTTTTCAAGATAGTTTTGATAATCGGAAGTGACTAATCCTTTAATTTCTTTTAATGGTTTAGGAGATGGGGCTAAAAATTCCTGTACTTCAACTATTATAATATTTTTGTCTTTTTTAAATAAAGATGTTGCTCCTTTTTCCATTTGTGATGAAATGTCTTTATTCAAAACAGATTTATCAACATCTTCGTTGTCTCCTTTAGCAAAAGTTCCTTCTTCTATGGATAAATTTAGTTGACTATCTGTATTTATCATTTTCAGAATATCATCGTTAGTATATCCTTTTTTTGCTTTCTTTTTTAATATTTTTGTTACTTTATTAGCTATTTTCTCATTATTACATTTATATATCGTGGCTTTTACTCTTTTTCCCCACATGTAGTTATTTTTGTTTGTTTCGTAAAAGTTGTATAAGCCTAAAGAATCTTTTATTGCTTTAGACCAAACTTTTTCATCCGTTAAATTAAACAATAAAATTCCATCTCTGTATTCTTGCATCAACAATTTAAATTCTTGACTTGTTTTAGATAAGCGACTGTCTTTAAATTTAATAGCTGTTTCCTCAACAGCTTTATTGTAAAGATTATTTATAATAGTTTTTATGGCTGTTTTTTTACTTTTTCTTACTGAGTTTTTTTGTAATAGTTTAGCAAAATCTGCTTGAGAGTATTCTAATTTATCACCGTCTTTTGCGTAAAAACCAAACATTATTTTATTTAATTTTTTTGCTTTATCAGCAGTCCATTTTCCATTAAAGAAATCATCTTTATTTACAATTTTATAAAAATCGTTCCTTTCATTTAGGTGTTCTTTAAAATTATTTTCTTTTTTTATTCTACTAATTACTACATCTTTACTTTTGTTAGATCTGGCATCTCTTGCAACTTTTGCTTTAATGGTAGAGTATAGTTCATCATACGTTCCTAGTTTTTTTAGCGATAATCTTTTAATAATATGGTATCCATAATCTGTTTGTATGGGTTTAGAAATATCCCCATCTTTTTTTAATGCAAAAGCTGCATTTTCAAATTCTTCTACCATTTTTCCAGCTCCGAATGGAGGTAATTCTCCACCTCTAATTGCAGAACCCTTATCGTCTGAATATTGTTTGGCTAAAGCAGCAAAATCAGCTTTATCGTTGATTAATTTATCATAAATTTCATTTATTTTTTTCTTTTTTGCTGCAAAATCAACACCTTTAGTATTTCTTTCTGCTCTTACCATTATATGAGCAGCTTTTAATGTACCCATTGAAGGTCGCTTATCTGTAACTTTTAAGATATGGTAACCAAAACTCGTTCTCACAGGCATGGAAATTTCACCAACTTTGGTGTTGTATGCGGCAGATTCAAATGGGTAAACCATATTGAATGCAGAAAAATAGCCTAAATTTCCACCATTTTTTTTCGCTGAGGGATCGTCTGATAATTCTTTGGCTAGTTTAGAAAAATCTTCACCTTGCAAGATTCTTCTTCTAATTTTCATAATTTTATTGTAAGCAATAAGGGTGTCTTTAGGGTCTGCATCCAATCCTATTTTAACAAGAATATGACTTGCTTTCACATCGAATTTCATTCTTTCGTAAGCTTCTTTAATCAAACTTTCTGTTACTTCTTTATCTGTTAAGTAGGGTTGTGCTAATTGTTTTCTGTAGCCTGCAAGCTCTTTGGTAAAGGAAGCTGTTGTATCGTAACCTAATTCTTCGGCTTCCCTAACTTTTAGCTTAAATTTAATGTATAAATCAAGGTATTCGTTAATTGATTCTTTACTGGTGTTTTCTTTTGTGTTGTTTTTATTGTAAATGGCTTCAAAAGCTGATAAGCTTACTTTTTCTCCTCCAACGGTAAGTAGGGTAAGATTGTCTTTTTCTTGTGCTTTTAATACGAAAGTTGAAATTCCAGTTAAGAATATTAATATTAATTTTTTCATTTTACTATTTTTTTATTGTTATCTTCTTGAATAATTTGGTGCTTCTCTTGTTATACTTATATTGTGAGGATGGCTTTCTGTAATACCTGATGAGGTTATTCTTATGAATTTAGCCTTTTTTAAGGTGGCTAAATTTTTAGCACCACAATATCCCATTCCTGCTTTTAAACCTCCAACCATTTGGTAAACAACTTCACTTAAAAAACCTTTGTAAGGAACTCTGCCAGAAATTCCTTCTGGTACCAACTTGTTTATATCATCTTCCATATCTTGAAAATACCTATCTTTTGAGCCTTTTTGCATGGCTTCGATAGAGCCCATACCTCTGTATGCTTTAAATTTTCTTCCTTCGTAAATGATGGTCTCACCTGGAGATTCATCTACACCAGCAAACAAAGAGCCTGCCATAATTGTATCGGCTCCTGCTGAAAGTGCTTTAACAATATCTCCAGTAAAACGAATTCCGCCATCGGCAATTAATGGAACATTTGTTCCTTTTAAGCCTTCTGCTACCATCATCACTGCTGATAATTGGGGCACGCCAACCCCTGCTATTATTCGTGTGGTGCAAATCGAACCTGGTCCTATCCCTACTTTTACGGCATCAGCACCTGCTTTTGCTAAAGCCATTGCAGCTTCTTTTGTTGCAATATTACCTACAACAACTTGTAAATCAGGAAATTTTACTTTAACAGCTTTTAAAGTTTCAATAACTCCTTTAGAGTGTCCATGGGCAGTATCTATAACAATGGCATCAACACCTGCATTATCAAGAGCTTCTATTCTTTGCATTACATTGTTTGTAACACCAACTCCTGCTGCAACTCTTAATCTACCATATTTATCTTTAGAAGCATTTGGCTTTAAAATTACTTTAGTAATATCTTTATAGGTAATTAATCCTATCAATTTATTATTATCATCAACTACAGGGAGTTTTTCAATTTTGTATTCTTGTAAAATTTCTCTCGCTTTGTCTAAATCTGTTCCTTCTTTAGTGGTTATAATTCTTTTCGAGGTCATTACTTCTCTAATGGGGGTTGACATATCTTTCTGAAATCGTAAATCTCGGTTGGTAACAATTCCTACCAAATTTATATCATCATCAATAACAGGAATTCCGCCAATTTTAAATTCACTCATTAAATTTAAGGCGTCTTCTACTTTTGCTTCAACGGATATTGTAACAGGGTCTTGAATCATTCCACTTTCAGAACGCTTAACTTTTCTTACTTTTTTTGCCTGCTGCTCTATGGTCATGTTTTTATGTAACACCCCTATACCGCCTTCTTGAGCAATAGCAATTGCTAGCTTAGATTCGGTAACGGTATCCATTGCTGCAGAAACAATAGGTACATTTAATTTTATTTTTTTTGTAAACTGACACGAAACATCCACATCTCTAGGTAGTATTTCAGAGTATGAAGGTAGCATTAAAACATCATCATAAGTTAAACCTTCGCCAATAAATTTATCTGATAGATTGTTCATAAAATAAATAATAAAATTGGGGCGAAAGTACTAAAAAATGTTGGGTTTAATATGTTAAAAAATGCTAAATAATTTATCTTTTTATGTTATTTTTAGCTTCTTAAATTAAAAATCAATGGGCAAAATATTCTTTCCTCAATATAGGAAATATAAAAACAACAAATCTTTCTTTAAAATTATATCTAAAACTCAATTTGAAGAAATAAAGTTTATGGGAGAAAAAATGAATATTTATTATTTTGAAACTAAAATTTTACCAGATAGAAATTTTATTCAAGATATGCTTTTTGAGCATGAAAAATATTGGGACATTTGTAGTGATATCGTGTATGAAGAGTTAAAAGCTAAAGGGAAGTTCTAAAGTTATTGGTTGAAAAATGCAAGCGTTATTTTGGGATATTTTTGTGTTGATGGTTTTTTATTCTTTTTAATAATTCTCGCTTAAATTGTTCATTAGCAATATATAATTGGGCTACTTTTTTTATTGGGAGTACAGTTTTAAATTTGGCATGGTACTCTTTTTTTACATCGAGTTCTTTTTGTTGTATTATAATGTAATTATCTACCATTTTTTCTATTTCAGCATCATTTTTTTCTAAAATACTCATGTATTTTTTATGATCTTCTCTGCGTTGCTTACGAAATTTATCCATTTTGTTTTCAAACTCATTGTAAACAGGCCAAAATTTTTGAGCCTCTTGGGTTGTTAGGTTTAATTTTTCAGTAATAAAACCAATTTTCATAGCTTTTATTTTTTCTTGATTGGGTTTATTTCCTTTT
>CAZVEW010000108.1:0-8662 GCA_964625955.1 uncultured Vicingus sp. | reverse complement strand
CATTGTAAATAATCATACAGCAAAATTAAACAGAATAGTATTTAGTTTGTTATAAATTAATAAATTGACAGCCAAAAAAATTCATTACTGTAAAAAACAAAGATACAAATAATACCAACCTAAGTTGGTAAATCATTAAACTTTAAAAGGTTAATCGTCTGTTTCTCATTTTTTTTGATACAAAATTTCTTTGCATAGTTGTGATTACAGAAATAATTCTTAAAAGGGGAGTTCTAAAAAGAATGCCAAAACCCCATCAAGAAATATACTTTTATAAACAATTTATATCATTTATCAACAAATTATAAAATAGGCTTTTATTCCATAGGTTAAGGCATTAAAAAGATGTAAAATTGTAACTTGTTTTTTATAAATATTGCGTGTTTATAAGTAGGCGTAAATCAACTTTTTAACTTTCAATATTTTTAACTTTTAACTTAAAAATAATGCATCAAAAAAAAATTAAGACTGCTTTAATATCCGTTTTTCATAAAGATAATTTAGCCCCCATAGTTACAACATTAAACAAATTAGGTGTTGCCCTTTACTCTACAGGAGGAACACAAAAATTTATTGAAGAATTAGGCGTTTCGGTAACTGCCGTAGAAAGTTTAACCTCTTATCCTTCTATTTTAGGAGGAAGAGTAAAAACATTGCACCCCAAAATATTTGGTGGAATTTTAAGCAGACGAGAATTAGCCAGTGATGTAGCTCAATTAGCAGCATACGAAATTCCAGCAATTGACTTGGTAATAGTAGATTTATACCCCTTTGAAGATACCGTTGCTTCAGGAGCTCAAGAACAAGATATTATTGAAAAAATTGATATTGGGGGTATTTCTTTAATTCGTGCAGCAGCAAAAAATTACAAAGATGTACTTGTTGTATCCTCAAGAACACAATATAAATTTACCTTAAACCTTTTAAACGAAAAACAAGGGTATAGCGATTTAGCAGATAGAAAATACCTAGCAAAACAAGCATTTAACATCTCCTCTCACTATGATACTGCCATTTATAATTGGTTTAATAATGATGAAGATAATGTGTTTAAACAAAGCATTTTACAAGCTCAAGTTTTAAGGTATGGAGAAAACCCACACCAACAAGGTATTTTTTATGGAAATTTAGATGTGATGTTTGATAAATTACATGGTAAAGAATTATCTTACAATAATTTATTAGATGTTGATGCTGCCGTAAACTTAATGGCTGAATTTACGAAAGACAGACCA
Source organism: uncultured Vicingus sp. (assembly GCA_964625955.1). Lineage (GTDB taxonomy): Bacteria > Bacteroidota > Bacteroidia > Flavobacteriales_E > Vicingaceae. The sequence continues at coordinate 7,427 of CAZVEW010000108.1, read as the reverse complement.
ACATTTGCTGTTTTAAAACACAATAACGCTTGCGGATTAGCCATAAGAGATAATTTATTAACCGCATGGAAAGACGCTTTAGCTGGAGACCCAGTTTCTGCCTTTGGTGGAATACTAATTACCAATAAAACCATAGACGTAGCAACTGCCGAAGAAATTAATAAATTATTTTACGAAGTAGTTATTGCTCCCAACTACAATAATGAAGCTTTAACAATTTTAAAACAAAAAAAGAATAGAATTATTCTTGTACAAAAAGAAGTTGTATTACCAAAAAAACAATTTAGAACCATCTTAAATGGTGTTTTAGCACAAGATAAAGATTTAAAAACTGCCAATAGAAACGATTTTAAAACCGCTACTAAAAAAGCACCAACCGCCCAAGAAATTATAGATTTAGAATTTGCCAATAAACTCGTAAAACACACAAAATCTAACACCATAGTTTTTGCAAAAAACGAACAACTACTAGCAAGCGGAACAGGGCAAACATCAAGGGTTGACGCATTAAAACAAGCCATTGTAAAAGCAAAAGTATTTGGTTTTGATTTAAAAGGAGCCGTAATGGCATCTGACGCATTTTTTCCATTTCCAGATTGTGTAGAAATAGCCAATAAAGCAGGAATAGTTGCTGTTGTGCAACCCGGAGGCTCTATAAAAGACCAACAATCTATCGACTATTGTAATGCAAATAACATGGCAATGGTTATGTCTGGCATTAGGCATTTTAGGCATTAAAATTCATTAACAAATTATTGTTTATCATTTCTAAAAAACAAGATTGATTTTTGAATTATTAAATGCTACATTTACTTACTTTAAGATTAATTGAAAAACAGTTTTAAATATAATGGGATTATTTAGTTTTTTAACACAAGAAATTGCCATAGATTTAGGTACAGCCAACACCTTAATTATACATCATGATAAGGTAGTGGTAGATGAACCATCTATTGTTGCCAAAGATAGAATGACAGGCAGAATTATTGCCGTTGGAAAACGAGCCATGCAAATGCACGGAAAAACACATGAAGACATTAAAACTATTCGTCCGCTTAAAGATGGTGTAATTGCCGATTTTGATGCCGCAGAACACATGATTAGAGGAATGATTAAAATGATTAACCCTAAAAAACAACTCATCACCCCCTCTTTAAAAATGGTAATTTGTATTCCTTCTGGTATTACCGAAGTAGAAAAACGAGCAGTAAAAGATTCTGCCGAACATGCTGGAGGTAAAGAAGTATATCTTATTCACGAACCTATGGCTGCGGCAATTGGTATTGGAATAGATGTTTTAGAACCCATGGGAAATATGATTATTGACATAGGAGGAGGAACATCTGAAATAGCTGTAATTGCCTTAGGAGGAATTGTTTGCGATAAATCTATTAGGGTTGCAGGGGATGATTTTACCAATGATATTGTAGATTATATGCGTAGGCAACACAATTTATTAATAGGAGAACGTTCTGGTGAGCAAATAAAAATTGAGTGTGGTTCGGCAGTTACAGAACTAGAAACACCACCAGAAGATTATGCCGTACAAGGACGAGATTTAATGACAGGCACACCAAAAGAAATTACCGTTTCTTACTCTGAAATTGCCCATGCGTTGGATAAATCTATTACTAAAATTGAAGAAGCAGTTTTAAGTGCTTTAGAAATGACCCCTCCAGAATTATCGGCCGATATTTTTAAAACAGGTTTATATTTAGCTGGTGGAGGCTCCATGTTAAGGGGCTTAGATAAACGAATATCTATGAAAACAAAGCTTCCTGTACATATTGCCGAAGACCCGCTTAGAGCTGTTGCAAGAGGAACAGGAATCGCATTAAAAAATATTAATAAATTACCCTTTTTAATGAAATAAAAATGATGTTGGAAAATGAGGAATTTATTTCAGTTTTTTGCTAAAAATTCGTTTGTATTTTTATTCCTTTTTTTACAATTTATTTCTTTCTTATTGTTAATTCAAAACAATGGCTATCAAGGAGCTAAAATCTTTAATTCGTCTAATTTTTTAATAGGTAATTTATATGCAACAATCAACAATGTAAACGATTACTTTAATTTAAAAGAAGACAATGCCGAATTGACTGCACAAAATGCCAAATTGCTATCTTCAAATATAAATTCGTTTACTAAAATTTTTGGCAAAACCTATCAAATTAACGATACAAGCTATTTTCAAAAATACGTTTATACTTCTGCTAAAGTAATTAATAACTCTACCAACAAAATAGCCAACTTTATAACGCTCGATAAAGGTGCTATTAATGGCATTAAACCCGGTATGGCAGTCATCTCTCCCAAAGGAGTGGTGGGTAAAGTTTTTAATGTTTCAGAAAAATTTAGCACCGTAATGTCAGTTTTAAACACTAAAAGCAAGGTAAGCGGAAAAATTAAAAAAAATGGCTATTATGGCTCTGTTGTTTGGACTTCTAACAATTATCAAATAGGCGAATTGGTTGATATTCCAAATCATGTAAAATTAACAAAAGGAGATACCATTGTTACTAGTGGGTTCTCTACCGATTTTCCTGAGGGAATTTTAATAGGAACAATAAAAGATTTTTATTTAAACGAAGGAAACAATTTTTTTACAATAAACATAAATTTTGCTGTTAATTACAAAACCTTATCTTACGTATATATTGTAAAATCATTATTAAAAGAAGAACAAGAAAAATTAGAAGCACAAACCTCATTAGATGATTAAAACAATTATAAAATATGGCGTAATTTTTATCGTATTAGTTCTTTTTCAAGAATTAATACTTAATAATGTTGAGTTTGGAGGCTATATTAATCCTTATTTGTACGTTCTTTTTATAATTTTTTTACCCTTCGATACACCAGATTGGTTGGTGCTGATATTAGGGTTTATGTTAGGAATAGCAATAGATTCGTTTACAAACACACTAGGAATGCACACTTCGGCAACTGTTTTTATGGCTTTTTGCAGGGCATACATCTTAAAACTAATAGCACCACGCGATGGCTACGTTTTTAACGCTAAACCAAACATTCAGCAAATGGGCATTACTTGGTATCTAACCTATATTATTAGTTTAGTATTATTACATCACATCTTTTTGTTTTATGTCGAAACTTTTAATTTTTCTAATTTCTTTACCACGTTAGGCAGGGCATTATCAAGTTCTTTTTTCACCATCATTTTAATACTAATTATTCAACTATTTAACTACAAATCTGCTAAAAAGGCATGAACTTATCGAATAGAAAATTTATTGTAGGAGCAATTTTCCTACTCATTGGTTTTGTATTTATTTTGCGTCTTTTTAATGTGCAAGTTTTAAACGATAAATATAAGTTAGATTCTGACCATAATGTGTTACGCACATTAGTTCAATATCCCGCTCGTGGTTTAATTTACGATAGAAATGGCAAACTTTTAGTATATAATGAAGCGGCTTACGATTTAATGATAATTCCTAAACAAGTAAAAGAAATAGATACTTTATCGTTTTGTAAGTTGTTTAATGTGGATAGAGCAACATTTATTAAAAAAGTAGCTAAAGCCCGAAAATACTCTTCTTATAAACCATCTGTTTTTGAAAAAGAAATATCAGCCAGAACTTATGCTTCCATTCAAGAAGAATTGTATAAATACCATGGATTTTTTGTCCAAACAAGAACATTAAGAAAATATCCAAGAAAATCGGCAGCACATATTTTAGGCTACATTGGAGAGGTAAATCAATCAACCATTAATAAAAATCACTATTACCATTCGGGAGATTACATTGGAAAAAGTGGTTTAGAATATGTTTACGAAGATTTTTTAAGAGGGAAAAGAGGGATTAAAAAAATATTAGTTGATGTCCATAACAGAGAAAAAGGAAGTTACCAAAACGGAGCAGAAGATACTATTGCGGTAACAGGACAAACCATACAAATAACCATTGATGCTGTGTTGCAAGAATATGGCGAAAGACTAATGCAAAATAAAAAAGGAAGCATTGTTGCTATAAATCCTAAAACAGGCGAAATTTTATCATTGGTTTCTGCTCCCGGATATGACCCAAATATGTTGGTAGGTAGAGCAGTTAGCAAAAACTATCCTATTTTAAGTAAGGATAGCTTAGTCCCTCTTTTTAACAGGGCTTTAATGGCACAATATCCGCCCGGTTCAATATTTAAAACCGTACAAGCACTTATTGGCTTAGAAGATGGTGTAATTTCAGAAAATACAGGATTTCAATGCATTAAAAGTTTGGTAAATTGCCACAACCACCCTTCGGCACAAAATGTTGCTCAATCAATAAAAATGTCATGCAACCCTTATTATTACCAAGTTTTTAAAAGAATTATTCAGCAAAGAAGGTCGGTAAATATTTATAAAGATAGCGAAATAGGTTTAGCCGATTGGGATAAAAAAGTAAAACAATTTGGTTTCGGACAACAATTGCAAACAGATTTACCAAGTATAAAAAAAGGATATGTACCCGATGTAAATTTTTACAACAAATGGTATGGCAAAGGACACTGGGCATTTAGCACCATTTATTCGTTAAGTATTGGGCAGGGAGAAGTAGAAGTTATTCCTTTACAAATGGCAAATTTAGCAGCAACTATTGCCAATAGAGGTTATTATATTACACCTCATTTAATAAAAAAGATAGGAGATGATGATACCATTCCTAACAAATTTATAAAAAAACATCAATTAAATATCCATAAAAAATATTTTAAGATAGTAGTTGAGGGAATGTACGAAGTTGTAAACGTACAAGGAGGTACAGCCAGAAGAGCAAGAATGGACAGTATAGCTGTTTGTGGAAAAACAGGTACAGCTCAAAATCCACATGGGGCAGACCATTCGGTTTTTATTGCCTTTGCACCAAGAAACAACCCAAAAATAGCCATCGCTGTTTATGTAGAAAATGCAGGGTTTGGCGGTACTTGGGCAGCACCAATAGCAAGTTTAATGATAGAAAAATATTTAACAGATTCTATTTCTGCAAAAAATAAATTTAGAGAAAAAAGAATTTTAGCAGCCAATTTATTACATGTTAAAGCCAAAAAATGAGAAAGCACCGCAACATATTTGCCGATATAGATTGGATTACAGTGTTGCTGTATTTGGTGTTGGTGCTTATTGGTTGGATAAATATTTATGCAGCAGTTTATAACGAAGCACATTACAGCATTTTTGATGTTTCTCAAAGATATGGCAAACAATTAATGTGGATAGGATTAGCATTAATCATTGCTTTAATTATTTTACTATTTGATAGTCAGTTTTTTACCTCATTTGCATTTCCAATTTATGGGGTTGTAATTTTATTGTTAATAGGTGTTTTATTGTTTGGTGCAGATATTAAAGGTGCTAGGTCGTGGTTTAAAATAGGTGGTTTTGCTATCCAACCTTCAGAATTTGCCAAATTTGCAACAGGGTTAGCTTTAGCAAAATACCTCTCTATTTTAGGGATAAAAATGCAAGATTTAAAAACCAAAATTGTTGCAGCGTGCATCATTGGGTTTCCAGCAATATTGATTTTATTGCAAGGAGATGCTGGTTCAACACTCGTTTATGCGGCATTTGTATTTGTGCTGTATCGCGAAGGCCTATCTGGAAACATCTTATTAATAGGTATTTACACGGCAATTTTATTTATCTTATCTTTATTATTAAGGATAAATACCTTTATCTTTTTTGAAATTCCCGTAAGAGGAGATGTACTTTTAATGATTATTTTAGGACTAATTGCTGCTTTTATCATTTACATTACTAAAAAAATTAAAAAAGCATGGATGGCTGTGGTTACTGTTTTAATTTTATCCGTAGGATTAATTTATAGCGTAAATTATATTTTTGAGCATGTTTTAGAACCTCACCAATCTAAACGAATAAATATATTATTAGGTATAGCATCAGACCCACACGGAGCAGGGTATAATGTTAATCAATCATTAATTGCCATTGGTTCTGGCGGTTTTACAGGAAAAGGATTTTTGCAAGGCACACAAACCAAGTTTAATTTTGTGCCAGAACAAAGTACCGATTTTATTTTTTGTACCATTGGCGAAGAGTGGGGCTTTATTGGAACATTTGTAGTTGTTATGCTTTATTTAAGTCTTTTTATAAGAATTCTTTTTTTAGCAGAACGGCAACGCTCTACTTTTAGTAGAATTTATGGTTATGGTGTAGCATCAATTTTATTTTTTCATTTTTTAATTAATATTGGCATGACAATAGGTTTAGCTCCTGTAATTGGAATTCCGTTGCCATTTATAAGTTATGGAGGTTCTTCTTTGTGGTCGTTTACCATCTTGTTATTTATTTTTATAAAATTAGATTCAGAAAGAATAATGGTGTTGAGGTAAACAGGTCTTTATCAAACAATACCTTCTTTCAATAAGTCGTGTAAGTGAATTACCCCAAAGTAATTTCCATCTTCTGCAACAATTAGTTGCGTGATATTATTTTCTTGCATCAGGGATAATGCCTTTACAGCAAGATTTTTCCTCGAAATTGTTTTTGGGTTTTTTGTCATGATATCTACTGCACGTAACCCTTTAAAATCAGTAACTTCTTGAAGCATTCTTCTTAAATCGCCATCTGTTACAACACCTATTAATTTATTATTTTTTATTACAGCAGAAATTCCTAATCTTTTTGATGAGATTTCTAAGATTACATCTTTTACCAAGTCAGACTCATTTACTTCTGGCTTTTCATTGTTAATGTAAATATCCGCCACTTTAAGGTATAATTTTTTGCCCAAGGCACCTCCAGGATGAAATTTTGCAAAGTCGTTAGTATCAAATCCTCTACTTTTTAATAAACAAACAGCTAAAGCATCTCCCATAGCTAATTGAGCCGTTGTACTACTTGTTGGAGCTAAGTTATTTGGACATGCTTCTCTTTCTACATAAGTATTAAGCACAAAATTGGCTTTTTTAGCTAATGCAGAATTTAAATTCCCAGTAATAGCAATTAAAGTATTGCCAAAAGTTTTAAGCCAAGGGAGCAAACTTTTTATCTCGGGGGTGTCTCCACTTTTAGAAATACAAATGATTACATCTCCTTTTTGGATATTTCCCAAATCACCATGTATAGCATCTGCAGCGTGCATAAATAAGGCGGGAGTACCTGTTGAATTAAATGTAGCAACAATTTTTTGGCAAATATTTGCACTTTTTCCAATACCTGTAACTATTACTCTTCCCGATGATTTTAAAATAACCTGAACAGCTTTAACAAAATCATCATTAATAAAAGCTTTTAACCGATCAATAGCTTGGGCTTCAATTGTCAGTGCTTCAACTGCATTTTTTTGTATTTCGTCTTTACTTAGCATAAAAATTATTTTTTCAACAAAGGTTAATAAAAAAAATCTTTTCAATTTTATTATTCTAAAATAAAATTTTGTCGTATTTTTATGTACAAATGTAAA
>CAZVEW010000107.1:3252-8682 GCA_964625955.1 uncultured Vicingus sp. | reverse complement strand
AACTAATATGTTAGTCGCAACACAAGGTGCAGGTGGCACAACCCCAGGAAATATTGGAGATTACACCATCCCTACGGGATTAACCTCTTGTGCACTTTGTGCTACCCCAACAGCATTAACGGTTGCTAACCTTACCACTACTTCTGCTGATTTAGCTTGGACAGAAAACGGTACTGCTACTGCTTGGGATATTGAATGGGGTACTACAGGATTTACACAAGGTACAGGAACAATGGTAACAGGAACTACTACCAACCCTTATGCTTTAACAGGATTAACCCCCAACACTTCTTATGATTACTACGTAAGAGCTGCCTGCGGAGGAACTAATGGAAATAGTACTTGGGCTGGTCCTTTTACTTTTACTACTCCTTGTACTACTTTTACAGCTCCTTATACTGAAACATTTGACACAAATACAACTCCTGCATGTTGGTCTCAATCTGCCACGTCTGGAGGTCCATGGGAATTTGGAAATAACGTATCAACCAACGTTGCTTATGCAGCAGCAGCTTTTGATGACCATACAGCTAATGGAGGATATTACTCATATGTTGATATGTCAGGTGGAGGAAATGATGTTGGTGTTATTTTAGAAATGCCAAATGTTGATGTTGCTACAATAACTTCTCCTACCTTGTCGTTTTGGTTGGCAAGTTACAACACCAATAGTAATGATTCTAATTACTTATATGTTGATGCTTGGAATGGTTCTACTTGGGTTATCGTTGATTCATTACAACAAGATGATTCTACTTGGGTTCAACATAGTTATAACATCTCTGGATTTACTTATGGAACTAGTTTAACTAGATTTAGGTTTAGAGCTGAAATTGATCCAACAGGAACTACTGTTTACTATAACGATTTATTAATTGATGATATTAATATAGCAGGAGCTGTTGGTATTAATACCGTAGCTAAGAATATTAATTTAGCTACTTATCCAAACCCAACTAACGGAATATTTACTTTAAATGTTAATACAACTAATGTTAAAGAATTAGACATTAAAATAATTAATGTGCAAGGTCAAGTTGTTTACACTAAAAATAAGTTTACAAATATTAATAATGTAAACGAACAAATTGATTTAAGCAATAATGCCAAAGGTATTTACTTTGTAGTACTTACTAGCGATAAAGGTGTTGTTACCCGTAAAATTATTGTTCAATAATTTTACATAAATCTTTATTTCAAGGGCTTAAAGAAACATTTCTTTAAGCCCTTTTTTAATTAAATAATGAAGTAGAATTATTTTTTGGCTTTACCTAATAACGCTTTATCCACCATGTTGTTAAGATTAATATTTTTTACACCTGGAATTATTATCAACGCTATTTTGCTAACAGGTTGATACAGCAAGGAAGAATTTAGCATTTTTGGTGCTATAAATGGAATTTTTGAATTAATAGAAGTAATAATATTAAGGATTACACTAATTATTAATCCAAATTTTAACACACCAAATGCTGCACCAATAATTCTGTTTACAAAACCAAGTGCTACCAATTTAATTATTTTTTCTAATATTTTTGCCAAAGAAAAAACGGCAATAACAATTAAAATAAATGTTACCACAAACGAAATTAAAGGCATCATTTTATCAGAAATATCGAATATTTTACTCAAATAATTTGCCGATAGACTGGCAAATTTAATTCCGCCCCAAATACCTAAACCTAAGGCAATAAAAGAAGCCATTTCAATAATAAAACCTTTCTTATAGCCTTTATAAATTCCCCAAACCAACGGAATTACAATTATTATGTCGAAATAATTCATCTTGCCAAAACTAATTTTAAATTTGAGTATTAAATTCTTGGGATAAAAAATTTATTAAACTTCAATTGTTTATACTAAGAAGTAAGTTGTTAAATTTGTAACATGGAAATTACCTTAAATAGCGAGTGGGAAAAAGTTGTTGAGATGGTTCAAACTCGTTTTGGCGAAAACCTCGATGAACAAACTATTCTTTTTATAATTGGTTTACAAGAGCTGGGTAAAAACCAAACTAACTATAAAAAAGAAGAAAAACTTGATATTATTCATATTGGTATTTGCACTGTTTTAAGTAAATATGGTTATTATAAATTTTTAGGTAAAGATAAAGATGGTTGGCCGCATTTTAAAAACATAAAAAAACTCCCCAACAATATGGTCGGAGAGTATCAAGAAAATTTACTTAAAAAAGCAATTATCAGCTATTTTAATTTATAATATCAACTTAACAGGTATAATTACTGTACTTCAACAGTTTCGTTATAATCATTTGTTTTGCTTCTTTGTCTAAGAGATTCTATCTTAACAACACGATGACCACTTAAGGTATCTTTTCGTATTACCGTAGCAAAAATAGTATTTCCAAAACTATCAACACCTATAGAGTCAACAACGGTAGTTTCTTTAAAATATAAAACATCAACATCTAAAACAGCCGAAAACTTAAAATTAAACACAGCATCACCACCACCATCAGTAGTAGTAGTTTTATCCATTTCTGGTTCGTTAACAATTCCGTTGGTTGCATCACTACTAGGCCAAGCATGAACACTTGCAGCAATAGCAGGTGTACCATCTTTTTCTTGCACATGAATAGTTAATTTTGGCGGACGTTCTTTTTTGCAAGCTACAAAGGTAATGGCTAACATAAAGAACAGGGAAAGTGCTATTTTGCTAATGTGTGTCATTTTATTTATTTTTTAATTTAAACTAAAAAGTACTTTTTAGTTTAAATTCTTAATATTGTAGTTAACAAATATAAGAAATTATGCTAAAAAAGAAAATAATTATATTAATAGTACTTACTATTACGTTAACGAGCTTCAATAAGTTGCCTTTAAAAGGAAATAAAGATACAAAAGTACTCATATCTACCATGTATGGCGATATTACCATTAAACTTTACAATGATACGCCCAAACACCGAGATAACTTTATAAAATTAGTAAAAGAAGGCTTTTATAATGGCACCCTTTTTCACCGTGTTATTCAAGGTTTTATGATTCAAGGAGGCGATCCTGACTCTAAAAATGCACCCGCAGGTCAAGCCCTTGGCGAAGGAGGTGTTGGCTACACAATTCCCGCAGAATTTACCCCAAAACATATCCATAAAAAAGGTGCTTTAGCTGCAGCCAGACAAGGAGATTATGTAAACCCTACCAAAGCATCTTCAGGCTGCCAATTTTACATTGTGCAAGGAAAAAAATATACCAAAGACGAAATAGACAAAATTATTAAAAAGAGAGGAAAATCTATTGTTTATACGCCCAAGCAATATAAAACTTACGAAACTATTGGCGGAACACCTCACCTAGATATGGATTATACTGTTTTTGGAGAAGTTACCAAAGGTTTAGATGTAATTGATAAAATTGCTGCCGCACCTAAAGACAGAAGAGATAGACCTAAAACAGATATAAAAATGACCATTAAGATTGTGAAATAATGAAAAATAAAATAAGCAGCCTTTTAAAAGAAGTACACAACTTTAAAGCAGAAACTAAAGAAGAATTAGAAAGTTTTAGAATTAAATTACTTGGAAGTAAAGGGAAAATTAAAACCCTTTTTGCCGATTTTAAAAATGTGCCCAACGAACAAAAAAAAGAAGTAGGACAACTAATTAATGAACTTAAAAATAAAACACAAAATAAAATTGATGAGTTTAAAACTAAATTACAAACAACAACAAATAACACCGAAAAGTTAGACTTAACAAAACCTCCGTTTCCAATAAATATTGGCAGCCGACACCCCATATCAATTATACGCAACGAAATGATTGATATTTTTTCTCGCATTGGTTTTACGGTTTCCGAAGGACCAGAAATTGAAGATGATTGGCATAATTTTTCTGCCCTAAATTTACCTTTAGAACACCCCGCAAGAGACATGCAAGATACTTTTTTTGTTAAAAGTAACGATGGAGAACGCGTACTAAGAACACATACTTCTTCAGTGCAAGTTCGTGTAATGGAAAACTCAAAACCACCAATAAGAACAATTTCTCCGGGAAGAGTTTACAGAAATGAAGCCATTTCAGCAAGATCCCATTGTTTTTTTCATCAAATAGAAGGCCTATATATTGCCGAAAATGTCTCTTTTGCCGATTTAAAACAAACCTTAATGTTTTTTGCCAAAGAAATGTTTGGAGAAAATACCAAAATACGCTTGCGTCCTTCCTATTTTCCTTTTACCGAACCAAGTGCCGAAGTAGATGTAAGCTGTTCTATTTGTAATGGTAAAGGCTGTAACGTTTGTAAATATACAGGGTTTTTAGAAATTGGTGGCTGCGGAATGGTTGACCCAAATGTGTTAGACAATTGTAATATTGATAGCAAAAAATACACAGGATTTGCTTTTGGCTGGGGAATAGAACGAATTGCCATGCTAAAATATAAAATTAATGATTTACGATTGTACTCAGCAGGAGATGTTCGCTTTTTAAACCAGTTTAAAAGTGCCTATTAAGAAAATGCTAAAAATTAAATAAATATGTCAATACCAATGCCTTTTAACTTTAATCAATGGATTGAAGATAATAAAGATAAACTAACCCCCCCTGTTGCCAATAAAAATATGTACCCTTTAGGTAAAGATTTTATTGTAATGGTTGTTGGTGGTCCAAATGCCAGAAAAGATTACCATTTTAATGAAACCGAAGAACTCTTTTACCAAGTTAAAGGAGCTATTGAAGTTACCATTCAGCAAGATGGAAAAGCGGTTAAAGTACCGATTAAAGAAGGCGAAATGTTTTTGTTGCCTGCAAATGTGCCTCACTCACCCAACAGACCAGCAAATACCATTGGATTAGTGATTGAACGTGTTAGAAAAGGAACGAATTTTAAAGATGGTTTAATGTGGTTTTGTGATGAATGCAATCATAAATTATACGAAGAACGATTTACACTAAATGATATTGAAAAAGATTTTTTAGACGTTTTTAAACGGTATTATAATGCTAAAGAAAATAGAACTTGTGATAATTGTGGACATGTAATGGAAACAGATGAGAAGTTTACAATTTCGAAGTGATGTGTATTGAGGGTTGAGTTATGAGTGAAAAAAGTTATAAAAATTTAGATGTTTGGAAAGAGAGTAGAAAATTAGTCTCGCTAGTTTACATACTCACAAAAGAGTTTCCTGAAGATGAAAAGTTTGGTTTAATATCACAAATTAAAAGGGCATCTGTTTCTATTCCTTCCAATATTGCTGAAGGAATTGGGAGAAATTCAAAAAAAGAAACCCGCCAATTTGTATATATTGCAAAAGGCTCTTTGTATGAAGTTGAAACTCAAATTTATTTAGCGTTGGACTTAAGTTTTATGCAAGAATCGCAAGCAGAAGAAATTTTTAATCAAATAACTACTGTTCGAAAATTAATTATTGGATTTATTAAATATTTAGATAAGTAAGATGAATTTCACCACC
>CAZVEW010000107.1:0-3152 GCA_964625955.1 uncultured Vicingus sp. | reverse complement strand
AAATTAATTATTGGATTTATTAAATATTTAGATAAGTAAGATGAATTTCACCACCCAAAACCCACCACCCATCACCCACCACCCATCGCCCAACACCCAACGCATCAACGCTCACGGACACATTTTACCTGAGCCCAACCAAATTCCTCAATTTATGAAGGATAAAAAGTTATTTTGGATAGATGAGGATAAAAAATTTATGCGACAAGGCAGTTGGTCACGCCCAATAACCGACCCTAGTTTTTTCTTAAAAGAAAAATTGGTGTGGATGGAAAAAAATAACATTGACCATGGCGTAATGCTCAACCTTTCTCAAATTTATTGTAATGGTTGGAAAAAGCAAGATACCAACGATGCTATTCGTTGGCAAAACGATTTTAATGCTGCTGTTCAGCAAAATTATCCCAATAAATTTACTTGTGGTTTTGTGGTACAACCTAAATTTATAGCTGATGCTTTGGCAGAAATAGAACGCTGTGTAAATAAATTAGGCATGAAACTGCTTTGTTTGCCAACCCATTATTTAAATGATAAAGAGGAATGGATTTCTGTAGCAGATGAATCTTGCAGCCCGATTTATGAATTAGCCAATAAATATAATTTAGCCATTGAAATTCATCCTTACGATGCACAAAAAATGGTAAAACTAAAAGATAAAAATTGGCGTTTTCATTTGGTTTGGATGATGGCTCAAAGTGCAGATACTTTGCATCTTTTTACCCTAAAAAATATTCCAAACAAGTATCCAAACATCAGAACTTGTTTTGCTCATGGCTGTATGCTCGGGCAAGCTAATTACGGTAGAAGAGTTCAAGGATTTAATGGCAGAACAGATTTGTTTAAAGGAACAGAAAGTCCCGAAAGCACTTTAGGACACCCCAATTTGTTTTTCGATACTTTGGTACACGACCCTTACACCTTACAATTATTAAAACATAGGGTGGGAGTGTCGCAAATTATTGCAGGATTAGATGACCCCTATCCCTTGGGAGAAATGGAATCCGTTGCCAATTCTTATCCCGGAAAAGTAATTGATGATGCTGTTAAATTAAAAATACTTACGCAACACAATGCAAATGCTATTTGGCACGATAATGTGTTGAGATGGTTGGAGTAGCTTAATTTTTCAACTAAAAATCATCTTTTTAACCTTTGTTTCAATTTATTTTATATATTTGAAAAAGAAGAAAAGTAAGTTATGAAAAAATATTTATCACTATTATTTATTGCTACTATAATAATTTCTTGCGGTGGAAATAACGAAAAAGGTAATAATACACAGCCAATTGACAATGATGCAGATACGATTACACCTAAAAGAGTAGAGAAAACACAACAAGTTTTTCAAACCGTTCCTTCGCCACTTGAAACTGCTTCTATTTTTGAAAAAGCTGGCGTAACCTACAATGCTGAAATATTAAATCCTATTGGCAATTTAAGTAACTATTCAACAAACACACAAAAAGCCATAAATTTTGGCGTTTACGGAGCAGATTTAAGCTATGCCAATATATTTGACCAAGCACAAGAATCTATGTTATATATGCATTGTGCTCAAAAATTATCAGATGCACTCGGAATTACTGCTGCTTTTGATGCTGCTACAATAGAAAGAATGGAAGAAAATATGAACAACAGAGATTCTTTAATGAAAATAATTAATGATGCTTATTGGATTGCCGATGCTTATTTAAAAGAAAATGACCAAAATAATATTTCTGCCTTAATTATTACTGGTGGTTGGATTGAAGGGCTTTATTTGGGTACAAAAACTATGAATAGAAAAAAACTTAATGATGAGATTTCGAAACGCATTGCAGACCAAAAATATTCTTTAAACAATTTAATTGATTTGCTACATACTTATAACGACCCAGACATTAAAAGTTTATTAGTGCTTTTGCATGGATTAAAAGATAGTTTCGACAAAATTACCGAGCAAGAGGCAGCAAGTACAGTTACTACAGCTAAAGATGGAACGGCAGTTATAGGTGGAGGAAGTGCATTAACTTACGATAACGGCACGATTTTGGAAATAGCTGATAAAATTGAAAAAATAAGAAATGAAATTATTCAATAAATCAAATAATAGCCTTAAATGCCTAATAGGTGTTATGTTAATAACAACCTTTAGCTTTAACGTAAACGCTCAGTGTAAACGATATACTAAAAGGAATTGTTTGCCATCTTTAGCTCCTTATATGCATAATGGACAATTAACGAGTGCTTATATGGTTCCGGGTGATTCGGCAGAGGTTTTAATGACATTCAACTCAGGGAAAAAATATCGCATTTTAATCTGCTCTCAAGAATTAATAGGTAAAGTACAATTTAGAGTATTAGATAAAAAAAGAAAAATGCTTTATAAAAGTGATGAAAATGAGACTAATCCTTCTTGGGATTTTAAAGTAGAAAATACGCAACAATTTATCATTCAAATAACCATCCCCAAACAAGAAATAACTAATCAAAAAAATAACCTAGTGCAAAACGGTTGTGTTGCACTATTAATTGGCTTTAAAAATTAATTACACACTAATTTCGCCTCTTAACGATTGTTGTAATAATTTTTTAATCTCTTTATTGGTTAAATCTTTACCTAAAAGATACATTAGCTTGGTAATAGCAGCTTCATAAGTCATATCTTTTCCACTAATTACACCAATTTTATTAAAAGCTGAACTTGTTGCATATTTTCCTTGTTCAACACTTCCGCCACCACATTGCGTTATATTTAGCAGAATAATATTTTTTTTGATGGCTGCTATTAATAAATCAATAAACCAAATTTGAGTTGAAGCATTGCCCGAGCCAAAAGTTTCTATAACAATTGCACGTACATTAGGCATGTTAATGATAGCAAATATCTCGGCTTCTGTTATTCCTGGGAATAATTTAATACTTGCAATATTATTATTTAAATGGGTATTAATTTTAAGTGTTTGCTTACAGGTAGGAAGAATGGCAGCGTGATTAAACTTTATTTTTACACCAGCTTCTGCTAATAATGGGTAGTTTGGTGAAAGAAAAGCCTCAAAAGCTTCGGCACTTTTTTTTGTAGAACGATTGCCACGGTACAAACTATATTCAAAATAAATGGCAACTTCTGGAACTATGGCTTTGTTATTTTCTTTTAACAATGCTATTTCTAT
>CAZVEW010000106.1:0-8817 GCA_964625955.1 uncultured Vicingus sp. | reverse complement strand
AAATTAGTAAAACTTTAGGACAAGCGGTAAAAGAAAATTATCACTACAAAAATATTCCAAGCAAATGTTTGAAACAGATTTTTGTTATTTATCCTTAGAGGAGATAGAATCGGAAAAATGAACTCACATTACTTTATTAACCCAATTTCTTGCATTTACAAAAGCCTCAAACCAAGGAGTAACTTCATCTTTTTTGTTTTTTTCAGGGTAATGTGCTGCTTGCCAAGGAAAAATAATACGTTCTAAATGTGGCATCATGGCTAAATGCCGTCCATCATCAGAGCAAATACCAGCAGTATTAAATGCCGAACCATTTGGATTGGCAGGGTAATTTTTATCAATATATTTTAAAGCAATATTGTAATTTTGCTCATTATCCTCTAATGTAAATTTACCTTCTCCGTGAGCCACCCAAATACCTAATTTACTTCCAGCTAATGATTTAAGCATTATGGCGTTGTTGTTTTCTATGGTAACATTTAAATAAGCCGACTCAAATTTACCAGAATCGTTGTGTGCCATTGGCTTTATTTTTCCTTTGGTTTTTATTAAACCTAGCTCTACCATAAGTTGACAGCCATTGCAAACACCTAAACTCAAAGTATCTGGTCGAGCATAAAAATTAGCCAAAGCTTGTTTTGCTTTTGAATTGTATAAAAATGCTCCTGCCCAACCTTTTGCAGAGCCTAAAACGTCAGAATTAGAAAATCCACCAACAAAAACTATCATATTTACATCGCTTAAATCTTCTTTTCCTGCAATTAAATCTGTCATGTGAACATCTTTAACATCAAAACCTGCCAAAAATAAAGCGTAAGCCATTTCTCTATCGCCATTAACTCCTTTTTCTCTAATAATGGCTGCTTTTGGTTTATCTTTTTTATCTGCTTTATAGTTGGCTAATTTGCCTGTAAAGTTTGCAGGAAATTGGTAATTCAGTACATTATTTTTGTAATTTTTAAATCTTTCTTCAGCTAAATTATTTTTGGTTTGATGTTGGTCTAGTAAAAAAGAAGTTTTAAACCAAGTATCTCTATATTCGTCAATATTAAAAGTTAAATAAGCTCCATTGTGGTGTATTTTAATTGTTCTTTCTTTTATTGGAGCACCAATAATATGTGCGTGAATACCGCTTCTGCCTAATTCGGAAACAATTTTATCGCTATTTTTTACTTGTATAATTACTGCTGAAATTTCGCTAAATAAAATTTTTATTAAATCTTTCTCGTCAAAAGAGTTAAAGTTAATGTTTAAACCTCCTGTTTTATTGGCAAAATTCATTTCTAAAAGGGTGGTAATAATTCCTCCTGCACTAACATCATGACCAGCTAATATTTTATTTTCTTTAATTAACTTTTGAATCATGTTAAAAGCCTTTGCAAAGTATTTTCCTCCTTCAATATCGGGTGTTGCTTCGCCTAATTTGTTTACCACTTGAGCAAAAGAAGAACCACCTAACTCAAATTTTTCTTTAGAGAAATCGACTAAAATTAGGGCTGTATCTTCATCATTAACTAAAACAGGTTCTACCACTTTTCTTACATCTTCTACTTCTGCGGAAGCGGAAATAATAACTGTTCCGGGGGCAAATACTTTGTCATCTTTGTATTTTTGCACCATAGATAAGGAGTCTTTACCTGTTGGGATATTGATGCCTAAATCGCAAGCAAAATTGCTAACAGACTCAACAGCATCATACAATCTATCATCTTCTCCAGTATTTTTTGAAGGCCACATCCAATTGGCACTTAACGAGATAGATTTAATTCCATCTTTAAGTGGAGCCCAAATAATATTGGTTAAAGCTTCGGCAATTGCCATTTTACTGCCGTTTTTTGGGTTAATTAATGCGATAGCAGGTGCATGCCCCAAAGCGGTGGCAATACCCGATTTTCCTGTGTAATCTAGTGCAACAACACCAAGGTTGTTTAATGGTAGTTGTATTTCGCCAGCGGTTTGTTGTTTGGCAACTTTACCTGTTACCGACCTATCTACTTTGTTGGTTAACCAATCTTTACAGGCTACTGCTTCTAATTGTAAAACATTTTTTAGGTAGTCTTTAATTTTATCTGAATTAAACTCCACCGATTGATATTTACGTTCAATATGTTTATCGGTAATTACTGTTTTTGGCGGTTTCCCAAACATATCTTCAATGGCTAAATCTATGGGGTTTTCGTGGGTTGTTTCATCTACAAAAGTAAAACGATGGTTTTCGGTAATAGCTCCAACCACATAAATTGGTGCTCTTTCTCTTTCGCAAATTTCTTGCAATAGGCTCACATCTTCGGGTGCGACAATCAAACCCATTCTTTCTTGCGATTCGTTGCCTACAATTTCTTTGGCAGATAAAGTTGGGTCGCCTATTGGTAATTTTCTGAGATAAATTTCACCTCCAACTTCTTCAACTAATTCCGATAAACAGTTTAAATGACCTCCAGCTCCGTGGTCGTGAATAGAAATTATTGGGTTTTGAGATGATTCGGAAAAAGCCCTAATTACGTTGCAAACTCTTTTTTGCATTTCAGGGTTAGAACGCTGAATGGCGTTTAACTCGATAGAATTACTATACTCGCCAGTTGCAACTGATGAAACTGCACTTCCCCCCATGCCAATTCGGTAATTATCGCCACCTAAAACTACAATTTTATCTTCTTTTTTAGGAAGGTGCTTTTGAGCATCTTGTAATTTTCCATAGCCAATACCTCCAGCTTGCATAATTACTTTGTCGTAGCCGTATTTTTTATTTAATTCAGTGTGTTCAAAAGTAAAAAGTGAACCGTTAATAAGTGGTTGCCCAAATTTATTTCCAAAATCAGAAGCTCCATTAGAGGCTTTTATCAAAATATTTACGGGCGATTGGTACAACCAAGGTCTTGCTGGCATTGCTTGTTCCCAAGTTCTATTTTTTGCTAATCTTGAGTAAGAGGTCATGTAAACAGCAGTTCCTGCCATTGGCACACTTCCTTGTCCGCCAGCCATTCTATCTCTAATTTCTCCGCCAGAGCCAGTTGCTGCCCCGTTAAATGGTTCTACGGTTGTTGGAAAATTATGTGTTTCGGCTTTTAAGGATAAAACAGTATCAATTTCTTTGGTTTCAAAAAAATCAGCTTTATTTTGTGTTTTTGGGGCAAATTGTATTGCTTTTGATCCTTCAATAAAGCTTACATTATCTTTATATGCCGAAATAATTTTATTGGGATTTTGTTTGGCTGTTTTACGGATTAAATTGAATAAAGAAGATGGTTTTTCTTTACCATCAATAATAAAAGTGCCATTAAATATTTTATGTCGGCAGTGTTCCGAATTAACTTGCGAGAATCCAAAAACTTCGCTGTCGGTTAATTTTCTTTTAATTTTTTGTGCTACTTTTTCTAAGTAGGAAACCTCTTCTTCGTTTAAAGCTAATCCTTCTTTTTGGTTGTAAGTAGCAATATCATCTATGTAAATTACTTTTTCAGGAGCAATGTCAATATCAAAAATTTCTTGATTTAAATCGATGTACATTGCTTTTAACATTGCATCGAAACTGTCTTTTTCGGATTGTGCTATTTTAAATTCTTCTATCCTAACAATATTTTTGATGGACATATTTTGGGTAATTTCTACCGCATTGGTGCTCCAAGGTGTAATCATTTCGGAACGTGGACCAATAAAGCAACCTGTAATCGCTGTACTGTTAATGGTTTTGCCATTAAATAGCCATTCTAATTTAAGAATATCCTCCTCACTTAAAGTTGATAGGATTTGTACGGCTATTATTTTGTTGGCTTTATGCTTAAAGAACAGTATCATTTTACATGTTTAAAATAAAAGTGCAAATTTAACAAGAAGCAAAAGATGAATGCACTGAAATGCGATTTATTTTTAGCAAAAAAGACTAAAAATTAATATAAACTGAGTAATTTTTAATTTTACACAACCTTTTTACAGCAATAACCGTATTATAGTTGTATTAAAGCAAAATAAGATAAATATTTTTTCTTTGGATTTAGATGAGATAATAGCAGGTTGTTACCAAAATAGCAGAAGGCATCAAGAGGCGTTGTATAATATGTTCGCAGCTAAGATGTTTGGCGTTTGCCTTACTTATACTAAGGATAGAGCGTTGGCACAAGACATTTTGCATGATGGATTTTTTAAGGTTTTTAAAAAATTTGATAAGTATGATAAACAGTGGAGTATTAATGCTTGGATTAGGAGAATTATTGTAAATACTGCTATTGACCATTTTAGAAAAACAAATAGAATTATTAATGTTGATTTTCAAGCATCTGCTTATTTAGCAGGTAGCTATAATGATGTAACAGAAATTTCTAAAACAGATGATTTGTCTGACATAATAAACATGTTGCCTGCCGGAGCAAGAACCATTTTTAATTTATATACCATTGAAGGTTATAAACACAAAGAAATAGCAGATAAATTATCAATAAGTGTAGGTACTTCAAAATCGCAATTATCAAAAGCAAAAAGTGTTTTAAGAGATTTAGTAAATAAATATTACATCAAATAATTTATTTTGAAAGAGCATAATAACATAGCAGATTGGTATAGAAATGAGCTAGACAATTACAGTGTTAAGCCAGCTAAAGATGCTTGGCAATCTCTTGCAGATGATTTAGATAGTAATGAAGCTTTAACCGATAAAAATTTTAGTGAATGGTATAAAAAAGAAGCAGATAAATTAGCAGAAAGACCAGATTATACTGTTTGGGAAAAGCTATCCACAGAATTAGATACAGCTAGTGTTTGGGATAGATTAGTAGTTTCTTTAAATAGTTATGATAAATTTATTTGGTGGAGAAATTTAACACTTAAATTGGGAGCTATTTCGTTGTTTTTGTTAGGAAGCTACTTAGCTTATGATAACCATGGATTGAAAAATCAAGAAATTGCTCAAAACCGAACAGAAAAGGCAATAAAGACCACTAAATCATATAACAATGTTCCTGAAAAAATAGATACAAAATCATTAAATAAAGAATTGAACAAAATAAATTCTTACAATAATAAAAAATCCTACTCTAATAAGCGTGATAATCAAGATTATCACCAAAAAAAATATAGAACTAAAAGGCATTTTGTTGCTAAACATAACATTAAAGAACAAGCTAATAATGAAGAAGAATTGTTGGCTTCTACATCAAAATATTTAGGTGTAAAACCTTTAATAGCAAGCCATTTAAATGATGTTTATTTTGCCAATAGGTCAGCTATTGAATTAGGTATAAATAGGCGTCAGATTAATGAAGAAGATATTTCTCATCTCTTTATTAGTAAAGATTTTTTAGTTAAAAAAGATAAAAACAAAATTATTTTTAATAGTAAAAGATTTTTGGCTCACTTTGTTTTTGGTATCTATGCCCGAAGAATTTATGTTGGCATAAATGCAGGGTTTAAAAAACAAGGAATGATAAATTTCATCAATAAAAATAGTGTTTTAGCAAAATATAAACAAACCAATTACTTAGATTTTGGGCAAACTTATGGTGCTACTGTTGGGCTTATTGTATCTGACAAGTTTAACGTAGAAACCAATGTTAATTTTAATAGTACTGCGGGTTATAAAAGAGATTTTAGCTTTGAGGGAAATACCGTTAAAGAAGACTTAAATTTAAATTACACATCAATAAGTATTTTGGCTAAAAAAATGGCTAACAAATCAACTTTTGATAATAAAAAGTACTCCTCTAATTTTATTGCAGGTATTTATGGGTCATATTTAACATCATCGAATGTAAATGGTGTGGCAATAACCGATTATAAGAAATCCGATTTTGGTATTGTTTTAGGATTTGAACAAGACAGGTATTTAACAAAATCGTTAATAATTACACCAAGTATTAGGTTTAATCAAGGATTGATAAACATCTCTAACACTGATAAACATTACAGTTCATCAAGAAATTTTTCTTTAGCATTTAACTTAGGGATTAAATATATTTTCTTAAAAAAAGGATAAATTAAACTTTTATAAATTCTACCCTTCTATTATTTGCTTTTCCCTCTACTGTTTTATTATTATCTATCGGATTTTTTTCGCCTTGCCCTTCTGCTGTAATTCTATCGGCATCTATTTTAAATTGCTTGGTTAGTTTCTCTTTTACTGCAATTGCTCGTTTTTCTGATAATTCTTGGTTGTATTTTTCATCACCATCAGCATCGGTATAACCTACTATTTTAATTTTTACCTCAGGATTATCTTTTAATACATCAGCAATTTTTTTAATAACGCCAAAAGATGTTGGTTTTAATTGAGCTGAATTGGTATTAAATGTAATAGAATGCGTTACAAATTTACCTGTTGTGAGTAACTTGTTTCTAGTATCTGGTTTGCCAATGGCATATCGTAAATTACTAATGTAAAAATTAGCATCGGTAGAAATATTTGCAAAAAATCGGATACCATTTAGTTTTACACCTTTTTCAAAAGCCCTAGGAATATCATAAATTTTAGATTCGTTTAAATATAATTTCATTCTAGTTTTTTGACACCAAATACTTACATGTATAATTTTTCCTCGCATTGTTTTTGACATTAGTTTGGTATCGTTACTAGCATGTAGGTACAAATTATCATCAGGTGTAATTTTGCTATAGCTTATTACTCCTCCGTAGCCTATGCCTCCATCAAATGAAAAGAGGAAATTATTTTTTCCGGGTTTAAAAGAAGCTAACCTGTAGGCATTATTTTTAACATCTGTAAAAACTACATTCAAGTTTCGTTGGTAGGCATATGATTTCTCATCAAAATCGGTAACTAAATCAAATTCTAAGGTAAAATTATCGGGAAATGTTTTTATCATTTCTGGTACAAATGAGGCATTGTCGTTTTTCCCTATTTTTACCCAATGTGTTTTGGTGTTATTTAATGTTACAATTTCGCAATTTCCTGACGAGTTCCACCCACCTGGTAAATCGCCAACTTCATCTTGCGAAAAATCATCTTCTACTATTATTTTTTCTCCAGAAATGAAATCAAATTTCTGATATACTTTAAAAGTACTTTCATCTGAGGAATTATCATCCTTAGTTTTTTTATTTTTTTTCTTGGTAGTTTTTACTATTTTTCCATCGTAAGTTTGAGGAGCATCTTCATTTGCTTTGTCTTTTTTCTTTTTATACGTTTTTTTATCGAAAGCTTTATCGAAAACTTTATTTGTTTCCTCTCTCGTTTTGCTCTCTGATTTATTTTCGATGGTACTTTGTGCAGCATCTTTTATTCTGTTCCACAGTTGAGCTTTGGCAGTAGAAAAGAAGGTCATAAAAAATATAAAGCCTATTATTTTTAATTTTTCCGACATTTTTAAACGATTTTATATTGCTGCAAATTTAACCTTTAATCAGATATATTTGCTTTTTTGTGGAAGAATTCCAACCATTTTAGTCAGTAAATCGTTTTATAGTCAACCCATTAGATGAAGATGCTAACTATTAAAAACATATTTTTTACATTTATCGTTTGTACTATTTTGGCATTACACCCAAGTTTAAACAAAGGTAAATCGGCAATTACATATTTACAATATTTAGTTTATGGTAATTCTATTAACTTAACTTACGATAAAATAATAAATAAAGATAAAATTAATGTTGAGTGGGAGTGCGAAAATCAAGATGTAGATTGCATTGAGCTAACAATAATAAAAAATGGAAAACAAATTAATAGTATTCCTTTTGCAAAAGGGAATCAAAAATTAGTAGTTTATTATAATGGTTTACTGGTTGGCACATTACATCAATATAAGAGTTACGATAAACAAGCTAACAAATACGATTTAGCACTTTCAAGCGATTTAAAAACACTAACTTTTAAAGGAAATATTGAAGGACCATCTCCAAGCTCTTTTTTTCAAACTATTAAACTGAACACCAATATTTTAGCAAGCATAAAATAAGTTTTTCATTTAATCTTCACATTCCAAATAATCTCATTATCCCAATTAGAACGAATTTTTATTGGTTTATCGTAAAAAATTACTCTTTCGGGTTGTTGATGTTTTAAATAATTACCCGTATCCCATTTTTTATTATTGTTTTGATCAATTATTAATTTTATACTGTAATTACCAGCAAGTAAATATTTATAAATAACCTTTGTAGCAAATTGATAATAATTTTCTTTAATTAATCTTTTATTTTTAAATAATTGAACAATATAATGTTGTGAAAAATCAGGATTAATTGTTAAAAAAATATTACCATAATCGCTTGCTTGTTTTGTAACAAAGGTTTTAATAATGGTATCGTTTTTTAAATTGTAGATATCGGTAAAGGTGGCAGGAGGGATATACAGTTTGTAATGGGTATTTTCTTTAAAAGGATAGCTGATGCTAAAATTGCTTAAAATTTTATTTTTTGTGATAAATTTAAAAGGTACTAAAACAGCATCTTCATATAACTTAATGCTATCTTTAAAAAAGGTTTTTACGGGTCGTTGAGCAATTAAATTAATGTTTTTATTTAAATTGAAAGAAGGGTTAATGTTTGTAATGATAGAAAGGGAGGTATCTTTAAATAATTTTGGCTGCATCAAATCAATTAGTGTAGTATCAATAATTGCAGAGCTATCGGCAATTATAAATTCTATTTCTTTTTGATTATTTAGTATGTTTTTGTCTGTAATCCATAAAGTTAGGCTATCTCCTTTTGCATTTTGTTCTTCAATAAACCATTTTTTATTGGTTTTAATGTTAGCTGTTATGTTTAATTTTTTTGTTGGCAGATTAAGTAAAAATGCTAATTTTCCATAGATCGAAGAGCGTCGTGTAGGGAAAGAGTGTGCCTCTATGTGTCGTTTTTTGTTGTGGCTTT
>CAZVEW010000105.1:0-9199 GCA_964625955.1 uncultured Vicingus sp. | reverse complement strand
CATGTGCAGGAGATAGAGGGCGATACTCAATTCCTGTAAGCAATAAAGTAAATAGTACGCCAGTTCAACATGCTTTAGCTGAGTTTCTTAAAAATGAACACAATTATTTATCGTTAAACTCATTTTATCAACAAAAAAGAGACTTCTTTGTGCACCAAATTAAGAATTCAAGATTTGAGATTTTGCCTTGCTATGGCACCTATTTTCAATTACTAAAATACAATAAAATTTCTGATGAGCAAGACACTGAATTTGCCATTAAACTCACTGAGGAGTATAAAGTTGCAGCTATTCCTGTGTCTGTTTTCTATCATCACAAAATAGACGAAAAAATACTCCGTTTTTGTGTCGCTAAAAAAGAAGAAACTTTATTAAAAGCAGCAGAAATTCTTAACAAAATTTAATTAACGCTGTTAAAAAGTCTTTTCTTCACTCTCTCTTAAATTATTTTAATTTTTGTACTTTCATCTCTTTTAATTTCAACAATGAAAGGTTTAATAAGTTTTGCCACACTATTTTTTGCAGTCATAGTCTTTTGCACAGAATCTCACGCCCAACAAAAACAACCTGTTAACCCATTTAAAAGAGTATATTATTTTACTTCTAACCGAGATGGTGTAGCTGAGAAATACACAAGATACAAAGCAAGGACAAAAAACAATAGTATTTCCTCTTGCATCATTAAAGGTAATTTTAAGATACAAGCCCACGAAAACATGCATAAAGCAGAAATTTCTGTTTACAATATCTCTAACGATCAATTAGTAGGAATTTACAATACCAACCCTGTTACAGGCAATTATTTAGTTGTTCTAATTCCAAACGTTAGATACGAATTTGTAATTAATACTTATGGATATGCTCCTTTTAAAAAGATTGTTGAAATTCCTGAATACACAAGTACAGACGCTTATGGCGAAATATCCACCCAAAAAATGGAATTAAATATTTCCGAAAAAGGTGTCAACCTATCACTTAATACTTGGTTAATTGATAAAAAAGAGCCGACACTTTTTTTAATGACTGTTTATGATGAAAAAAATGAAAATAAAATTGAGTTGTACGAAGCAAATAACACTAATCCTATTGGTAAAGCAAGAAGACAACTTAAAGAAACCGATTTTTCTACTATTGATGAATTGTTACAAAAACATGCCGATGAAGAAAATAAAAAACCTGAACTTGCCGCAAAAGCATTTCTTAAAAAAGATTATCAATCAAGCATAAATCTTTATAGCCAATTGTTAGATTTAAATCCAAACAATGCCTTAGCCAATTATAGAATGGGGAAAAGCTTATTCTTAACCGAACAGAATAAATTGAAAGCATTACCATATTTAAAAAAAGCTGCTAAAAACAACAAAACACCTTACGAAGTATTTTATTTATTAGGAAAATCATACCATTTATTAGCTGATTTTGGAAACGCTTACAAAGCACTTGAAAAATATAAAGCAAAAGCTACCAAAAAAGAAATCTTATCTAAAAATATAAATAGGCTAATAAAAAATTGTAAGAATGGTGAAAAAATAATGCAAAACCAACTCAATATGCAAGTTATTAGTAAAAAGGCCATTACGAGTACCAAACTACCCGAAAATTACCCTAATGCTTTGGTAGCCGATAAGCTTTTAGAGAAAACAACTTTCTTCATCTCTCCCATTGATGCAAAGAAAAAAGAGAAATTATTAATGTTTAAAACAGAACAAAATGAAATGATTCAAACAAGCTATGGGTTAAAAGGAAATAATAAAGATTTGTTTGTGAATATCTTGATGGGAGGAGATAAATGGGGAATACCAAAATCCTTAGGAGACTCTATCAACACAAAATATGACGAGGACTATGCTTATGTAACTTTAGATGGAAGAACCATGTATTTTTCATCAAAAGGGCATAATAGTATTGGAGGGTACGATATTTTTAAATCGACAAGAAAATCATCTACCTCTCCTTGGGGGAAACCTGTGAATTTAGGCTATCCTATCAATTCTCCATACGATGATATTTTATTTATCCCAGATTTTACAGGCAATATTGCCTATTTTTCTTCTAACAGAAGAAACCCAATTGGTGGATATAATCTATTTGAAATAAAAATGCCCAAGCCACCACTTCCTTTAACTATTATTAAGGGACATTTTATGACCAATGATTCTATCCCTAATTTTAGTGCTTCAATAGCTGTTTATAATTCCAATAATCAAGAAATTGTAGGCGTTTACAATTCTAACGCTAATAATGGTAAGTTTTTAATGGCTTTAATGCCTGGAATCAAATACCAATTTATCATTAATTGCGATAAATTTAAAGAACATATTGCCTACGTTACTATTCCTTCTCAACAAGAATCATTTCCGCTTCGCCAAAATATAAGATTAAAAAAAGATAGAGCTTTCGAGATATTAAATATAGATAACTATTTTACTAAGCAAGAAGTAGAAACTGCACCTGAATTTACAAAAACTAAAGCCGATTTTATTTCTCAAGCCAAAAAAAACAAAAAGAAATCACTTTCAAAGATTGAAACTAAATTTCAGAAACCCAATAGCGATCAGCAACAAATTCTAAATCAGGCAAAGCAATTATTTACAAATAAACAGTATTTAAAATGTGTTACATTATACAATAAAGTAGCTCCATTAATCAATTTAACCCCGAAACAAAGTTATTATTATGGTAAGAGCCTATTTAACATCTCTCACAACTACGAAAAAACACTAAAATATTTAGAACAAGCTGCTAAAAACAAAAATGTACCTTACGATGTTTATTTTATGTTGGGAAAAACAAACCACAATGCCTACCGTTTTGAAAGAGCTGTTAAAGCTTACGAAAAATACAAAAGTTTTGCATCAGAAAAAGAACAACAAAGCAGAAATTTAGAAACTGCCTTAAATAAAAGTAAATTCGGAGGAATAATTGTAAACACTCCTAAAGCCGTTGAAATAATAGCTAAAAAAGAATTTCCAAAAAATTATTTGTATAATATCTATGCTTCAACCGATATAAAAGGGAAATTTCTGCTCACACCAACAGACATGCTTTCATCTATTGATAAAAAAGAAAAATTTAAATCGATAATGTTTTTAAACAAAAATAAAAATGTAATCTATTACCCAAGTTATGGTAAAGATGGAGCTAACGGTAAAGATATTTTTGTGATGAAAAAGCTGCCAGATAATTCTTGGAGTAAACCTTTAAATTTAGGTCTAACCATTAATACTATTGGCGATGAAAACTATCCTTTTTTAACTTCAGATGGCAAAACATTATATTTTAGTTCAACAAAACATGGTAGCATGGGAGGATACGATATTTTTAAATCAACATGGATTGAAAATACCAAAAGCTGGAGCAAACCTGTAAACTTAGGAGCACCCATTAATTCACCTTTCGATGACTTATTTTACGTAGAATGAAAACCCTATCCATCACAATTATTCAATCCTCTTTACACTGGGAAAATATAGCTAAAAATTTAACTATGTTTTCCGAAAAAATTAATGCTATTACCACAAAAACAGATATAATTGTTTTACCAGAAATGTTTAATACGGGTTTCTCTATGCAATCAGAGAAATTAGCAGAAACAATGAGCGGAAAAACAATTACTTGGATGAAAAAAATGGCAAAAAGAACAAATGCCGTTATTGTTGGAAGTTTAATCATTAAAGAAAACTCTCCTAGTCCTTCCGAAGGAGGAGAGAAAGAGGCATCCCTTCTTGAGGAGAAATTAAGAAGAGTAAATTACTACAATCGCCTAATCTGGGCTGAACCTAACGGAAAATTATTTACTTATAATAAACGTCATTTATTTAGAATGGCTAACGAACATAAGCATTTTTGTGCAGGAGACCAGCGGTTAATTGTAAATTATAAAGATTGGAAAATTTGCCCACTAATTTGTTACGATTTACGATTCCCTGCTTGGGCAAGAAACATCACAAAAAACAAAACTCCCGCCTACGATTGTGCTATATATATTGCTAATTGGCCAGCAACAAGAGCTAATCATTGGAGTAAATTGCTCGAAGCACGAGCCATAGAAAACCAATGTTATGTTATTGGTGTTAATAGAGTTGGTACAGACAAAAAAAATAACACTTACACTGGCAATTCTGCAATTATTGATGCCTACGGAAATAAACTAAGTAAAACTTTACCAAACCAAGAAACAATAGAAACAGTTGTACTTTCTATGGAAAACTTAAATGCTTACCGCAAAAAATTTCCAACCTTTAAAGATGCTGATAATTTTGATATTAAACCGGTATAAATTCGTAGTTAACTTTCGTTTAAAAACAAGTAAAACCTAATTATAACTTCCTACATTTGCACATTAATCTTTTTATACTGTGAAAACAAAAATAGCAATTATAGGAGCAGGAAACTTAGGCGTTTCTTTAGCAAAAGGCTTAGTAAAATCTGAAAAATTTCAAGCTAAGGACATTACTTTAACAAGAAGACGTTTAGATAAAATTACCTACTTAGCTGAACAAGGATTTCTTATTAATAACAACAACAAAGAAGCGGTAGAAAACGCTAATATTATTGTGATTGCTGTTTTACCACAAAAAGCAGATGCTGTTCTCTCTGAGATAGCTCCTAACTTAAATAAAAACAAACTAGTCATTTCTTTAGTTACAGGAATAAAAATTGAACATATTCAAAAAATTATATCTAGTAAAATACCTATAATTAGAGCTATGCCAAACACAGCAATTGCAATAAGAGAATCCATGACTTGTATTGCCACTAATACTAAATGGAAAAATAAAGTTGCCTTAGTTAAAAATATTTTTGATGCTGTTGGTGAAACAATTATTATAAACGAAGAACAAATGACTTCAGCAACTGCTTTATGTGCCTGTGGTATTGCTTATTTTTTAAGAGCAATCAGAGCAGCATCTCAAGGTGGCTGTGAAATTGATTTCCATGCCTCAGAAGCATTAAAAATGGCAGCTCAAACAGCCAAGGGAGCTGCGGGGTTATTAATTACCAACCATTCACATCCAGAAGATGAAATAGACAAAGTAACATCACCTAAAGGTTGTACAATTGCTGGGTTAAACGAAATGGAGCACCATGGTTTTAGCTCTTCTTTTATAAAAGGAATAACTGTTTCTGCTAATAAAGCAAAAGGATTGCATACTAACAACAATTAAAATTTATGTCTATTATTGAAAAAATATTAAACTTTAAATTAATTGAATTAGATAGTTATTCATTATCTGTTTATAACTTATTCTTTCTAATATTCATCTATTTCTCTGTCAAAGCCATTAACAAAGGAATTCGACTTTTAATCAACAAAAAACTTACCTCAAAAGAATACATTGACGAAGGAAGAGCTTCTTCTATTTCTCAAATAATTAAATACATTGTATATATTATTGCAGGATTTATCTGTATTCAAAGCCTAGGAATTAATGTTTCTGTTATTGGTGCAGTATTTGCCACATTAGGATTAGGCGTTGGTTTTGCCCTACAAGATGCAATTAAAGATTTTATTTCTGGCATTATCATACTTTTCGAAGGAAATGTTAAAGTTGGTGATATTTTAGAAATTGAAGAATTAATAGGTACCGTTGAAATAATAAAACTTAGAACTTCTGTAGTAAAAACAATGGACGGAATTTATATTATTGTTCCTAACTCTAAAATTGTAAACGACAAAGTAATAAACTGGACAACTTACAACAGAGTAACACGGTTTAATATTTTGGTTGGTGTTGCTTATGGCTCTGATGTAGAACTGGTTAAATCTCTTCTGATACAAAGTGCAGAAAAACACCCATCAATATCAAAAACAAAAAACCCTACTGTCTTTTTTAACGATTTTGGAGATTCTTCTCTACAATTTCAACTCAACTTTTGGCTAAAAAATACTTGGGAAGTTTACAGTATAAAAAGTGATCTAAGATTTACAATTAATAGCTTGTTTAAAGAACATAATATTCAAATTCCATTCCCTCAAAGAGATATTCACCTAATTAATTCATAATAGTTAATAAAAGGTATAATTTCGCAAACAAAAATTTGAAAAGTGAAAAAAAACGAATTTTGGAAAACAATTCACCTTTGGAGGGTGAAAAATCTTAAAGATCGTCATTTTAACCTTTTACTTAGCTTACTTATAGGTATTGGTGCTGGTTTAATTGTAGTTATTTTAAAAAATACTGTTCATTTCATTGAAGAGCTATTAACGTTTGGCTTTGCTAAAAATTTCCATAACTACTTATACTTTGTTTATCCAACCATAGGACTTTTATTTACAATACTTATTATTAAATATATTATTAAAAAACCAGTTGGGCATGGTATCCCTAGTGTTTTATATTCCATCTCCCAAAAAAAGAGTAGAATGGAACTTCATTCCGTCTTTTCCTCCATACTAACAGCACCACTAACAGTTGGTTTTGGAGGCTCCGTAGGATTAGAAGGCCCAACAGTTGCATCGAGTAGTGGTTTTGGCTCCAATGTGGCAAGATTCCTAAAATTAAATTACAAAATGTCCACCCTCCTGTTAGGATGTGGAGCAGCAGGTGCTATGTCTGGAATTTTTAATGCACCTGTTACCGCTGTTGTTTTTACCCTAGAGGTAATGATGCTAGATTTAACAATGGCATCTTTAATACCAATATTAACCTCCTCAGTTACAGCAGCACTAGTATCTCGTTTAATACTTGGGAACAATAGACTTTTACCTGTTGACATTATAGATGTCTTTACCTTTAGTGACGTTCCTTTTTACTTACTCTTAGGTGTTGTAACAGGCTTAGCAAGCGTTTATTTTAATAAAATGTTTTGGTTTATCGAAGATTTTTTCGAGAAAATAAAGTCTAAGTACATGAGACTACTGCTAGGAGGATTAATATTAGGTGTTTTAGTATTTTGTATTCCTCCATTATTTGGAGAAGGTTATGAAACAATAAACAATATCCTTAGTGGAAATTTTCAAGAAATTGTAAATAATAGCCCCTTTTATGGCTACAAGGAAAATATATTAGTAGTAATAATGTTAATGCTAGGCATGGTAATTTTTAAAGCTATTGCTACCGCCACAACTTTTGGAGCAGGAGGCGTTGGTGGTGTTTTTGCCCCTTCTCTTTTTATTGGTGCAACAACTGGCTTCGTATTTGCAAAAGTATTTACCTATTTTGGTATTGCCGACCTATCTCCAATAAATTTTGCTCTTGTAGGAATGGCCGGTGTTATTAGTGGCGTTCTGCACGCTCCCTTAACAGGTATGTTTTTAATAGCTGAAATAACAGGAGGATATATTCTTATTATCCCTTTAATGATTACCGTTATTATATCCTATTTATGCTGTAAGTATTTTATCCCAAACTCTGTTTACACAATGCAATTAGCACGTAGAGGGCATCTAATAACCCACCATAAAGATAAGGCGGTGTTAAAAATGATGT
This sequence comes from uncultured Vicingus sp., assembly GCA_964625955.1. GTDB lineage: Bacteria > Bacteroidota > Bacteroidia > Flavobacteriales_E > Vicingaceae. The sequence continues at coordinate 1,766 of CAZVEW010000105.1, read as the reverse complement.
CCTTAAAAAATCAGGTAGAAACCGATTTTAAAATTATAAAGCCAAACGCTAGCTTAGGAGATATTGTAAAAGTGGTTGCCACATCTAAAAGAAACCTATTCCCTATTGTAAATAACGCTAATAAACTAATGGGGATAATTACACTAGATGATATACGCGAACGAATGTTTAAACCAGAATTATACGATGAAATTTTTGTTGAAGCAATTATGAGACAACCTCCAGTCTTTGTTTCTTTTGATGATTCTATGGCGGTAGTAATGGAAAAATTTTCTACAACAAATGCTTGGAATTTGCCTGTACTTAAAAACAACCAGTATTATGGTTTTGTTTCAAAATCCAAATTATTTAATGCTTACCGTAAAATGCTCATCGACTTTTCTGAAGATTAATTTTTAAATAAAAACTTAATTTCAGTCGTAAGCTGAACATTTAGTTATAAGCAATTATGGGTATTTTTGAGCAACATGTCTAAAAACCTCTTCAATATCCATAATTTAAAAAAAAACATCTTTTTAGGTCTTGTCTTAATAACTTTTGGTTTTACAATAAAAGACGATTATAACTTAAACCTTTCTGCCATTCGTTCTGGTTTTTATGATGCTGTTATGAATAGTGAGAAAGCAACTATCTTAGAAAAGAAAATAGCACATTTTAGCCCCCAATCACCACTCATAAAAGTTTATAAAGGAGCAACCTATGCCATTGAAGCTAAAAATAAATGGAATCCTTTTTCTGCACTTAGCTTACTTGGAAAATCAAGAAAAAAGATGAACGAAGCTGTAACACTTGCTCCCCATAATTTAGAAATAAGATTTATACGCTTTGCTGTACAAAAAAACATACCAAGTTACTTAGGATATAGCGAAAATATTAAAGAAGATAAAAAATATTTAATTAAACATATTAATCGGTTTTATAATCCAAAAATAAATAAAAAAATGAGGGATTATATCTTATATTTTATGACTGAACAGGGAGGCTACTCTAAAAAACAAATAAAACTAATACGAGAAAAATTAACTCCTTAAACAATTAATGTACCTTATCTTTTTTTATTTTTAGATTACTATTTTTTTTCTTTACGCCAACTATTTCGTAACAAAAACTACAATAAACTTGCTTATTGCTAATAATAAACGAACGGTTACCTATTTCAATAGATTTGTTATTTTTTACTGCAAAATGATAGCTTTCTTCTTCCTTATTAATTAAATCTGTTTGCTTTAAAAGTGGCTTTTTACAAATAGAGCATTCATAATTAGTTCCTTTTTTATGGATATTTTTTGGTAAAATATTCACCTCCCCCTCCTTATTACAATAACCAATATGACTGTTACAATAAGCACAATGAACATCTTTAATTGTGCTACTGTCTCTAACCTTGTTAGGGGCTTTATTATATAAGATAAAGATATTTTTTTTGTTTTCTTTAATAACTTCAGACTTATTAAAGACAACATTAGCACAATTATTACACGAATAATTAATAGTATCTGTTTGAGAAAAACACACAATTCCTATTAATAATAGGTATGCAGAAATCATCAACTTTGTTTTCATTAAGCTAAAATAGATTTTTTAACACAAAAATAGTGTCTTCACAACTACAATCATAAATTTTAAATGTCAATTTATTTAGTAATTGCATTGTTAAATTGTTTTTCTAAGGGCTTCTTTCTCTCTAAATCATGTAGCAACGACTTATTTATTGAGTTTTGTTTGACCAAATTATAATTAGACCAAAATGTTTTATTATAAGAATA
>CAZVEW010000104.1:0-9210 GCA_964625955.1 uncultured Vicingus sp. | reverse complement strand
TATGTGCCAGAAAATAAAAAATTAGATGATTTATTAAAAGATTTTCAAGAAAAAAAAGTACACTTAGCTATTGTTGTTGATGAGTATGGTGGTACATCGGGCATAATTACCCTTGAAGATATTTTAGAAGAGATAGTGGGAGAAATTAGTGATGAATTTGATGATGAAGATATGGCTTACTCTAAATTAGATGAAAATAATTATATTTTTGATGGAAAAACTTCATTAAATGATATTTGTAAAATCTTAGCAATAGAAGATGACGACTTCTTTGAAGATATTGATCATGAAGCAGATTCAATAGCAGGACTAGTTATTGAAATTGCAGGAAAGATACCTCAAAAGAACGAAAGAGTAATTTATAAAAATTTTACATTTATCGTAGAAGCTTCTGATAAAAGAAGAGTTAAAAGAATTAAACTTACACGAAATGTTACAGATACTAAGAATTAGAAAGATAGTTTTCTTTCTCCTTATCATTTTGTTTTTTATGCAATGCGATAACAATACTTTTACTCCGAAGCCTAAAGGCTATTTTAGGATAGAATTACCCTCAAAAAAATACCATAAATTAATCACTAATTGTCCTTTTATATTTGAAATTCCTGACTATTCACAAATTGACCCTAGCTTGGATAAAAGTCAAAATTGTTGGTTTAATTTAGATTTTAAATCATTAAATGCAACACTCTATCTTAGTTATAAACCTATTGATAATAATCTTGAAAAATACTTAGAAGATTCTAGAACTTTAGTATTTAAGCACACTGTAAAAGCAGTTGATATTGAGCAACAAATAATATCATTTCCAAATAAAAAAGTTTATGGTTTAAGTTATTTTATAGAAGGGAACACAGCATCTTCTTATCAGTTTCATTTAACAGATAGTATTAACCATTTTTTTAGAGGGTCTTTATATTTTAACAATATTCCAAACCAAGATTCTATACAACCAGTGCTAGATTTTGTTGAAAAAGATATTCAGCACCTAATAAATACATTTGAGTGGAAAAAATAAATATTAGGTGTTTTTTGCAATCACTTTAGCTATAAAAATCTTTAATACAGGAATTACCACCAAACATAAACCAATAAATAAGCCAACGCCAGCAATTAAAAAAGTAACCATTACAGGTTGTAAGCTATTTTGCATTTCGCTAAAGCTTGTCGGGTTATTTAAAAAATACATCCAAACACTTTTTTTAACTCCTCCTAAAACCAAACTCGTTAAAAAAACCATTAAAGAACTGTTAAAAATCCAATACCCAACTTTAATAGTGGTAAAAGAATTCATTAACTTTTCGTAATCTACTTTAGAAGCGATAAACATCATAGAAGATAATAAAATTGAAGTGTTTATGCCTATTGTCGTTCCCATAGAGTGAGCAACAGTAATGTGTGTACCATGTGTAAAAAGATTGATGTAAGGAATAGAAATTAATAATGCCATAAATAAGTTTACAAAAATCCAAACATCTGTAGAAATTAAGAATTTGTAAGCTAAATTATTTTTTATTCTTTCCTTTCTACTTAAGGAATTTTTAAAAGAAATTATCATGTTTACAAGTAAAATCCATTCCGACATGCTGGTTATGTAAGAAAGATACCTGATCCATGGATAAGAAGGGATAATGTAGGTGTGATGAGCCCAACCAAACATTAAATTACTCAATCCTAAAAAGTAAAAGAAAAATGCCTTTTTTCCTCTACAAAATGTATTGTCATTCTTTATTTTGCTTAACAAAAAAATTGCCGTTCCGTAAACGAGCAAGTTCCAAGAACCAACAAACGAACCATAAGATTTCCATTGCACCGTTATATCATTAATAAACGATTCTCTAAACGAAGGAATTAACCAAAAATGAGCCTCTGAGAAATGATAAATCATAAAAACAATTCCTGTTCCCCACATCCAAATATAAACAGGCCAACCCTTTATTTGAGTAGCAACGGTTTTAAAAAAATTAACACCAAATAATATCCAAGCAAACAAAATAGGCAAAGAAATTATGGGGGCATAAGTAAGGTATTCTCTTCCTCCCATTTTACCTAAAAACAGCGAAAAATAAATAGCAATAGCACAAATAATAAAAATAATTAAATGTGTTTTCATCAATTTTTTTGAATATAATTTTACATCTAAAAAGTTGATAACATAATAGTAGATACCACCTGTTACCGCTAAAATAATCCAACCAATAACCGTACTTACATGAAAAGACCTTAAATGATTAAAAGGAATAGATTCTTTTAAGAAATCAGGAAAAATATATTGAAAACCTATTAATATGCCAAAAAAAGCACCTAAAAGCAAGGCAGATAATGCCAAAGAAATAAAGATAAAAGGAATTTTATTCTCTTTATTTAATGTTGTTAATGTATTTGTTACTGTTTTGTTCTCCATAAAGTGATTTTTAGGTGTAATAAAGTGGAGTGCTAAAAAGCTTATTTATTTTTATATTTAATCTTAACCCACCCAGAAACTGTTTTTTTTGCCTCATAATTAGGATAAAAACCTGTTTTATCTACTTCTGTTAAAAATTGAACGAGAGCATCTTTCTCTTTCTCCGTAAAATTAAATTTTGGCATTGTTTTTACACCTGCATTTAAGAAAGCCTTAACATATTCTTTTCCCTTGCCTTTTGCAGAAATTACGTTGGTTAAATCAGGACCTAAATAACCACCTAAGCCATAAAATTGATGGCATGCCGTACAATTATTATCCTGATAAATTTGCTCTCCTTGTAGGGCTAACTTGCTTAATTTTTGCTGTTCTGTAGGTGTTCCGATAGAATAAATAACTATATTATAGATTACGAAAATTGAAATTAAAATAATTAAAACCATTCTATTTCTTTTTCTTAAAAAAAGCTTTTCATTCATGGCACAAAAGTATAAAATAATCAATGCTTATTAACAAGTAAGCATTATAAATTATTGAATTATGTTAAGATTAGCTTGATGATGATATCATCAACATAAATTAATGAAGATATTTTATTAACTTCGCAAAACATCAATTTTATATTTTATCTTACTAAAGTTGATGATTACATTGATTTTTGGCCGTTTATCTTAAAAAATATTTTAAAAATGACTAACAGTACCACAGAAAAATTACCAACAACTAAAATATCGCAAGAAAAATTTAAAGAAAGTGTTCTTGATGATTACCGTTTGGTTTATATGAGTAGAGAAACGTCTTATTTAGGACGAAGAGAGGTGTTAACAGGTAAAGCAAAATTTGGCATATTTGGCGATGGTAAAGAATTACCTCAATTGGCATTGGCCAAGCAATTTAAAGATGGCGATTTTCGGTCGGGCTACTACAGAGACCAAACTTTAATGATGGCAATAGGACAATTAACCATTCAAGAATTTTTTGCACAATTATATGCTCATACAGACGTAAAAGCCGAGCCATGTTCTGCGGGTCGTTCTATGAATGGGCATTTTGGTACTAGAAGTTTAAACGAAGATGGAAGTTGGAAAGATTTAACAAAAATAAAAAATTCTTCGGCAGATATTTCACCAACAGCAGGTCAAATGTCGAGATTGCTAGGCTTAGGTTTAGCTTCTAAATTTTATAGAAATAATAAAGATTTATCCTCATTTACAAAATTTTCTAACAAAGGAAATGAAGTAGCTTTTGGTACAATTGGAGATGCCAGCACATCAGAAGGTCCTTTTTGGGAAACAATAAATGCGATGGGCGTTTTACAAGTCCCTGTAGTGGTATCCGTTTGGGACGATGGACATGGAATCTCTGTTCCAAAAAAATACCAAACTACCAAAGAAAGTATTTCTGAGGTTTTAAAAGGATTTCAACGAGATAAAGATAAAAACAACGGCTTAGAAATACTGAAAGTAAAGGCTTGGGATTATCCTGCCTTAATTGAAACTTACGAAAAAGCGGTAAAAATTGCACGCGAAGAACATTGCCCCGTTTTGGTGCATGTAATTGAAGTTACCCAACCACAAGGACACTCAACCTCGGGCTCTCACGAGCGATATAAATCTAAAGAACGCTTACAATGGGAAACAGATTTTTGTTGTGTAAAGAAATTTAAAGAATGGATTATTCATAACAAAATAGCTACCAAAGAAGAAATAGAAACATTAGAAAAAGAAGGTAAAAAAGAAGTGCTGGCACAAAAACGTGCTGCATGGACAGCCTACTTAAACCCAATAAAACAAGAACAAAATGAAATGCTTGCTTTAATTGAAGCAATAGCCTCAGAAAGTAGCAATGCTAACTTTATTAATCCATTAGTTAAACCATTAAAAGCCAACACCGAACCCATTAGAAAAGACATTATTTCTACAGCAAAAAAAGTGTTGAGAATAATTCGCAATGAAAATATTTCGAGTAAACAAAACTTGATTAATTGGCTACAAAATGCTGCCATATTAAATAAAGATAGGTATAATACTAATTTATATTCCGAGTTTAAAACCTCACCAATGAAAGTAGCAGCAATAAAACCAACATTAACCGATAAAATGGAAGATGGCAGAATTGTTTTACGCGAAAATTTTGATAAGATTTTAGCAAAATATCCCGAAGTATTAATTTTTGGAGAAGATGCTGGTAAAATTGGAGGTGTAAATCAAGGTTTAGAAGGTTTGCAAGAAAAATACGGAGTACAACGTGTTTTTGATACAGGAATTAGAGAAAACACCATTATAGGTCAAGGAATAGGAATGGCACTAAGAGGTTTAAGACCAATTGCCGAAATACAATATTTAGATTACCTATTATATTGCATTCAGGTATTAAGTGATGATTTGGCAACCTTGCAATACAGAACAAAAGGCGGACAAAAAGCTCCGCTAATTGTGCGTACTCGCGGACATCGTTTAGAAGGAATTTGGCATTCTGGCTCTCCAATGGGAATGATTATTAATGCAGTAAGAGGGATGCACGTATGTGTTCCCAGAAACCTAACACAAGCAGCAGGTTTTTATAATACACTTTTACAAGGAGATGACCCTGCAATAGTTATAGAACCCTTAAATGCTTATCGTACCAAAGAAAAAATGCCTAGTAATTTAGGCGAATTTACAACCCCATTAGGTGTACCTGAAATATTAACACAAGGAGATGATATTACAATTATTGCTTACGGTTCAACATGTAATTTGGCACTTCAGGCAACTAAACAATTACAAGAAGTGGGCATTGCCGCAACATTAATTGACGTGCAAACATTATTACCATTCGACATTAACCACCTTATAGTTAAATCATTAGCAAAAACAAATCGTTTATTAATTGTTGATGAAGATGTTCCGGGAGGAGCAAGTGCTTATATTTTGGATAAAATATTGGTAGAGCAAAAAGGATATTATCATTTAGATTCAGAACCTGTAACCTTAACAGCTAAAGCACACCGTCCAGCTTATGGTACTGATGGAGATTATTTCTCTAAACCAAGTATAGAAGATGTTTTTGATACCGCCTACACCATAATGAACGAAAATAATCCTAGTAAATTTCCAAATATCTATTAAGGGGAGTTCTAAATGTTTACTTGAACTGTAAAAAATTTATGCAGCATAAAAAAAATAAATCTGAAAAAAATTTCAATTCACTAAACAGTGGTAGAATACCTAAAATACCTAAACTAAATGCTACACAAAAAAAAGAATTTGCATTATATTTTAATTCAAGGTCAGTATTTTTTTTACGTTTCACAATTGTTGTGATAATTAGTGCCTTAATTCCTTATTTTATTTTAGATTATTACAGTGCACCTTTAACGTTTAAAAAAATATGGGTTATTCGAGCCACTGTTTTTTTTGTGCCTAGTATAATTGTTTTTTTTTAAGTTATAAAGCATTTTTTGTTAAACATTTCCAGTTTATAGCCAACACACTAAATTTACTGTATAATAGTGCTATTTTGCTAATGCTTATTATCTTAAAACACAATGAATTAGCGTTTTCGAATTATTACATAGGTATTATTGTAATTATCAGTATTGCATTAGCAATGAGAATTAGATTAATTCCTACACTAATTAATTTTGCCATAGTAATATTAGCTTATATTGTGATATTATATTTTCGCCAATCTCAATATAATGATTTTGTTTTGGTTTCGCTTAACAATTTATTTTTTATTCTTTCCGTAGTTTTAGCAATATTAATCACCAATTACATTATTGAAATATATACCATACGCACATTTCTACAAGAAAAAGCATTACAAAAGCAAGGAAATTCCTTACAAATAAAAAATCAAGAAATTAGATTACAGCGAGATAAAACCGAGAAACAAAAACAACAAATTGAAGAAGTTTTAAAAGAATTATCTGATAGTATTAACTATGCACAACATATTCAAGAATCAATTTTACCAAAATACAAAGCGTTAGAAAATTGTTTTTCAGAACATTTTGTACTCTTTAAACCTAAAGATAAAGTAAGTGGCGATTTTTATTGGTGGACTCAAAAACAAGAAAAAGTAATAGTTACCGTTGGCGATTGTACAGGGCATGGCGTTCCGGGAGCATTTATGTCTATGCTAGGAATTTCATTGTTGTATGGCATTATTAATAAAGAAGCTATTTTTCATACTGGCAACATATTGGGTGGATTAAGAACAGAAATTATAAAAATCTTAAAACAATCAACTAAAATTGGCAGCCATTCTGATGGCATGGATATGTCAATAATTGCTTACAATTTACAAAATAAAATTTTACAGTTTTCTGGAGCCAACAACCCTATTTATATTGTTAAAAATGGAGCATTAAACATTTCAAACTCAGTAAATAATTTAATTAACGAAACATCAATGCCCAACATAAGCAACAAACTATATGAAATAAAACCAGATAGAATGCCTATTTCTCTCTACAGAAAAACAGGTAATTTTACAACACACGAATTACAATTAGAAGACGGAGACCAAATTTATTTATTCTCTGATGGATATGCCGACCAATTTGGCGGAGAAAAAGGTAAAAAATTTAAATACAAACAATTAAAAGAGTTGCTATTAACCATTTCGCAAAAAACATTATTAGAGCAAGAAAAAATATTAAATAAAACCTTTAAAAGTTGGAAAGGAGATTTAGAACAACTAGACGATGTTTGTTTGGTGGGATTAAAAATTTAGAACTCCCCTTAAAAGAAAAATAAACAAAAAAGCTACACAATAAATCTGTATTTATTACGTAATTTAGCTTAGTTTAAAGTTTACAACACATTTGATGAAACAATTATTCGTATTTCTCCTTTTAGGCATAACACCATTGCTTTATAGCCAAGTAGGAGGAGAAAGCACCTATGAATTTCTTAATGTTCCTGTTTCTGCACGGGTTGGAGCACTCGGAGGAAGTGTAATTGCCATAAAAGATGACGACCCCAATATTGCTATAAATAATCCTTCTTTACTTACCAAAAAGATGAGTGGAGCATTATCTTTAACCTACCTTAATTATTTTGCCGATATTAACTATGGCTATTTCTCGTACATCAAAGATTTTAAAAAAATTGGAACATTTTCTGCAGGTTTAAAATACATCGACTATGGCACTTTTAAAGAAACCGACTCTGGAGGTAACGAAAATGGCAGTTTTACCGCTGGCGAATACGCATTAATGTTAGGTTGGGGCAAACAAATAGATTCAGCCTTTTCGATAGGGGCAAATTTAAAGCCAATTTACTCTAATCTGTACCTTTATTCTTCTATAGGCATCGCAGTAGATTTATCAGGAACATATTACAACAAAAAAAATAATTTAGTTATTTCTGCCCTTATCAAAAATGTAGGTACACAGCTTAAACCCTATGTAAAAGGAAGAGATAAAGAGTCTTTACCTTTTGCCGTTCAATTAGGAATGTCTAAAAAATTAAACCACATGCCTTTTAGAATTACATTAGACCTAATACACCTAGAAAATTGGAATTTAGCCTACAACGATTCTACCGCAGCAACAATGTTAAATAACACCCTTACGGTAGATGAAAAAAATGCGAGAAATAAAACAAGTTTTATAAGCGAAGGTTTTAGGCATATAGTTATTGGTGGTGAATTTGTACCTTCTAAAAATTTTATGCTCCGCTTAGGATATAACTTTAAAAGACGAGCAGAATTAGCTTACGATAATAAACCTGGTTTAGTCGGGTTTAGTTGGGGGGTTGGCTTTAGAATTAAAAAATTCCACATTAGTTATGGAAGTGCAAAATATCATTTGGCAGGCTCATCTAATCACTTTACAATTACCACCAATTTATCCGATTACTACAAAAAAGCATCTTCACTAACCAAAAAACAAAAAGTTAAAAAAGAAAAAAAACCAAAAAAAATACGCAAAGCAAAAAAAAAGAAAGATGAGTAAAATAATCATAGCAATTGATGGGTACTCATCTTGTGGAAAAAGTACTTTAGCAAAACAATTAGCCAAAGCTTTAAACTACATTTACATAGATACAGGAGCCATGTACAGAGCCGTTACTTGGTACGCTTTACAACACAATTTGTTTAAAGATAAGCAACTACTTAAAGCAGAATTGATAAATAATTTAGATAGAATAAATGTTTCATTTACCCATAACACAACATCAAATACATCAGAAACATTCTTAAACAAAAAAAACATAGAAAAACAAATTAGAGGATTAGAAGTTTCAAATCTTGTAAGCAAAATTGCTCAAGTAAAAGAAGTGCGTACCAAAATGGTAGAATTACAACAAAAGTTAGGACAAGAAAAAGGCATTGTAATGGACGGACGAGACATTGGATCAGTAGTATTTCCTAATGCCGAACTTAAAATTTTTATGACCGCTAATTATAAAATTAGAGCCAAAAGAAGATTTGAAGAACTGAAAGCCAAAGGAAATATAATAACCTTTAAAGAAGTATTAAACAATATCTCATCAAGAGATAATGATGATTCAAGCAGAACAGAAAATCCATTAATTCAGGTGGCAGATGCAATTGTAATTGATAACTCTGAAATTACCCAAGATGAGCAGTTTAAATTGGCATTAAATCTTGCTAAAAGCAAAATAGCAGTTAAAAAAGGTTAAATTTCGTTTTCTTTACCCTCAAAAGTTCTTTTTAAGACAATCTTACTACCTTTTTAACTTAAAAAATACTACCTTTATGGCGGTTAAAATAAAAGATTATGATAGATATAGTGAGCAATTTCAATTTTCAAATAGAAAAAGTACATAATTCAAGATTACCTTCTATTG
>CAZVEW010000103.1:0-9241 GCA_964625955.1 uncultured Vicingus sp. | reverse complement strand
GGATATAATTTATCATTTCTTCACCAGAGAGCCATTTATTTAAAGACATAGCCATTTTTTCGGCACAAGAAAAATTACATTCAATTTTTCCTAGTTTAGCTAAATGTTTAACGCAATTTATTAATACTGCTAAGTTTTCTGGTACAATATACTCAAGCGATAAAACTTTCATTGGCACAGAAAGTCCTTTTAGCACTTCATATTCAAATCCTTCAACATCTATTTTGCAAAAAACTGGTGTGCCATATTTTTTTATTAAAATGTCGAGTGTGGTCATCTCAATATCAACCGATTTATCCCAATGAGCGCCTTTAAATCGGTCTTCTTTCATGGTATCGACATGCGTTTTAGAAAAAGATGAAATTGCTGATAAGTCGGAAACATATAGTTTTTCTACGCTTTCTTTTTTGCCTAAACCATTTTTTACCAATTCAATTTTATTACCAAATCTTTTTTGTAATGATTCGTAACAATCTTTTTGAGGTTCAATAGCAACAACTTTTGCTCCTAGTTCTAAAAAAACAAAAGTTCTGTTGCCAATATTTGCTCCTACATCAAAACATAAATCGCCTTGATTAATAAATTGGCTGTAAAATTTTTTACGTTCTTTTTTAGTAAAAAAAGTAATTAACCTGTTTTCTATATTTATTGCATAGGTGTATAATCCCATGCCTCTTAACATTCTTATTATTAAATTTTTCATTCTCTAAAGGAATCATTTCATTAGCCAGCACTTGCCAATAAGCTATTAATAGTGTCAAATCTATCTTTCATTTCTTTTTGTAACCCTGAATCTTTATACAAATCGTTAGTCATATAAATTAAACGTTGTAAAATATTTTTTGCCATATTTAAATCATTGGCAACATATTTTCGATATTTCCCTTTTAAGGAAACATAATATCTCAAATCATTTTCATATTTATCTACTAATACTTTTACAATTTCATTAGCTTTTTTATATTCTTTAAGTTGGTAATACAAGTCAGCAATAGATAAAAGAAATTGGTTATAAGGTACATTTTCTTTTGGAATAGCCTCCATACATTTATCTAAAACCTCTATGGCTTTCTTTTTTTGACCGATTCTGTTGAGCTCTCCAGCTAATCTCGAAAAGTTATTTCTAAAATTCATGCACATTCTTCTGTTATTTTCGTCCATGTAAACATGCCCTTCTTCCATTCCTCCCCATTTAAATTTGTGCATTAAATTTTCGTACATTATATCGGTATCAATTTCGCCTTGTTGTCCATCAAAACTTTGTGCCTTGTAAGGGACTAAACGGTAAGCTAATCCTTCTAACTGAAAGAAAGGCATTAAGCCAAGATAGGCATCATTACCTGTGGTGATGGCAAAATAAATAGGTCTTTTCCAGTCGTTTGCAGCGAGTATATCTAAAATAACTAAATCTTTTTTATACAATCCTCCTTTTTTATCTGAAAGGCTCCATTCTATATTATCTAAAATTCTGTCGGCTCTATCTTTAGAAACAGTTCCATTGGCAAGTACCTGTTGTTTGTTTACGGTAATTTTAAATTTTCTGGTAGGGATATAATCCATTTGTTTGTTGTCTCGTCCTGCAATTTTAGATTTTGGAGAGTCGTCTTCAACAAATTTTATGATTTGATCTACATCGGTATATCCTGGTATTTTTCTATCGTAGAAATAGATAAAATCGTTAGTACCTTGTCGTAATTTTTTTTCACTTAACCGTTGAGGAATTCCATCGGCATCCCAAGCTTTACGTCTCATCTGCTCAATATACCAGTCGGTATTTAACAGGCTAAGGTTTACAATTCTTACATCAGTTCTATAATGTTCTACCTCTTGGACATACCAGAGAGGGAAAGTATCGTTATCTCCATTGGTAAATAAAATAGCGTTTTTAGCACAAGAATTAAGGTAGTTTTTAGCAAAATCTCGTGCAGTATATCTACCAGATCTGTTATGGTCATCCCAATTTTGGTTTGCCATTAATGTTGGAACAGCTATTAAACAGGCTAAAGAAACAACCATTGCACTCATTACTTTTGGGGCTTTTTTACTTAGCATTTCATACAAAGCATAAACGCCAAATCCTATCCAAATAGCGAACACATAAAAAGAACCTACGTAAGCATAATCTCTTTCGCGGGGTTGTGGAGACGGAGGGTTGGTGTAGAAATTAATCATTAAGCCAGTAAAGACAAAGAGTAAGGCTAAAACTAGCCAGTCTTTAGGGTCTTTCATAAATTGATAAACTAAGCCTATTAATCCTAAAATTAGCGGCAGTAAATAATAAGTATTATGACCAGGGTTGTTGGTAATACTTTTGGCAAGCTTATCCTGATTTCCGAGTCTTGCGGCATCAAATGCTTTAATGCCACTAATCCAATTTCCGTTGGTAATATCGCTTGGGCTAACATTTTGACCGTCAGTTTCTCTACCAGCAAAGTTCCACATAAAATAACGCCAATATAAGTGTCCCCACTGATATCTGAACAAAAACTCCATATTTTCTCCAAAGGTTGGGATTTTTATTGTTTCACCGTTGGAAGCTTTAACGTTTTTACCTTTAAAATTAGTCCACATCTTATAATCTCTAATGTGGTGGGCTTGAGGACTCCACATGCGAGGTAAAAAACCTGATGTATTTTTATCATAATTAGGCTTGTCTTTTACGCCTAAATTGGTTTGAACGTATTTCCCTGATTTTTTATCTTGATAGTAAACAGGTTTTCCTTCTACTACTGGGTTTTTAGCATCATAAGGAGTGTTAAAATATTGTCCCGTTAAAAAAGGGGCAGATCCGTATTGTTCACGGGCTAAGTATGACATTAAACTAAAAGCGTTTTCGGGGTTGTTTTCGTCCATGGGAGGGTTAGCTGCAGAGCGGACTAAGATTACCGAATAAGTAGAATATCCTACCAACATCACGGTAAGACAGAGTAATGCGGTGTTCCAAAGTACTTTACCTTTTTTTTGGGTATAGTACAAAGCATAAATAATTAAAGCAGTAAGGAATACAAAATAAAAAATTAAGCCAGAGTCGAAAGGCAGACCAAAGCTATTTACAAAAAGTAGCTCAAACATAGATGCTATTTTGTATGTTCCTGGAATAATTCCAAATTGTACAATGCCCAATATTAAAACAGAAAACCCTGAAGCAATAAAGAAACTTTTAACATTTAATTCTCTTGTTTTAAAATAATATAAGAATACCATTGCAGGGATTGCTAGTAAGTTTAAAAGGTGTACACCAATAGACAATCCCATAAGGTAAGCAATAAGTACTAGCCAACGTGTGCTATGCTTTTCGTTTGAAACAGCATCCCATTTTAATATTGCCCAAAAAACCAATGCTGTAAATAAAGATGACATAGCATAAACCTCTCCTTCTACAGCAGAAAACCAAAAAGAATCGGAAAAAGTATATGCTAACGCACCAACAACACCAGCACCTATAATGGCAATTGTTTTTCCTTTGTCTAATGCTCCTGTTTTTAAAGCTAATTTTTTGATTATTGCTGTAATAGACCAAAACAGGAATAATATAGTAAAAGAACTACTTAATGCTGATAAAGTATTAATAGCGACAGCAGCAGTATCGTTAGAAGCAAACATGGTAAAAAGTTTGCCCAATAGCATAAAAAGAGGAGCTCCCGGTGGATGTCCTATTTCTAAGTTATAAGCAGTGGAAATAAATTCACCGCAATCCCAAAAACTTGCTGTAGATTCCATTGTTGATAGGTAAACAAAGGTAGCTATAGCCCAAATAACCCAACCAGTTAGGTTGTTTAATTTCTTAAAATTCATCATTGATTTATTTTTAAAGTACGAAAATATGAAATTATATAGTAATTCTTGTTAAAGGATGTTAATTGATGTTAAAATTTGTTTTGTATGAGAAAAATATTTTATTACATTTGCCGACCTTATTGCCCGATGGTGTAACTGGCAACACGTCTGTTTTTGGTACAGAAGAGTCTAGGTTCGAGCCCTAGTCGGGCAACTAAAAAAAGATAAAACCATTTGTAAGTATCAATTATAAATGGTTTTATCTTTCTATAGAGCCCCTATTTGCAGCCCAATTCTTGGTATTGTTCTGTTCGTAATAATCTTCAAAAGAAAAGAAACATGAATTTTCTCTTTTTTAGTCTTACCTTAGACATACTTTGCTATTATTATCGAAATAATACTAAGAATTTGATATTACGATGTTATCTTTGCAAAAATTATTAATACACAATACACTCAAAACAGTGTTAACTCTTATATGAAAGACGACCTAATATTATTTAACACAATAGTTGAAGAACTATTAAAAGACGAAGAATTAAACTCAGTAGTGCAACCTATTGAGGCAGCAAAGCTATTTAATGAAATTGATATTTCGTTGCAAGAAAAACCTGTGGTAGATGAAACGTTTAAAAATACCCTTAAAGACCTAATACTAAAAACCCCAAGAACCGCTACCAACCTATTTTTCAATCAATTATTTGGCGGAAGAAATAGTAAAGCTGTTTTAGGAGATTTATTGGCTGTTGTTTTAAATAACAGTATGTACACTTACAAAGTAGCAGGTGCACAAGTTGGCGTAGAAAAAGAAATAATAAACAAGCTTTGTAAAATAATAGGGTACAACAATGGTGATGGAACAATAGCTGCTGGAGGTTCTTTAAGTAATTTTACAGCCTTAATAATGGCAAGAGATAAATTTAATAAAACCATTAAAGAAACTGGTGTAACTACTAGATTAGCCATTTATACTTCAAAAGAATCTCATTATTCTATTACTAAAAATGCCTCCTTTGCAGGAATAGGCCGCCAAAATGTGCGTTATGTAAATGTTAACGAAAAAGGAGAAATGTTACCCGAACATTTGACGCTATTAATTAAAAATGATTTAAAAAATGGATTTTCTCCTTTTTTTGTCAATTCTACCGCAGCAACAACAGTTTTAGGTGCTTTCGATCCCATTATTGAAATTGATAAAATATGCAAAACTTTTAATTTATGGCATCATGTAGATGGTGCGTATGGTGGTGGTGTTATTTTTAGCAAAAAATATAATTTTTTATTACGCGGTTTATCCAACGTAGATTCCTTTAGCATAAATGCACATAAGATGTTAGGCACTCCACTAACCTGCTCTATTATTTTAACCAAACACAAAAAATCTTTGTACGATTCTTTTTCTGTTGATGCCGATTATTTGTATCAAACCGATGGTGATGATTACAACTTAGGAAAAATTTCATTACAATGTGGCAGAAGAAATGATGCCCTTAAGTTTTGGACCTTATGGAAATCGGTTGGAACTGAAGGCTTAGAAAAAATAGTTGATCATCAATTTTTTTTAGCCGATGTAGCTCGTAATTACGTTAAAAACAACCCAGATTATCATTATTATAGTTTCGATAATTCTTTATCTGTTTGTTTTAATTATAAAAATATTTGTCCTAAAAAACTATGCACACTTTTGTATAAAAAATCAGTATCAATGATAGGATTTGGTTCTTTTCACCAGCAAAATTTTATTAGAATGGTTACTATTAACGCAGGAAACACTGAAAAAGATATTTTAAATTTCTTTCAAAAATTAGAAGAATTTGTGGCAAAAAACAAAAAAGAATTGCTAACAAACCCTTTATTGGCAACAAAATAAAGCTAATTTTTGAAAGAAATTTAAAAGAATGAATAAAAAGTTTTATTTTCCTTAAAAATTACTACATTTGCAGTCCTTAAAAATTAAAGAACAAAATACAGAATATTATGGCCAATCACAAGTCATCATTAAAAAGAATAAGACAAACAGCAACAAGAACATTACGTAACAGATATCAACACAAAACCACACGTAATGCGATAAGAAATTTAAGAAGTACTACAGATAAAACTGAAGCAAGTAAAATGTTGAGTGAAGTTTCTTCGATGTTAGACAAACTATCTAAAAGAAACATTATACACAAAAACAAAGCTGCTAATCTTAAATCTAAATTAACAAAACATGTTGCTAGTTTATAAACAGCAAACAATACGTTATATAAAAGGTCTTCATTAAATGAAGACCTTTTTTTTGGCTATATTTATAAGAAAGTTCTATAATTTTATTAGAGTATT
Source organism: uncultured Vicingus sp. (assembly GCA_964625955.1). Lineage (GTDB taxonomy): Bacteria > Bacteroidota > Bacteroidia > Flavobacteriales_E > Vicingaceae. The sequence continues at coordinate 3,139 of CAZVEW010000103.1, read as the reverse complement.
AAAGTACATTTGTGAAAAAATAGAAAAATGATAAAAGTTGCGATAAATGGTTTTGGACGAATTGGCAGGGTAGCTGCTCGAATTATTCAAGACAAAAAAAATATGGAACTGGTTGCCATAAACGATTTAACAGATGCAAACACGTTGGCACATTTATTTAAGTACGATTCAGTTCATGGAAAATTTAAAGGAACTGTTGTTGTGGCAGGAAATGACCTAATAATAAATGAGAAAAAAGTTAAAATAACAGCAGAAAGAGACCCTGAAAATCTACCTTGGAAAAATTTAGATGTTGATGTAGTTATTGAATCTACTGGAATATTTAAAACCACTGCACTAGCATCGAAACACTTAAAAGCAGGAGCAAAAAAGGTAATTATTTCGGCACCAGCCAAAGGAGAAAAATTAACAACCATTGTTGTTGGCATAAACGACAAAGAAATTGTTAATTCAGAAACCATCTATTCTAACGCATCATGCACCACAAATGCCTCTGCACCACTAATTAAAGTGTTAAACGATTTATGCGATATTGAACACGTGTTCTTAACAACAGTGCATTCTTACACCAACGACCAAGGTTTACACGATTCTCCACACACAGATTTAAGAAGAGCTAGAGGTGGAGCACAATCTATTGTACCTACCTCTACAGGAGCAGCAAATGCAATAGTTAATATTTTTCCGCAGCTAAAAAACAAAATTCAAGGTTATGCCGTAAGGGTTCCCGTGCCAGATGGCTCGTTAATTGATATTTGTGCTACCGTAAATAAATTGCTATCTGTTGAAGAAATTAACAAAGCCTTTGAAAAAGCATCAAAAAATGAATTAAAAGGTGTTTTATCCTACACTTCCGACCCTATTGTTTCCGTAGATATTATTGGAAATCCACATTCTTGTATTTTTGATTCGCAACTTACTGCAGTAAACGGAAATATGATTAAAATTGTTGGTTGGTACGATAATGAATCGGGCTATTCTAATCGTTTAGTTGATTTAATAGAAAAAATTATTCCTTAAAGTTGAACCGTTTAAAGTTATTAAAAGCTATTGTAATCCAATTTTTAACAATTTCTACTATTGTTAGAATTGTCTTTATTTTTTGGTCATTCAAAGCATTAGATTTTGCTATGTTTCATTTGGCAAGCATGTTATTTACAGGCTTATTTTTTGACATTGGTGTTATCTCGTATTTTATTATTTTGTATGTAATTTACCTCCTACTTTTCCCCAATAAATGGGTGGGAAATTTAGCTGATAAAATTTTTAATTATTTCTTTTATTTTACAACAACGCTAATTTTTACCTTTTCTTTTTTTGCAGAGTTTACCTTTTGGGAAGAGTTTAAAACAAGGTTCAATTTTATTGCCGTAGATTACCTTATTTATACTTTTGAAGTCATAGAAAACATTAACCAATCTTACCCCATTCCGCTACTGCTAACAGGGATTTTAATTTTTGTAGCCGTTTTATATTTTATACTCAAACAAAAAAAGATATTCAGCAAAACGTTTACCTCAACAATAGCATCAAAACAAAAACTACAACTCGCTTCGGTATTACTTATTCCTGTATTATTTACTTTATTTATAAATAATAAAGATGCTGAATGGTCGGAAAATACTTTTGAAAACGAAATAGCTAAAGCAGGAATTTATTCCTTTTTTGCCGCCTTTAGAAACAACGAATTAAGTTACCCTAACTTTTATTTAACACAAAATTTAGACTTATCGTTTCAGCTACTTAAATCAAATTTAAAAGAAAAAAATAGCCAATTTATTTCCAATACCGAATATAGTATTGCAAGAAAAATAAGCAACAAAAAAGCAGAAATACATCCTAATGTAATTTTTATTTGTGTAGAAAGTTTAAGTGCCAAGTTTTTGAAACATTTTGGCAATAAAAGCAATATTTCTCCAAATTTAGATGCTTTACTAAACCATAGCGTTTATTTTGAAAATTTATACGCTACTGGCACTAGAACGGTTAGAGGCATGGAAGCCATCACACTATCTATTCCTCCATCTCCCGGAAGGAGTATAGTTAAACGCGAAAACAACAAAAACTTAAATAATATTGGTAATATTTTTAAAGCAAAAGGTTATCATAATACCTTTTATTATGGTGGTGATGGCTATTTTGATAATATGAATGAATTTTTTGGTGGCAATGGTTTTGATATTGTTGATCGAGGTAGGGGGTATCTTTTTGGAGATTCATTTACCGCCAAACGAATGAACATTAACGATAACGAAGTAAGTTTTGAAAATGCTTGGGGCATTTGCGATGAAGACCTTTATAACAAAGTAATTAAAGAAGCCGATAAAAATTACAAAAACAACACACCTTTCTTTGATTTTATAATGACTACCTCTAACCACAGACCATTTACCTATCCAAACAATAAAATAGACAAACCATCGGGTAGCGGGCGAGAAGGTGCTGTTAAATATACTGATTTTGCCATCGGAGAATTTATTAAAAATGCAAGTTCAAAACCTTGGTTTAAAAATACCGTATTTGTAATTATGGCCGACCATTGTGCAAGTAGTGCAGGAAAATGGGAATTAAATGTATCAAAATACCATATTCCTGCCATTATTTACAATTTACCTCATCATCAAAATAAACAGCTTAAGCAACAATGCTCTCAAATTGATATTTTTCCTACGCTATTTGGCTTATTAAACTGGTCGTACACTTCAAATTTTTATGGTAAAGATGTTACTAATTTTAATAAAAATAGCCAAAGGGCACTTATCGGAAATTACAGAAAATTAGGGCTTTTACAGGGTGATACATTGGTTGTGCTTGGAGACCAAAAAAAAGCTAATTTTTATTATTGGGATAAAAAACAAACCGAACCTGCTAGCCCTAATCAACATCAACTACAAAAAACCATTGCTTATTACCAAACCATTGATTATTTATATCAGCATAATTTATTAAAAGATAATTGACACTAATTATTGCCAAGCAATTAAATTAATTATACACCTTCTATTTAGTGCCTAGTCATTATACCATCTCGTTATTTTTCATTCAGTCGGTAGAGGGCTGTTTTTTTATTTGGTTAATTATTCAATTTTATTTTTTCAAGTGTTGTTATTGTCGGTAAATATTTCCGTAATAGCTCTTT
>CAZVEW010000102.1:6620-9252 GCA_964625955.1 uncultured Vicingus sp. | reverse complement strand
CCACAAACACAAAAAGCTGATAGTTTAAAACTATCAGCTTTTTTTTATAACTTTATTGAAACATGCTTTTTTGCTTAACACCTAAAATATCTAATTTATTGGAGATAAATTAATGTCTTTTTTAATTAAAGTTCTTCTTGAACTTTTACCATATATTACGATATCTTCGGTAAATATTTTAAAACCAGGAACTTCAACTAAAAGATTATAACTTCCAGGAGGTAAAATCATAATAAACCTACCTGTAATTGGATTGGTTAAATAAGAGCCATATTCCTCATCTGTTTGTAAATCTAAAACTGAAATAAAGGCATCTTTTATTTTATGGGTAGAATCTACAGAGTTTACATAGCCTTTAATAACAGTAAATTCGGGGTCAACTTCATTAAAAGTAACGCTATAAATATCTAAATCGCCATAGCCTCCTGCTCTTAAAGCAGATATATAGCCTGTTCTACCACTTTTAGATTCTCGAAAGTTCATATTATCTTGAGGGGTATTTAACGGATAATCTATGTTTTTCACATCAGACCAATTTCTTTTAACAGGATCCCAAGTTGACCTAAAAATATCATATCCGCCCATGCTTGTATGCCCTTTAGAACTAAAATACAAGGTTTTCCCATCAGGTGAGATGTTAGGAAAATCCTCATCAAATTTAGTATTAACGGAAGCTCCTAAATTTTGTGCTGGTCCCCATTTGCCATTTGGCAATTTTCTAGACACGTAAATATCAACACCACCAAAGCCGCCACTTCTATCACTTGCAAAATAAACTTCATTGCCATTTTTCGAGACTGAAGCTGCAATTTCATGGTGCTTTGAGTTAATTACTTCGGGTAATTTTTTTACATTTTTAATTGTTCCATCAGTATATTCTGCCATAAATAAATCACCATAATTATCTTCATTATCATAATAAAATAGAAAATATTTACCATCTGCTGACAAGCCTACAATTTCTTCTGAGCCATTAAGTGTATTTACATTCTGGTCTAATTTTCTGGCTTTTGAGTATTTGCCATTTTTTACTTGCGATATATATATTTCTGAGTTATAACTACCATCGGGTAAAATATTGCTACCATCATCTCTTTTGGTATTGAAAACTAAAAAAGATTCATTCTTTGGTACAAAAGGGTAATAATCGGGCTTATCTGAATTAATGGCCTGTCCTAAATTTGTAAAAGTAACATCTAATGGAAATTTCATTATCTCAATGGCATTGTAGCAGTATTCTATTTGCTTTTCTACATCATCAACATTATAAGAATTCCCGACATTAAGCGTTTTAAACTTTTCGTACATTTTAATTGCATTCTCAAATTGATAAGCAAAATGATAAGCTCTTCCTAATAAATAATAAGAATTTGGGTTTGGTTTTTCGCCTTTAATTACTGTTTCTAAATAAGGTATTGCATTAGATTTATCAATATTAGTATTTAAATAACACACGCCAATTCTATAATTAAATTTCTCGTTTAGGCTATCCGATTTTAGTAATTCTATGTATTCATCTAATGCTGCACTAAAATTACCATCATTAAAATGTTCGTTGGCTAACTTGGCTGTAGCTTTATTTTGGGCATAAGTTGTGCTTCCTGTAAAAACAAAAAGTAAAATTGAAATAATATAAATAATCTTCGAAATCATATTTTTAGTAATGTATGCAAAAGTATAATCTATTTCTGCAAAACACAAAATTACTTAGCTTAATTAATAATTTTAATAGCTAGAATTAATAAAGATACTTTTTTTAATGTTATTTTAAAATTTCTTGCCTATTTTTTATAGGTAAACGCCCCTTAATATTTTTACCACTGAGTCGGAACATAGTTAAAATCAGAACTATTTGTTAAATTAAACACTACCTCAAATTGTTTACTCACGCGTACTTTTTTGCCATTTAAAGTGCCTGGTTGCCATTTGGTAAGTTGTAAAATTCTTTCTGCTTCATTTGTTGCTCCCCCTCCTACCCCTCGTAATTCTTTAATATTGCTTATTCTGCCTGTCGGTTCAATTACAAAAAATAACTTTACTGTTCCTGTAATACTTAATTTTAAAGTTCCTTCAGGATATTTTAAATTTCGATAGATAAACCTAGAAAGTGTTTCTAAACTATCATCAAAAATAGCATAAGGTTTTGTGGTTACCTCATTATCTTTGTAAACTATATTGCTATAATCTATTGTGGTATCTTTTAAATTTATTGATGAATAGCCTCTTTTTTTACAATATTTTTTATAGGTTTTAATAGCAAATTTAATTTTTAAAACACTATAAGTGGTTACTTTTTTGCCCCGATAAAATGAAGGAGAAAACAACAGCATTTTTTGTAAACGAATGGCTTCGGCATCAATTTCTGGACTAACAGATTTTTTAATGCTTAACCTACTTATTGTGCCTTTGCTATCTACCACAAAAGATAGTTCAACGGTTCCTTCTGTTTTATTTGCCAATGCTTTTGCTGGGTAATTCATTTCGTTTTGCAAAAATCGTTTTAATGCTACTTTTCCGCCATAATTTTTTGCTGCTACATATTCACTTGGTGCTGCTACAATGCTTTTTTGAGCTTGTAAAAACAAACAACTAGCAATAAGCAATATCAAAAGTGTATTTTTTATCATTATTA
>CAZVEW010000102.1:0-6520 GCA_964625955.1 uncultured Vicingus sp. | reverse complement strand
GTGTTTGGTGTATAGTTTTTAGTGTTTGGTTAATACTTTTAACTTTCAGCTTCTAAGCAGGTGTTAATTTTCTTTTATTAAAGTAATTGTGGTTGGATTTATGGTTATTTTTCTTCCGCTATAAAGCAAGCCTACTGCTCGTCTAAAAGATTTTTTACTTACGTGAAATTCTCTATAAATAGCTGCAGGATTACTTTTATCTGAAACATTTATGGTGCCATTATTTTTAAGTAACCGTTCGTAAATTTCGTTAGCCAAAGTTTCTACGCTACTTAAATTTGAGCTGTTTAAAGTAATATCTAACTTATTATCGGTTCTAATTCGTTGGACATAACCTATTAAGTTATCGCCAATATTTACGGTTTTAAAAATTTCGTTTTTATAAATCATGCCATAATGTTGATGGTTAACAATAACCGTAAAACCAACTTCTGTTTCGCCACTTACTATTAAATCTACTTTATTACCTTGATTTAATTTTATTTTATTTTGCTTAATGTACCTACCATATTTGGTTGTTCCCACTAATCTATCTGTTAAATCATCTTTATATAAATAGATTAAATATTTTTTGCCAGCCCTAATTTCGGTGTATTGTTCGGAAAAAGGAACTAACAAATCTTTTTCAATTCCCCACTCAAAAAAAGCACCATAATTATTGACATCTACGGCTTTTAAAAAGGCAAATTTATTGAGCTTTATTTTTGGAGAAACTGTTGTAGCTATTGGTCTATCTTCAGAATCTGTATAAATAAAAACTTCTACCATTCCTCCTTCATCTAAATCGGTAGGAATGTATTTGTTAGGCAATAAAATTTCTTCTTCTTCATCGGTTAAAAGATACATGCCTTGAGGCATTAATTTTACTGCTTTTAATGTTAAAGTTTGACCAACGTATTTCATCTTATTTTTTGTTTAGTAATTATTTATCCCCTATAAAAAACCAATTCGTTTGCTGTTGAGGCTTCTTTATTATAACAGTATCCAGCTTCGTTAAAAGCAATAATATCATGGTAATTAGTAAGTCGGTTTTTAATAATAAATGAAGCCATCATTCCTCTTGCTCTTTTAGCATACACCATTACCATTTTATATTTTCCGTTATTAAAATCTTTAAAAACAGGTGTAATTATTGGTACTGCTAACTTTTTGTTGTTAATGGATTTTATGTATTCGTTAGATGCTAAGTTTAATACTACTTGGCTTTTATTTTTGGTGATAACGCTGTTTAACGCTTCGGTAATTTTATCGCCCCAAAATTGGTAAAGGTTATTTTTTTTATCAACTTTAAGTTTTGTACCCATTTCTAAACGATGGGCATAAATTAAATCCATAGGTTTTAACACGCCATACAAACCCGATAAAATTCTTAAATGATTTTGTGCATAATTTACTTCTTTTTTGGTAAAAGAAGCTGCATTTAAGCCACTATATACTTCGCCTGTAAAGGTTAAAATGGCTTGTTTTGCGGTGTTAATGGTGTGTTCTTTTTTCCAATCAATATAGCGAGCTACATTTAAGTCTGCTAAAGCAGGACTAATATTCATTAATTTGCTTAATTGCTGTGGATTGTATCTTTTAAGCGTTTGTATTAATTTTTCTGCTTCATTTATAAATTGGGGTAAAGTATAAGTACTTGGCTTTGCTCCTGCCGTGCTTAACTTTTTTGCTGGTGAAATAACAATTAACATATTAGATAAATTTGTTGCACAAAGTTAATATTAAAGTAAGAGCAGGTCAAATAAAGAAAAGAAAAGTACCCGAGATGGGATTTGAACCCACACGTCTTTCGACACACGCCCCTCAAGCGTGCACGTCTACCAATTCCGCCACCCGGGTAGGTTGTAAATAAGATAGAAAACAAATATACTATTTTAGTTTAAATGGCATGATAACGATGGGGTAAAATAATTTCAACCTTTCCTCTTAGCAAACAACATTATTACTAAAAAATTGATAGTGAGTAGCTCTTATATTAAAAAACCTAAAAGAGGTGGTAATTTTAGTTAATGGAAGCTCTATAAATTTACTGAACAAAATTTATTGCTCCGGGAATAATGCCTGTCTGAAATTGGTGGTTTAAAGTACCCAAAGAATCATAACTATAAATAATTCCATTTTGCACATAATCTATTGCATTAGAAACATAAATAGTGTTATTTATAGGGTTAATTCCTAAACCGTAAAAAATTTGTCCGTTATTGTTTATCAATGGATTTGTTGGTAAAAGAGTATCGGTAATGTTTATTTGGTAAACCGATGAGTTGATGAAATACATTTTATTTTTAGTGCCATTAATTTTTAACTCGGAAGGAGAAGCTGCAATAGCAGAAAAAGTAAAGGTTTTTTCAATATTTCTGCTCATTGGGTTAAACCTAACTAATTGAGCGTTAGATTGATTAATACCTCCATCACACAAAATCCAAATTTTATTATTTTTATCCATTACCAAACTATTGGGTTGTTTACCCACTTTAATACTATCGATAAAAGTATCGGTAATGGTGTTAAAAAGTAACAAATTATTGTTGGTCATATCACAAACATAAGCAGTATCGTTAAAGCTAAGAAGTTGCTCTGTCCAACCATTAACAGTAATGTTTTTAGTAATGGTATTGGTGTTTAAATCAACAACTTGTATCGTGTTTGAGTATAAATCTGTAACGTAAGCTTTGTTACTATTTATGGGTAAAAAATAGCGAGGCGAAGTAAACCCTGTAATGGTGGCTATTGATGAAAAATCGGTAATATTTACGACTTCTACTTTATTTGAGTTATTAACAACAATGTATCCTTTGTTGTTAATTTGGGTAAACGATTGAGCTACATCGCCCAAAGGCAAAGCATTTTTTTGTTGAAACACATTTTGGCTTACTTGCTGTGTGTTTTCGTTATAAACAGAAATGGTAGCATTTCCGAAACCAAAATTTCCTTCGTTAATTATAATTACGCTATTGCTAGATGTGTTTGTCGGTGTTGTTGTACAGCTAATACATTGCGGACCTAATTTGTCCTTTTTGCAAGCAAATAAAAGCATAAATAGTGTTATGAAGGCAATAAACTTCATTCATTAAATTTATAGGAAATGGTTATTAAATAATTTCTTTTTGGCATGGGGCGATAAGCAATTGATTGATACGCTTGATTAAAAAGGTTGTAAACTGAAAAAGTGAAGTTGAGTATTCTTTTTGCTTTTAGCTTAATTTTTTTAGATAAACTTAAATCTGAAATAAAATTGGCTGGTAAATACCAATTATTGTCGGTAGAAATAAAACGCTTACTGGTGAAATTATAAGTATAATTTAAATAAAAATTATTGTAAAATACTAATAAAGAGTAGTTTAGTTTATTAAAAGGGACGTATATTAATTGTTTGTTAATAGAAAAATCTACTGCATTTTGTGCCACTTCTTTATTGGTAGATTGGGTAAAAGCATAGCTTATTTTTGATTGTATTTTAATGGTATTGATGGTTTTAAGTATTTTTAAACTAGCTTCTATTCCTTTGTTTTCAACCTTTTTTATGTTGCTCGGTTGCCAATAATTAAAAGTAGAAGGTTGCCAAATAATCCAATCTTTTATAATGCCGTAAAAACCAGTAATTGTTGTAAATAGCTTTATTTTATTGCTTTTATTTTGATAACTTAAACTTAGCTCACTCATTTTTGCTTCTTCGGGTTTTAAATTTATGTTACCTCCGGGATTCCAATATAAATCGTTAAAAGTAGGGTAGTTGTAGTTAATGCCAACATTTGCTTTTAAAAATAATTTCTCTTTTTTTAAAATTTTTAACTGACTGCCAACAGAAGGAGCTAACATTTTATTAAAGTTATTTACGGCTAAAAATCTATTTAAAATAGAAAAATTTATCCGATTAAAATTAATATTTAAACCTGTTAACCAACTGTTATTAAATCGCTTATGTGCTGCATCGTACCCATCAGCAATAGCTGATTCGTATTTAATATCAACATCGTTAATTAATGTAAATTTATTATTTAAGTAATACTTTGTATTTGCTCTATTATCAATTAGATATGAATTATTTTTTGCATTAATTTTTAAGGTATTATTTTGATAAATAAGTTGTTCTTTTATTAAAGCACTAATTAATTGATATTGAAAGTTTTTAGCCATGCCTTTCAACTGAATTAATGTTCTTAAAGATTCATCTAATTGCCGCTCATGATTATTGGATGTAAGCAAAGAGCTAGGAAGATTTCTATCGCTATTAAAATACCAAATTCTAGCTGTTAATTTATTATATTTAAACTTTTTATTAATGGCATATTGAAATCCATATTGTTTAACTTGTGCATTGCTTAAATATTCGGTTGGTTGCTCGGCTTTGGTTATGTTGGTATATTTAAAATTATTAGCATTAGTATAACGATAAAATTTTGCTGCTGACGACCAACTTTTGTTGGAATAATTTAGTTTTCCTGCTGTAATGTAGTTTTTATAACTGCCTAAGGATTGTTTTAATTCAAGCCCCAATCCTTTGTTGTACTTGTTGTCTTTATTGTTTAATAAAATACTTCCTCCAAGTGCACCATTGCCATCTATTAAGCCACCAGCACCATAATGAATTTCAGCTTCATCAAAAAAAAAGGTAGGAAATAAAGAAAAATCTATTTGTCCGTTCATAGGCGAGTTTAACGCAACACCATTCCATAAAACTTTTGTGTGCGATGCACCAGTTCCTCTAAGCGAAATAGATGCCAAAGAACCTGCACCATAGGTTTTAATAAAAACCGTAGAATTGTTGCCAATTAACTGTGCTAAATTTTCAGCATTATTGATTGAAGTGGAATCAAATTTTTCAGATTTATAGGAAAGAGGAAGCTTGTTTTCTACTAACTCAAATGTTTTTATTTTAACCGTATCTGGTTTGTTTTGGGCATAATTTTTTTGATTAATAAGCAGTAATAAAGCGATGATAATTAGTAACCTCATTGTTTAATTATTCTTTTAACAATAAAATTATTTTTGGTATTTATTTTTAGGAGATAAATACCTTGTTTTAAGCTACTTAAATCTATCTTAAACTTAATATTATTAATGTTTTTGGTTAAAAGAACTTGTCCTGTAAGGTTAATTATTTGATAGGATTTTGCTTGATTATTAAGCAGCTGAACATTTAAAAAATTATTTACAGGGTTTGGATAAAGTTGTGTAATAATTGTCTTATTTACTTCGTTTATTCCAACAGGGTTAAAATTAATTACGCCAACAGCATCTAAATCAAAACCACCTGTTGCAAAAGCAGTAGGATAAGGGTCGTTTATTTTGCGGTTTTGAGAGTCGTAAGTGGCAAAAGAATTGTTTAAACTCCCTACAACATCAATAATTCTTACATGGGTAATATGATTAATATCTAAACCAGCAATTCCTGACAACTCATTTAAATCGAAAGGAGTTCCGTATTGCACTTTGTATTTTCCTGCTAAGTTATGTAGGTTGGTGGCATCTAGCAATCCAAAAGTGTTTATTTGGTTCGTTGTATCTGTTAACGAAACGTTATTAAAACGGAAAAAATTTATACCATCAGAACTCACTTCCACGAAAGCTAATTCTAAGAATAAACCATCAAAAGAATTTTCAAAAACTGCAAAATCTGCTCCAGCTCCATTATAAATTTCGCCATTAAAAGTTAAGGTGGCTATTCCTCCATCACCAAGACTAACCACACCGTTAATACCCGCTTTATTAGTTGCCGAGGTATCGTTTCCTGCGGTAGTTTTACCCAATGTAGTATCTGCAATATTTTGCCAACCCCTTGTTATTATGGCATTTGTTGCCCATCCAACAAAAGCAGCATCATCTTTAAAAATAGCCGTGCTTCCATTTTGCCCAACGGGTGGGGCATAAGGTCCTTGAGCATAACAATTGGTAGTTATGCTCAAAGTTAATATGCTAATAATTAAAAAATTCTTCATTAACAGCTTTTATTCTTTAATAAATTTCTGAACTTGTGAAATTCCATTTGAAAGTACTTGCATAAAATAAATGCCAGGTTTTAACTCTTCTACATCAATTTTCAATTGATTACTTTTTAAATTTGAAGTATTTATCACTGTTCTTCCATTAATATCCATCACAGTAACCGATTCAATAATTTCGGTATTTCTAACAGTTAAAATAGAGGAGACAGGATTAGGATAAAATGAGAAATGGTTTAGTTTATTTTCTACAACATTATTGTATATTGTCATAACAATATTATCTATACAGAAAAAACCAGGGGTATTCATTCCAAAAGATCCAACATCAGAAGAACTTAGTTCGAAATAAATACTATCTATTGGATTCGAAGTGAGAGGTAATGCAATGCTATTCCAGTCTTTTATAATATAATCTTGAGAATTATTTGCAAAACGGAAGTCAGCTAAATAGAAATCTAAACTATCTTGAAAATTACCATTTGAATAATCTTTAATAGTGATTTTAAACCAGTCAGGATCATTTCCTGTAGGGCCACCAAATTTTTTAGCAAAAGCATCTCCATCTCTCATACTAT
>CAZVEW010000101.1:0-9273 GCA_964625955.1 uncultured Vicingus sp. | reverse complement strand
CTTTCACTTTAGTATCACTCATTATTTATGGTAAAGTTAAATCTTGTTTTATATTCGTGAATCAAGCAAAAAAACAGTGTAAATTGAATATATTATATTCAATTTGCACCTTTTAATTTGTAAATAATAGTGTATATTTAACATGTAATTTTCAAAATATACTATTTATTGTTAGCTTTAGGTACATCGATTTAATAATAACACCTTATCCCATAAAAAAAGGAGTGATGGTTTACCCTTTAGCAAAATTTTTAGCTAAAGATATTGAATGAAAAATACCCAAACCCTCTATATTTCCCCTACAATGGCATGACCAACCCTTTTAGGGTGATTTCTAAGAGATGCTTTTATAATTTGAACCATCGAACTTAGGTTAAAAGTGTTGATAAAACTTAAACGAATAACAATTAACGAAATTTAACGAAATTACTTTATTCTTCTTAGTAACTTTGCAAAAAAAATCATTAATGGCTGATATTATTCACTTACTGCCCGATGCCGTAGCAAACCAAATTGCTGCAGGAGAGGTAATTCAACGACCTGCCTCGGCAGTTAAAGAATTGCTCGAAAATGCCATTGATGCGAAAGCAAGTAATATTACATTAATAATAAAAGATGCAGGAAAATCTTTAATAAAAGTTGTTGATGATGGCGTTGGTATGTCAGAAACCGATGCAAGATTAAGCTTTGAACGACACGCCACCTCTAAAATTACCAAATCGGACGATTTATTTAACATTAAAACCAAAGGGTTTAGAGGAGAAGCTTTAGCTTCTGTCGCTGCCATTGCTCAAGTTGAATTAAAAACAAAAACAGCAGATAAAGAGTTAGGTTCTCAAATTATTATTGAAGGAAGTGAGCTTAAAGAACAAGAAGTTTGTAGCTGTCCTAAAGGAACTACTTTTGCCATTAAAAATTTATTTTTTAATGTTCCTGCACGAAGAAACTTTTTAAAATCGAATGCCGTAGAAGTTAAACACATTATTGATGAATTTGAGCGGGTAGCATTGGTACATGCTGATATTTCATTTTTTATGTATAATAATGACAATGAAGTTTTTAACTTGCCAAAAGCTACTTTTAGACAAAGAATTGTTAATGTTTTTGGTGCCAAATACAATCAAAAATTAGTGCCTGTTTCCGAAACTACAGATATTGTTAGCATCGAAGGTTTTGTTGGAAAACCAGAATTTGCTAAGAAAACAAGGGGCGAACAATATTTTTTTGTCAACGATAGGTTTATAAAAAGTGCTTACCTAAACCATGCCGTACAAAATGCTTTTGACCAATTACTCACTAAAGAGCAATTTCCTTCTTATTTTTTAAAATTGACCATTGATACTTCAAAAATTGACATTAATATTCATCCCACAAAAACAGAAATTAAATTTGAAGATGAACGTGCTATTTATGCCATTTTAAGAACTGCAATAAAACAATCACTTGGCAAATTTAATATTGCACCAACTTTAGATTTCGACCAAGAAGCGAGTTTTAAAATACCATTGTTTAAAAACACCGATACCATAAAACCGCCAACGATAAAAGTAAATCCAAATTATAATCCTTTTGAATCTAAATCTTTCCCTAAAGAAAAACAGCAAAATACCAAAAATTGGGAATCGCTTTACAACTCGTTTGAAAAAGATAGCTTAGTAATTTCTCAACACCAAGAAAATAAACAGAAACAACAAGTAATTACGCCAAAATTGGAAGATGAGGTACTCAACGAAACAGCGATGTTTCTACAGCTTCATGCACAGTATATTTTAACTCAGGTTGATAACGATTATTTTATTATTGACCAACAAAGAGCTCACGAACGTATTTTATACGAACAATTTATTGCTAATTTTGATAAGAAAGATGGAAATTCGCAACAATTATTATTTCCAGAAACAATAGCGTTTACAAATACGGATGCCGAATTAATTAATGAAATTGCCCCAGAAATTAAAGCATTAGGTTTCGACTTTAACCAAATGGCAAAAAACACTTTTGTAATTAACGGAATACCTTCAGAAATAAATAACGCCAACACAAAAGCAATTTTTGAAAGCTTATTAGAACAATTTAAGATTAATAAAAGTGAACTAAAACTAGAAAAAAGAGAAAATTTGGCAATTTCTATGGCTCGAAATGCAAGCATAAAAAAAGGAGAAAAATTAGCACCAGAAGAAATGAAAAATTTAGTAAAACAACTGTTCTCCTGTGAAATGCCTTACACTTTACCTAACGGAAAACCAACAATTATTTCTCTTAATTTAAACGATTTAAACCAACAATTTGATTATTAATGTTTGATTTTAGAAATATACCACCCGTTGTAAAAAACTTACTAATTTTAAACATAATTTTTTTCTTAGGCACTCAATTGCTTATTACTCAGGGCGTTGATTTGAACGAATATTTAGGATTACATTACTGGAAATCTGCAGGATTTTATCCTCACCAATTGGTTACTTATATGTTTATGCATGGCGGAATTGCACACATCTTTTTTAACATGTTTGCCCTTTGGATGTTTGGTAAAATCTTAGAACAAGTTTGGGGGCCAAAAAGGTTTTTAATTTATTACATGGTTACGGGTATTGGAGCAGGAGTAATTCAATTAATAGTAACACACTTTAGATTGATGTCTTTGTATGAAGCATTAAGTCCTGATGCAGTAAATTTTGCCATACAACATGGTTACGATTTAGTGCATGGCGGAGAAGGGCCTATTCAATTTATTAATAACCCAAATTTTGTAAACGTTGTAATGCTTATAAATAGCACAACTATTGGTGCTTCTGGAGCAGTTTTTGGCATTTTATTAGCCTTTGGAATGCTGTTTCCAAATACAGAATTAATGTTGCTTTTCCCCCCAATTCCGATAAAAGCGAAATGGTTTGTAATAATTTATGGAGCTATTGAATTATTTTCTGGCGTTGCAAACACCTCTGGCGATAATGTAGCACATTTTGCCCATTTAGGAGGAATGTTGTTTGGCTTTGTGCTATTAAAATATTGGAAGCAAGATAGAAACTCTTTTTACTAACACATGCTTAGAAATTAAGTAAACATTAAAATGGCTAATCCTTTTATTGAAGACATAAAAAACCAATATAAAAATGGTTCAGCATTAATCAAACTAATTTTTGTAAATGTAGCCGTTTTTATTTTTGTAAACATAGTAGCATTACTATTAATGCTTGTTTCTGTTAAAACCAACATAAACGTAATTACAGAATGGTTGGCTTTGCCCGCTGATTTTAGCAAACTTCTATTTAAACCGTGGACATTAATTACTTACATGTTTTTGCACGAAGGATTTTTGCATATTTTATTTAACATGATGGTTTTGTATTTTTCTGGAGGAATTTTTATTAATTTTTTAAATGAAAAAAAACTAGTTGTAATTTATTTGTTGGGAGGATTGGCTGGGGGATTACTTTACATGATAATCTTTAACCTCTTTCCAGCTTTTAAACCATTAGTGCCAATATCCATGGCTTTAGGAGCATCTGCATCGGTAATGGCAATACTCGTAGCTGCAGCAACTTACATTCCTAATTTTGTGGTAAGGTTAATGTTCTTTGGCGATGTAAAATTTAAATACATAGCTATTGTTTATGTTGTGTTAGATGTAATTAGTATACCTCAAAGTAATGCTGGAGGACATATAGCTCATCTTGGGGGGGCTTTATTTGGATTTTTATACATTCAGCAATTAAAAAAGGGAAAAGATTTTACTTTAGCTTTTGATAGATTCTTAGCTTATTTGAAGTCTTTGTTTAACCCAAGAAAAAAAATGAAAGTAGTTTATAAAAAACAAGGAAAAACGAAGTCAGATTATGATTACAATGCCCAAAAAAAAGCCAATCAAAAAAAAATAGACCTTATTTTAGATAAAATCTCAAAATCGGGCTACGATAGTTTAACAGGAGAAGAAAAAGCTATTTTGTTTGACGCTAGCAAAAAGTAAATTTTTTCAGGAGTTTTTCTTTTCAAAACCAGCAACAATTTCATCTAAAGATTTTCCTTGATATTCAATTAAATGCTTGGCATCTTTTGCTAAAGGATTGTTAGGGTATTTATCAATAAACTCTTGGTATGTTTTTTTTGCCAACTCGTCTTCGTGTAGTTCATCGCCAATAATGGTTGCTTTATAAAATAAGGCTAAAGGGGCTTTTTTGTGTTTTGGGTCTCGGGCTAATAAATCGTTAAAATATTTTATTGCCACATTGGGTTCTCCTAACTTGTCGGCTAATTCGCCAGCATAAAATTGATACGTTTTAGAAATACTTTGAAAGCTGTTGTACTTTATAAACTGGTCGTAAGCATGTAATAATTTTTCGGCATAAACAGCATTAAATTTTAAACTATCTTTATATAAAAGTGCTGAGTATTTGTCAATTTCAGATTGTCTTTCTTGCAAAGTGTTTACAACGGTATCTTTTACAACTCCTTCATCAATTTCAATGTTATCAGGATTGGCATTGTTACTACAACTGTAAACAAAAAGACCCAATAAAATAAAAAGTAAGTTTCTCATATCATTAAATTGTTAATGTTTTGATTTTAATAGCGGAAATTTCATTCTGTATTTTATTTTTATGTTTCCTTTAGCAATGTTGCCAATTTTTCCTTTTAATAACTGTTTTTTTAAAGAATTTATTTTGTCGGTAAACAAAATTTTTTCCAGATGGTCATATTCGTGCTGTACAACTCTTGCAGCAATACCATCTAACTTTTCTTCAACTAGCTCAAACTTTTCGTTGTAATATTCAATAATAATATTGGGCTTTCTGCTCACATCTTCTCTAATACCAGGAATACTTAGGCAGCCTTCTTCAAATTTCCATTCTTTACCCGTTTCTTCAATAAGGATAGGATTAATAAAAACACGTTTAAAATTTGCTAATTCGGGGTATTCATCTTCTTCGTTAAAGGCTGCGGCATCTACAACAAATAAACGAATTGGCAAGCCAACTTGTGGTGCTGCCAAGCCAACTCCTTTGGCATTATACATGGTTTCAAACATATCAGAAATTAGTAAGTCTAAATCAGGATAGTTTTCATCAATTTCTTCAGTTTCTTGTCTTAAAACTGCGTCTCCGTATGCAACAATTGGTAATATCATAATGCAAAAGTAGTAATATTTTTTTGTTCCTTTGTGCTTTAAAATATCACTATGCAAAAAATAAGTGCTTTGTTAATTGTTTTGTTTCTATGCAATTGTACAGAAACAACACCAACAAAACAAGAAATAAAAATTACTGGTTTTGCTCAAGGCACAACTTACCATATTAGTTATATTACTTTTAATGGTGTTAGCTATGAACGCTCAATAGATTCTTTATTAATTGAGGTTGACAACTCATTATCTACTTACCAAAAAACATCTCTTATTTCGAGGTTTAACCGAACCGATTCTGTGTTAAAGGTAGATAAAATGTTTACAGCTGTTTTTAAGGTTTCAAAAAAGGTGTATAAAAAATCTGATGGGGCTTTTAATCCTGCAATAGCACCAATTGTTAATGCTTGGGGGTTTGGTTTTAAAGATACTGAAAAAACAGATTCTACCACCATAGACAGCCTAATGCAATATATTAATTTTGATGATTTTACATTAAAAAATGGTGTTGTAAGTAAAAAAAATAAGTACATGATGTTAGATTTTAATGCTATTGCTCAAGGCTATTCGGTAGATGTTTTGTGTGATTTTTTAACTTCAAAAGGGATAACAAATTATATGGTTGAGGTTGGTGGAGAGTTAAGAACATCTGGTACTAATTTGCAAGATACTTTATGGCGAATAGGGATAGATAAACCCTTGCCAAATTTAAAAGAGAGAGAAATTGAGGTTATTATTAATTTAGATAATAAGGCTTTGGCAACATCGGGTAACTACCGTAAAATTCATGAAAAAGATGGTAAAAAATACTCGCATACGATAAATCCTAAAACAGGTTATCCAATAGCTCAAAATTTGCTAAGTGCCACAGTAATTACCAATAAATGTGTTGATGCAGATGCTTATGCTACTACTTTTATGGTGGTGGGATTAGCAAAAAGTAAAGAAATTTTAAAAAAGGATAAAAATTTAGAGGGAATTCTTATTTTTAGTAACAAAAACAATCAATTAGAAACATTTGTAACTAAGGGTATTAATGATTTTATTGAGTTAAACCCTAAAAATTAGTAGTTGAATTATTTTATTTTGTCGTTCAACTTGTTTTTCTAATAATAATTACTAAGATTTGTATTCAGAAAAATTTAATAAAAAATAATTTAAAAAGAAAGCAGATGGAAGGATCAGAAAAGAACACAAATCAGGATTACCAAAGAGAAGAAGTATTTTCTAAAGCAGTAAGAGCAGGGAAGAGAACTTATTTTTTTGATGTTAAAGCTACTAAGGCTGAAGATTATTATTTAACCATTACCGAAAGTAAACGAAGATTTAACAACGATACGCAAAAATTTTTCTTCGAAAAGCATAAATTATTTTTATACAAAGAAGATTTTGAAAAATTTTCTGAAGGTTTAGAAGAATCTATTGCAAAAATTAAAGAATTAAAATTAGCCCAAGGCGAAGAGGTTGTCGAAAAAGTGGCAAGCGATTTTACCGATGTTAAGTTTGATGATTTAGGTGGTAAGGAGAAAGAATAAAGACTACAATAAAATTAAAAAAGAGGCGGTAATTTTTGTTACCGCCTCTTTTTGTTTAACACTTTTAGGACAAGCTTAGTGCATTTCAATTTCGAAAGGCATACGTGCCATAATACCAGATTGAGTACTTAATGATTGAAGTTTTTCGTAATATTTATAATTTACGCCTAAACTGTGCTCCATTATTTTAGTTTCCATATCTTGGTTTAGGGCTTTCATCATTTCGTTAAAAGGAGTTTTTTTCTCCACAGGATAAGCAATGGCATCGAAATTATCGAGTTTTGCTAAATCCTTGGCTACATCAAGGGCTTTATCTAAGCCTCCAATTTCATCAACTAAACCAATCTTTTTTGCATCAATACCAGTCCAAACCCTTCCTTGACCTATAGAATCTACTTGGGCAACCGTCATTCCCCTGCCTTTGGCAACTTTGCCAATAAATTGACCATAAATTCTTTCTACTCCTATTTGCATAATGTCTTTTTCTTCGGCAGTTAATGGTCTAAAAATGGTCATCATATCTGCGTGAGTATTAGTTTTAGCAGTATCGAAGGTAATGCCTAATTTGTTGTTAAAAAATCCTTTAGCATTAGGAACAATGCCAAATACGCCAATTGAACCTGTAATGGTTTTTTCGGAAGCAACAATTTTGTCTGCGGCACAAGAAATATAATACCCGCCAGAAGCTGCAACATCTCCCATAGAAACAACAACAGGTTTTGCTTTTTTTGCCAATACAATTTCTCTCCACATAACATCAGAAGCCATCGCACTTCCACCGGGAGAGTTTACCCTTAAAACAATGGCTTTAATATCATCATCTAAGCGGGCATCTCTTATGGCTTTAGAAATGGTTTCTGAGCCTAATTTTCCTTTTTTACTTTCGCCACTTACAATATCTCCACTAGCATAAATAACAGCTATTTTGTTATTAGATGTTGTTTTATTTAACTGCACATTAGCGTATTTAGTTAAGGATTGGTATTGAATTTCTTCGCCATCTTTTAAAGCTAATTTGTTGTGTAATTCTGCCAACATCTCATCTTTATACATTGTTTTATCAACAAAACCATATTTTACAGCATCTTTGGCATCTTGCACTTTAATTCCGTTGGCTAATTCGTTTATTTTGTCAACACTAATGTTTCTACTCTCAGCTACTTTGTTTAGCATACTTCCCCATGCCGAGTTTAAAAGCCTTTCCATTTGTTTTCTGTTAGAAGGACTCATTTTGTCCAACATAAATGGCTCAACAGCACTTTTAAACTTACCGTGCCTAATTATTTGAACATCAATATCTAATTTGTTTAAAGCATTCTTAAAAAACATTAATTGAGAAGCCAAGCCTCTTAATTCCATAATTCCTGCAGGATTAACATAAACCTTATTAGAAACGGAGGCTAAATAATAAGATTTTTGGGTATAAATTTCGGCATAACTTACTATCCATTTTTTACTGGTTTTAAAATCTGCTAAAGCGTTTCTAATTTCTTCAACAGAAGCCATTCCTGCGTTTATTGTAGATAAATCGAGGTAAATTCCTTTAATCCTATCATCATTTTTAGCCTTTTTTATGGCGGCTACTATGGCTGTTAAACTTAGCTGTGGATTAGGTTTAAATGTAGAAAAATCAAAATTATCGAAAGGATTCATGCTCGCTCTATCGGTAACTTTATTCTCTAACATAATGTGCAAGACAGAGTTGTTGGCCACCTTGTCGGGCTTGTTAGCACCTCCTGTTGAAGAGGAAATAATGCCAGCAATCGCTCCAATAAATAGAAAAAAAGCAACAATTATAGCAAGTATCATTGCAGTAAAAGAAGCCAAAGTAAATTTTAAAAATTGTTTCATAACAAATAGTATTGAAGTTTAAATTATTTTTGTAAAAATAGAATTGCTTAATAGTATATTTTTAATAATATACATCAAAGGTTGTAAAAATTGATAAGCGGAATTTATGAGAAATAAAGTTGTAATTGGCTTGGGAGGAAATGTCGGCAATGTTGAACAAACCTTGTTAAAAGCAATACAAGAAATTGAAAATCAAATAGGTGAAGCAACTGCTCAGTCTCGTATTTACGAAACCGAAGCATGGGGTGTTACCAATCAACCATTATTTTTAAATCAGGTAATTATTGTTAAAACAGCTTATAATGCACACAAAGTGCTTAAAATTTGTATGTTAATTGAACAACAATTGGGCAGAATCCGCATCAAAAATAAAAAATGGCATAAAAGGGTTATGGATATCGATATTTTATTTTTTAATGATGAAATTATTAATACACTTTCTTTGAAAGTACCACACCCTTATTTACATGAGCGAAATTTTGTGTTAGTACCACTTTTAGATTTAATGCCGAATTACGTGCACCCAGTATTGCAACAATCTATCCTTACACTACAAAAAATGAGCAAAGATAAACTGAAGGTTTCACCAATTTAATTTAAAAATTAACCAAAAAAAATCAAGAAAATTGCGTATATTTGGTTGTTATTGGTTTGTGATAAGTAGAAAGTTTATAAAGTGCGGTGGAAAATGAGCGAAATGTAAAATTATGGTAAACCATCAAATTTACGATGCTGGAAAATTAATAATTACAAGATAATTAACTTGTC
>CAZVEW010000100.1:0-9442 GCA_964625955.1 uncultured Vicingus sp. | reverse complement strand
CAAAATTTTACATACGGAAACCTTTAAAAGAGGTAAAGGATTATTTCAATACAACGCCTTTAAAGAAAGTGAAGAAATTGTACAAAACGGAAAAGAATATCCATTTATTTTAACCACCAATAGAGATTTAGAACATTATAATTGTGGTGCAATGACCCGTAGAACAGGAAATGTAGAAATACATACGAAAGATGTGTTATGGATACATCCTGAAGATGCGAAAAATAACGCAATAGCCGATGGAGATATGGTTTGTCTAGAGTCCCCAAGAGGAAAAGTGGATATTGAAGCTTGGATAACAGATAAAGTAAACATAGGAATATTAAGCACCACTTTTCATTTTCCAGAAATTATGGTAAACAATGTAACTTCCGATGTACACGATTCTGAAGCAATGTGCCCTGAATACAAAGTTGTATCGGTTAAAATTAGAAAGAGTAAAGGGAAGTATAAAAGATTAGCTAAGACTTGAAAATAATTAGATATATAGTACTGATTTCCTTTATGCTAAACTTGTTTAAGCAGAAACCTCTATCTGCCAAAATTATTAGTAAACAACAACAAATAGACAGTCTAAATAAGATTATTAACAACCCAAACACCACCAACACTTCTTTAGCAAAAGCATATTTAAATCTAACTTCAAAACTATATGAGAATAACCCTGATACCATTAGATATCTATGTAATAAAGTACTAAAGATAATAAATGTTTCTCCTAAAAAAAACCAAGCTATTAAAGCTGAAGCATTACGATTTATAGGCTATTTAAACAAACAACAAGGAGCCATTTCTGTAGCTATCGATTACTACCTTAGTAGTTTAAAAATATACGATCACCTTAACAATAAAAAAAAAGAAGCTTCCATTATAAAAAATATTGCCTACATCTATTTACAACAAAAAGATTATAAAAATGCTGAAATATATTTTAAAAACTCACTTGAAATAAGACAAGAATTAAACGATAGTAATAACATTTCTTATGCCTTAAATGATTTAGGATTTCTATATAAACGAATTAATAAAACAAAAAAAGCTTTAAAATGTTTCAACAAAAGTGCAGCTATTCAATATAAAATTGACGATAAGAAAGGATTAGCATATACCTTAATTAATATTGGTTATATCCATTTTTCAGAACATAATATT
The DNA here is from genome assembly GCA_964625955.1 of uncultured Vicingus sp. GTDB lineage: Bacteria > Bacteroidota > Bacteroidia > Flavobacteriales_E > Vicingaceae. The sequence continues at coordinate 8,290 of CAZVEW010000100.1, read as the reverse complement.
GATAGTGTAATAACTTATTTTAAAAAAAGCTTAAAACTTCAAAAACAAATAAAAAACATGTCTGGTGTTGCGTATACTTATAGTAACATGGGATATGTGTATCTTCAAATTAAAGACTACAAAAAGGCAGCAAAATACAGTTTAAAAGCACTAAAAATAACTCGAGAATTAAGCGATAAAACCAGTATAGTTTTTACCGAGAACCTTTTAGCTAAGATTTATTTTAAGGCAGGAAAAACAGATTCTGCTTTATTTTATTCAAAAATGACTTTAAATCAAGCAAAAGAGATTGGTTACCCTGAAAACATTAGAGATGCCTCTGAACTATTATGGAAAATTTATAAACAAAAAGGAGAAAATGGAGATTTTAAAGCCTTTGCAAAAGCCTTTGATTATTATACCTTATATTTTGCTATGCGAGATAGTATTAATAACAAGGAAACAGAAAAAAAGATAGCCATCAAAAACCTACAATACAATTACGAAAAAGAAAAGTTAGCAACATTAAAAGAGCAAGAAAAAAAGGATTTAATTAATCAAGAAAAACAGCATAGACAAACATTAATAATAGTATTTATTTCTCTTGGTTTTATCCTCATTATTATATTCTCATTTTTCCTTTACAGAAGATACAGGCTTACACGTAAACAAAAATCTATTATTGAAACACAAAAAGAGGTAGTTGAAAAGCAAAAAGAAGTGGTAGAAGAAAAGCAAAAAGAAATTCTCGATTCCATTACCTATGCTAAACGCATTCAATCAGCTATTTTACCTCCAGAAAAAGAAGTAAAGAAATATTTACAAAATTCGTTTATCCTTTACAAACCAAAGGACATTGTTGCAGGGGATTTTTATTGGATGGAGACTGTATCAAACAACACGTCATTGCAAGGCAAGAAGCAATCTGTTAAAAAGAACAAGATTGCTTCACTCCACAAAAGTTTCGTTCGCAATGACGTTATTCTTTTTGCAGCAGCCGATTGTACTGGTCATGGTGTGCCTGGAGCGATGGTTTCTGTAGTTTGTAACAATGCGTTAAACAGAAGTGTTAGAGAACATGGTTTATCCGATCCAGGAAAAATACTCACCAAAACTAGAGAAATAGTTATTCAAGAATTTAAAAAAAGCGAAGATGATGTAAAAGATGGAATGGACATAGCACTTTGCTCTTTGGAAGGTTTTAATTTGCAATATGCTGGAGCTAATAATCCATTGTGGATTATTAGGGGAAATGAAATAATTGAAACTAAAGCCAACAAACAACCTATAGGTAAAATTGAGAATCCTTTACCTTTCACTACGCACACTTTTGAGTTACAAAAAGGAGATACCATTTATATTTTTTCTGATGGTTTTGTTGACCAATTTGGCGGAGAGAAAGGTAAAAAATTTAAAGCTCGAGCATTTAGAGAATTATTACTTTCTATCCAAGATAAATCAATGGAAGAACAAAAAACAATCATTGACAATACCTTTGAAAGTTGGAAAGGAAACTTAGAACAAATTGATGATGTATGTGTAATTGGAGTGAAGATATGAACGAATATAATGCAAAGTTTACCCAGAGCTTGTCGAAGGGTGTAATTGGGGTAAGAATATAACTGATACCCAGCCTAAGTTTACAAAAACATTAAATTTACCTAATAACAAGAAAGAATAAAAGAGGAATAAGGCTGATTATACCAGAGATGAAAATTAGGCAGGCATTAAGCGATTTTTGTTCCCATAACTACATGTTATGTAAAAGCTGTTTCGCCCAAACGAGGATGGTTTTAAGGGTAAGCGTTTGCAACTCGTTAGTAATCCATAATGTAGAGCTAAGAAGCCACAACAACCAAGCTTTACATTTTCACAAAAATGGTATATTTGAGTGTTATTAAAAATACCACAAGTTTTTAACTTGTGGTAGCAGGATTTCGAGTGATAAAGAAGCATACAAAAAACGAAAAACAAACAAGCAATGAAAACAATTCTAACATTATTAATGCTAAGCTTAACATTAAGTTTATTGGCTCAAGAAAGTAAACCTAATAAAAATGCCAATGCCCAAGGCGTATTAATTTTTGGTTTTTTAAATGGAGGCGGTGCTTTAATTGGAATGGATGCTGAGTTAATGTTAAAAGATAGTAAAGTGGCTTTAATTGGAGGTATAGGTTTTAAAGCTTGGGGAACAGGAATTGCTTATCATTTTAGACCTACGGTAAACAGTGGTTCTATTAATTTTATATATGCACATCAAGGGTTAAACGATAGTTATGTTGCCTCTTATGTGGGACCCACCTATGCCATAAAAATATTCAATTTTTTTGCCTTTCAAATAGGAATAGGCAAAGTAATTGCTAAAGGACCTTTATTTCAATATGTTTTCGATTTAACACCTAGTAACGACTATCCATTAACGCTATTATTTAGTGCTGGTATTTGTCGTTTTGGCAAGCAAAAGAAAAATACCAAGTAACCTAAGTTCGATGCTAAAATATTACCATTTGATTTTACTTGCTCAAATTTGATTGTTGAGATGATTGTTTGTTAACTCAGACACACTTTTCTGGACGGTATCTTTATTTTTGCAGGCTCTTTAACTTTTAAAATTAAGGAAGATTATAAATATTATTTTATCCTTACCATCACAAAACTTACCTCCTCGGCTTGTATTAACAATTGAAGATGTTTTTTCGTTTTACCTGCTAACAACGCTTTTTTTGCTTTTTCTTTTAATTTGAAGTATTTTTTTCTGAGTTCCATTATATTTATATTTAACTTTGGTTGCTATATGGCAAACAATATGCCAAATATTTATTTTTAATACCTCATGATTTTAATTGCAGAAAGTGGCTCTACCAAAACAGATTGGCATTTAATTAGATATAATCATACACTCAAATCTTTTAAAACCATAGGGTTTAATCCTTATTTTGTAAGTTCAGAAAAAGTACTTAAAGAATTAAGAAAATCTAATTTAAAGAAGATTAGTAATAACGTAAAGCAAGTATTTTTTTATGGAGCAGGTTGTGCCACGACTAAAAATTGTAAAATTATTGCCACGCCTTTACAAACCTTTTTTACAAGTGCTAAAATTCAGGTTTCGCACGATATATTAGCTGCTGCCAGAGCATGTTGTAAAAAAAAACATGGTGTGGTTGCTATTTTGGGTACAGGAGCAAATTCGTGTTTGTATAATGGAAATGAAATAACTGAAAATATTGCTGCTTTAGGTTTTATTCTTGGCGATTATGGTAGCGGAGCAGATATTGGTAAAATATTTATTAAAAGTTTTTTAGCCAACGAATTACCAAAAAAAATAACAGCAGATTTTATTAATCAATATCATTTAAATACAAGTGATATTTTAACTTCTGTTTATCAAAAAAAGTTGCCAAATCGTTACTTAGCCAACTTTAGTCATTTTATTTTTCAGCATATTAATAATGCTTTTATTAAAAAAATGGTAGAAGATAGATTTACCTTATTCTTTGAAAAAAATATTTGTAAATACTCTAATTATCAAGAGTATGAATTAAACTTGGTAGGTTCTATCGCTTTTGTATATCAAGATATTATTAAGAATATTGCATTAAAATATAACATTAAAGTTGGCAAAGTGCTAAAACAACCCATAGAAGAGTTGGTAAAATATCATCAATTAACGGCATGAAAAATAAATTAACAACAATAGTATTACTCATAAATACCTTATTACTAATAAGATGCAATACTGGAGAAACAACAAAAATTTCAACAACAAGAATTAAACAAGATACTTTAGCATTAACACACAGTTGGGAAAAAGCTATTCCAAACCAAAAAATACCACAAGGTTTAGTCTCCTTAAGTGCCGAACAATGTGGCATTTGCCATAAAGAACATTACAAAGAGTGGAAAACATCAACACATGCTCACGCATGGACGGATATGCAGTTCCAGGCAGAATTAAAAAAAGAATCGAGTCCTTATTTATGTATAAATTGCCATATTCCTTTACAAAACCAACAAAAATATATTGTTACAGGTTTGATTAATGGAGATATTTACCAACCAGTAGAACATCTTAATCCAAAATTTGACAAAAACTTAAAGCAAGAAGGCATTAACTGTGCTAGTTGCCATGTTAGAAATGGTGCAGTTATTGGACCAACAGGAACAACAAAAGCACCTCATAAAACAATAAAAGATACCAACTTTTTATCCGAAAAATTATGTATCGGCTGCCATAATGCCAATGCGGTAGTTACACCAACGTTGGCTTGTACCTTCCAAACTGGTGAGGAATGGAAAGCTGGACCTTATTATGGTAAAAAAACATGTATAACTTGCCACATGCTAGAAAAAAACAGGGAAAATGTTGCTGGCTTTGGTAAACGAAAAAGTCACTTACATTACTTTATGGGTTCTGGTATTCCTAAAGTAAAAGGTGAACATCCAAAAATGTTAAATGGCTTGGCTTTTCATCTTTCTAAACTTAAAAATAATTACCATAAAAATGATAGTTTAAATTTTATTTTTAAAGTAAAAAATGTAAATGCAGGACATAGGGTTCCAACAGGCGATCCTGAGCGATTCTTTATTATTAAATTTCAACTATTAAACAATGGAACTATTATTATTAATAAAACTAAACGAATTGGTGAAAGGTGGCAATGGTATCCTATTGCTAAAAAATTAAGCGACAACAACATATATCCTTTAGAAGAAAGAAGCTATCGTTTAAATACCTTGCTTAAAAAACAAGGTATTTATCAGCTAAAAGTTGAAGTAACCAAACACAGAATGAGCAAAAAAACAGCTAAATACAATAAACTAAGCAGTAACTATCCTTTATTTATTACTATTTTTAATAAAGATTTTACATTTACAGTAAACAAATAGTTTATTTGCTTGGGTTAAACCAATCTCCATTGCAACGCATTACTTGTTCTACAATGTCTCTAACACAACCTTTACCACCATCTTTATCCGAAATATAAGCTGAAATTTCTTTAATTTCTATTACTGCGTTTTTAGGACAAGCAGCAACACCGCAAACTTGCATGGCATAATAATCGGGTAAATCATCACCCATGTAGAGTACATTTTCTGGCTCAATGTTTTTGTCTTTAAAATATTGATGCAACACTTCAACCTTATCCTTAACACCTAAAAAAACATCTTTAATGCCAAGGTATTTAAACCTAAATAGTATTGATTTTGAATGACCACCCGTTATTATTACAATATTGTAGCCTTTTTTTATTGCCATTGTTATGGCTAAGCCATCTCTAGAGCTCATTGTTCTAAGTTGTTCGCCATTTTCGGTTACTAAAATACTTCCGTCAGAAAGTACACCATCTACATCAAAAATAAAAGTATTTATTTTGGGTAAAAGTTCTTTAAAATTTGCCATTTAATAGAGGGTTTAATATTTAGTGTTTAGTGTTTGGTGTTTAGTGTTTGGTGTTTAGTGTTATTAAAAGTTTCTTCCTCCTATCAATCTGAACGATAATTCCGAAAGCCTTCGGAATTAAGTAAAAAATCTTCTTTCTTTCCCCTATTTGTTTCTCGATAAGTCGAAATAAATTTAGGTTTTGAATAACAAACGTTGTATGTTTTACATGGCAAAACTACTATTTAAAATTAAACATTTACAATTTATAATCTCCATTATTCTTTTTTTATGCTATCACTTATTAAACGATAAATTTCTTGATAATCTTTATTGTCTGCCAACATTTTAATATGATTTTTTATTACTTCCTCATCTTTTCTTTTTGCAGGACCAGTTTGAACCAATTTAGGAGAATTATCTTCAATTTTTTTAGCTGTTGCTAAAATTAAGGGTTTTAAAATATCAAAATCAATATTATTTTTAGTGCTAATATCTGCTGCAATTTGATACATAAAGTTGGTAAAATTACAAGCAAAAACAGCCGCCAAGTGTATTTTTTTTCTTTGTTCAGAATTAATTAAATATACTTTTGGCGATAATGTTTTTGCTAAATTAACAAGAAATTGTTCGGTTTTGTTGTTGTTTGCTTCAATGCAAAAAGGAACATTATTAATAGCTATTTTACTGTTTTTAGAAAATGTTTGTAAGGGATAAAAAATACCATAATTGGTAAATTTTTGCAAAACATTCATACCAACACTGCCAGAAGTATGAACAATAATTTTATCTTTTAAAGATAACTTCTTAGCAATATTTTCAATAAAATCATCTTTAATACAAACAATATAAATATCCGCATTAGTTTTAAGTTTGTTAATCTGGTTTGTTGCTGTACAATCTAATCTTCTGGCTAGTATTTCTGCATTATTAATATCTCTACTAAAAACCTCATTAATTACACACCCTTCTTTAAAAAAATTCATTCCTAAATGAGTGGCAATATTACCAGCACCAACAAGCGTAATTTTTTTGTTAAAAATCATTAAATACTAAATAGACTGGTTATAAATAAGTAGTTTTGTCTGTACAAATTTATAAAAAATAAATGATGTTAGATTATATTAAGAAAATACTATTTTCAACAAAACTCACAGCCTTTTTATTACTAATATTTGCCTTTGCTATTGGATATGCTACCTTTATAGAGAATGATTATGGTACTCCTGCCTCTAAAGAATTAATATTTAATACAAAATGGTTTGAAATAATACTGCTATTACTTGTAATTAATTTAATAGGAAACATCTTTAAATTTAAATTATTTAGATGGGAGAAGGCTTCAACATTATTGTTTCATGTAGCTTTTATTATTATTATTATTGGTGCAGCAATAACTCGTTATATTAGTTATGAAGGTTCTATGCACATTAGAGAAGGTCAGGATAGTAGCACTATTGTATCGTCTGATACTTATTTACAATTTAATGTTCATGACAATAAAATGCAGTATAGCTATAATAAAAAATTGTTTTTAAACCCCAAATCAAATGACGAGTTTGACCATGAGTTTGATTTTGAAGGTAACAAAATAGAAATAGCTTACAAAGATTTTATACAAAATGCTATAGACACTATTATCTCTGTTGAAAAAGGAAATGATATTATCGAAATAGTTACAGTTGGGCAAGGAGGAAGAGTTTCTAAATACATTAAAGACGGTGATATACAAATGGTAGGTAATTATCCTGTTTCTTTTAACAACAATAGCTTTGAAGATGCCATTCAACTAACATCAACTGATAGTGGTATTTATGTTTACTCTCCTTATAATATTGAGTATATGAGTATGGATGATAAAAGTACAGGGATTTTATCACGTGATACTATTCATTTATTTAAAAACAGGCGGTTATATACTATTAACCAAACAAGAATGGTGTTTAAAAGCATACATAAAAATGCTGTCGTAAAAAAAATTAGTTCCTCCTCAAAATCGCAACAAGGAGAAGATGCTCTTGTTGTTGATATTACTTGTAATGGAATAAAAAGAGAAGTAATGTTGCTAGGCGGATCTGGTTATATTTCAGATAAAACAAAATTAGAATTAGGAGGATTAAGCTTTGCTTTATCTTATGGATCTGTAAGCTACCCTATACCATTTAGAATTCATTTAAATAAATTTATATTAGATAGATACCCAGGCTCTATGACTCCCGCATCTTATGCTAGCGAAGTTACTCTGCTTGATGACAGAAGTAACCTAAAATTACCTCACCGTATTTTTATGAATAACGTATTAGATTATGAGGGGTATCGTTTTTTTCAATCTTCTTATGACCCTGATGAAAAAGGAACAATTTTATCTGTTAATCACGATTTTTGGGGAACAACAGTAACCTATATAGGTTATTTTTTATTATTTATAGGTATGATTCTAACTTTAGCTGCTAAAAAGTCGAGATATAGTGCTTTAAAAAATACCATTAAAAAGCTAAAAAAACAACGAAACTCATTTGTATCTATACTGATAGCTATTTTCTCCTTAACAACCATTAATACATTTGCTGCAAAAAGTGAGGATAATAATAAAACTAACTATGTTGTTATTAACAAAGAACATGCTGAAAAATTTAGCAGACTTATTATACAAGATGAAGGTGGAAGATTAAAACCAATCCATACATGGGCATCAGAAGTATTAAGAAAAATTTCTAAAAGAGAAAGTTTTAATAACATGAATGCATCTCAGGTAATTTTAAGTATGATATATAATAATCAATATTGGCAACAAGAACCAATGATTTATATAGATAGGAACTTAAAAAATCTACAAAAAAAATTAAAAGCAACAAACAACCGTACCGCTTTTGTAAACTTTTTTGATAAAAATTTTAAAAATATTCTATCAGAAGTTTTGAATATTGCTAT
>CAZVEW010000099.1:0-9479 GCA_964625955.1 uncultured Vicingus sp. | reverse complement strand
TTAGCTACTAAACTAAATATAGCACTATTTTGCCACTTAATAAGCCCTTACATTTTTACCTTCATAATAATTTATAAAAGCTCTGTTTACCACTTTGTTTCCTCCTGGTGTTGGATAATTTCCTGTAAAATACCAATCTCCTTTGTGGTTTGGGCAAGCATTATGTAGTCCCTCTATTGTTTGATAGACAACGTTTACCTCTGCATTAATATTTTTTGGAGTTAAAAGTTTGGAAATTTTATCACTAATTTCATCTACTGTAAAAGGTTTGTAAATTTCTTTTACATAATTTACAACTTCTTTTTTGGATAAACATTCTTGGGCTTTCGATTTTTGATAAACCTCATCTAAAATATAGTCTAAGTTCCTATCGTAAATTAAAGCAATTGCTGCTTGAAAAGCAATAAAATCGCCTAATTTTGCCATGTCTATTCCATAGCAATCGGGGTAACGAATTTGTGGTGCTGAAGAAACAACAACTATCTTTTTAGGGTTTAACCTATCTAATATTTTTAAAATACTTTGTTTTAAGGTTGTGCCTCTAACAATTGAATCATCTACAATAATAAGATTATCGGTTGGGTAAACTGTGCCATAGGTAATGTCGTAAACATGAGCCACTAAATCGTCTCTACTATTATCTTGCGTAATAAATGTTCTGAGTTTGGCATCTTTTACCGCAATTTTTTCCATTCTGTTGCGAAGTTTTAAGATGGCTTCTAAATCTTCTTTTTTATAATTATTGCCTAATGCTAAAATTTTTTGAGTTTTAATTTCATTTAGTTTTTCTTGCATTCCCTTCATTAATCCTAAAAATGAAATTTCGGCAGTATTTGGAATAAAAGAAAAAACAGCATTTTTTAAATCATTATCAATAGTCTTAAGCACTTGATTACAAAGATTTTTTCCTAACTGTTTCCTTTCCCTATAAATATCTTTGTCGCTTCCTCTCGAAAAATAGATTCTTTCGAACGAACAAGGTGTTTTTGGTAATGGTTCTTTTACTTGTTTTTCGCTAATTGTTCCATCTTTTTTAATGATTAGTGCATGCCCAGGGGTAATTTCTTTAATTGTTTCTATGGGTACGTTTAAAGCTGTTTGTATAACAGGCCTTTCCGAAGTTACAATAACAATCTCATCATCTTGGTAATAAAAAGCAGGCCTAATGCCAGAAGGGTCTCTTAACACAAAAGCATCTCCATGCCCTAATAAACCAGCCATCACATATCCACCGTCCCAATCCATTGCTGAGTTGGTTAATATCTTTTGAATATCTAAATTTTTTGCTATTAGTTTAGATATTTCTACCCTTGAGCATCCTTGTTCTTTATATTTATCAAAAATTTCTTGATTTTCTACATCTAAATAGTGTCCAATTTTCTCAAGGACAGTAACAGTGTCCGACATTTCTTTTGGATGTTGACCTATATCAACTAAAATGTTAAATAGCTCATCGACATTGGTAAGGTTAAAATTTCCAGCAATTACTAAGTTTCTTGTCATCCAATTATTTTGACGCAAAAAAGGGTGACATTGCTCGACACTATTTCCGCCAAATGTTCCATAACGTAAGTGACCTAAAGATAATTCACCAGTAAAAGCTATGTTTTTTTTTAGCCAATTAGCATCTTTTAATAGTTTTGGATTTTGAAGATAAACTTCTTCAAATTTTTGATTGACTTTGGAGAAAATTTCTTTAATAGGTTGGTCGCTATTGGAGCGGTAGCGGCTTATGTATCGCTGACCAGGGGCTACATCAAATTTAATATTAGCTAAACCAGCACCATCTTGACCACGGTTGTGTTGCTTCTCCATTAATAGGTACATTTTATCGAGCCCATAAGTGGCTGTTCCGTACTTTTTAATGTAATAATCGATGGGTTTTAGCAATCGTACTAAAGCAATACCGCATTCGTGTTTAATAGCGTCACTCATTTTATTTATTTAATGGTAAAATAAAAAACAAAAGTAGCTATAATTTTCATTGTTTTCTTGCTTAGTAGTTATTTCCTTCTTTTCTCTGCTTGGCAAAAAAATCAATCATTAACTGACTACAATCCCTTACTAATAATCCTTTAACTTGTTTTGTTTTGGGATGTAGTATGTTCTCCTTTAACCTAGAAAAACCTCGTTTTTTATCGGTGGCGGCAAACACTATTTTTTTTAATTGAGTCCAATAACTTGCTCCGGCACACATTACGCAAGGTTCTAATGTAACATATAGGGTGCATTCGTTTAAATATTTACCACCTAAAAAATCGGTAGCAGAGGTAAAAGCCAACATTTCGGCATGGGCGGTAACATCGTTTAATCTTTCGGTCATATTATGTGCCCGAGCAATAATTTTATTATTACAAACAACAACAGCACCAACAGGCACTTCGTTTTCTGTAAAAGCTTTTTGGGCTTCTTTCAAAGCTTCTTTCATAAAATATTCATCAGAAAAAACAGCAAGCATTAGCAGGCAACTTTATTTGGAGATAATATGTGGTTGATGGTTGAAAAAATTACATAAATTAGCACAATAGCTGGCATAGCTAAAATATTGGTAAATATTAAAAGTACAAACCATGTTAAAATAAACGAAAAAGCCATCTTATTCTCTGCCCATTTCGTGCTTTTAAATTTTAAGGAACACATGGGGATTTCTGCCACTAGAAGCAAAGAAAAAATAACACCTAAACCAAGCATAATTAATGGATTACTAAGAATAGGTATGACTATAAAATTTAAATCGATAATTTTAGGTAGGTTAGGATAATAATAAATAATTACGGGAAACAAAAAAAACGAAGTATTTGCAGGAGTTGGCAACCCTATAAAAGAAGAAGTTTGTCTGGTATCGAGATTAAATTTTGCCAATCGCAAAGCAGAAAGCAATGGAATTAAAAAAGCAATATAAAATAACCAAGTATTATTGGTAAGCAACTCAATAGGGCTTTGGTGATTAAGCATTTTGGTAAATTTATAAAGTAAAATTCCAGGAGCTAATCCAAAAGAGATCATATCAGCTAAAGAATCTAATTCTTTACCAATAGGGTTACTTACTTTAAGTATTCGAGCAGCAAATCCATCAAAAAAATCAAGTGCAGAAGCTACTATTAATAAATAGGCAGCAACATATAATTTTCCTTCAAAAGCAGTGCTAATAGCTAAACAACCACAAAATAAATTGCCAAGCGTAATAATATTAGGAATATGTTTTTTCATTAAAAAGGATTAAATAATTAATCAAAATTAAACAATACCGTTTAACTACAATTAAAAATAAGGCAATAAAGTAAGTAAAAATCTGTTTTAGCTAAATTATAGCATTAATCAATTTTTTTTAAAGCATTATTTTTATAGAAATGTGTAATTTTCTAACTTTATTTTAAGATGGTAAAAAAAAGTATAATATTTAGTTTTGTTTTGGGCTTGCTTCAACTTTCATTATTTGCCCAAACATCTGCACCAAAGTTTAGCAACGAGTTTTTATCAATAGGTGTTGGAGCAAGGGCTATGGGCATGTCTAACTCCTACATAGGAACCGTTAATGATGTTACTGCTGGTTATTGGAACCCTGCAGGTTTGGTTAATATGGAAAAAGATTTTCAGGTAGATTTAATGCATGCCGAATATTTTGCAGGTATTGCCAATTATGATTATGGGGCTTTTGCAGCAAAAATTGATACATCTTCTGCCTTTGGATTTTCTTTAATTCGCTTTGGCGTAGATAATATTCCTAACACAACTCAATTGATTGATGCCGATGGAAATATTGATTTTAACAGAATAACATCATTCTCTGTCGCAGATTATGCTTTTATATTTTCTTATGCTAGAAAATCAAAAATAAAAGGACTAACTTATGGTGCTAATGCCAAGATAATTTATCGACAAGTTGGTGACTTTGCCCGTGCTTGGGGGTTTGGCTTAGATGTTGGTGCCCAATACAAACTTAAAAAATGGCAGTTTGCTGCTATGGCTCGTGATATTACTTCTACTTTTAATGCTTGGAGTTTTTCGTTAGACCAGCAAACCATTGATGTTTTTAATGCTACAGGAAATGAAATACCAACAAATTCATTAGAAGTTACTTTACCTAAACTAATTTTAGGAATTGGTAGAAGTGCTAAGATTAGCAGTAAATTTAATATTTTAGGAGAACTTGACTTTGATTTATCTACCGATGGAAAAAGAAATGTTTTAATAACTGGAAACCCAGTTAGTATTGACCCTCATATCGGATTTGAGGTGGGATATAGCAAATTGATATTTTTAAGAGTTGGTGTCGGAAATTTTCAAAAAGTAACAAATATTGTTGGTAATGATAAAATTTCTTATCAACCAAACTTTGGTATAGGAATTAACTTTAAAGGAATAACACTCGACTATGCACTTTCTGATATAGGTAATCAATCTGAGGCACTCTATTCGAATGTTTTTTCGTTAAAATTTGACATCAATAAACGAGCTCAAAAAAAATAAAAAAGTTCATTTATTTTAAAGCACTGAAACAGAACAGCTATAAATAACGTACTAGTTTAGTATATTGATAAAAAAAAATAACATAATTAAACCCGCTTTATTGTTTACAGCATTTATTACTATTTGTTTGTATGGAATTGCACAACCCTTTACCAATAGTTGGATTAACTATAATCAGCCTTATTATAAATTTAAAGTTGCTGAAACTAGCATTTATAGAATAAGTGCCACAACATTAATAAATGCTGGAATTCCTTTGTCAACAATAAATCCTAAAAATCTCCAACTTTTTGCACGAGGTGTTGAAATACCTATTTATATAGCTGGTGAAAATGATGGCGTTTTTAATAGCAACGATTTTATTGAGTTCTACGGTCAAAAAAATGATGGTTGGTTTGACCAAGCATTATATGGAAGTGCGGCTAAACATCCTGACCCATATTATAGTTTGTTTAATGATACCATTTATTATTTTTTAACGTGGAATAATCTAACAAGCAACAATAGACTTATTCTTGAAACAGACACTAATTTCTCTTCTTATACCCCCATCAACTATTTTGTTAAAGAAAATTTAGAAATTTATACTAGTGGACAAGCATCTGTTAATCCTTATTATGATGGTGAAACACAAAATGTTGGAGGAGAAGCTTTAACAATGTTTGGGTTCTCTTCTACCGAAGGTTGGTTCGATGATGATTTTTCTTTAGGACAAAGTAAAACTAAAACTATTTCCTCTAAAAATGCCTACAACAACGGAGGTAATGCAACATTAAGTGCAGTGGTCTTAGGCGAATCTAATTATGCAAATATTTCTACAGGAGATCATCATTTGAGGATAAGTCTTGGTAGCAACACATTAGACACCATTTTTGAAGCCTATAAAAAAATTGATGTGCAGATGAACATTCCCATCAATGATTTAGGAGCAACAAATACCTCTGTAACCTTTGCTAGTATTAACGATATAGCCTCTGCAGCAGATCGACAAGCCATTGCATATATCAAATTAAAATACCCTCATTCCTTAGATTTAGAAGGAATCTCTTTAATGGATAAAGTTTTTGTAAATGATAATTCTTTAGCACCGAAATCTTTATTTAGCTTTTCTAATTTTAATACAACAGGCAATATTATTTTTTATGATTTAACCAATAACAAAAGAATTAAAGTAGTTGCAAGTGGAACAAATTACCAATGCTTAATTCCTAACGCTGGCAATCAAAAAGAGTGTTTTATTGCAGATGAAAGTCAAGTTAAAAATATAACATCACTTACGGCAATAAACGGAACAGGTTTTTTTGTTAATTATGGAGCAAACCCTGTGGATACAGCATATATTATAATTACACATCCTACGTTAATGGCTGGAGCTACTAGTTACGCCAATTACCGATTAAATCCTGCAATTAACATTGACCCACAAAATGCAGTTATTTATAATATAGATAATTTATACGATCAATTTGCTTATGGTATTAAAAAACATCCTTTAGCGATAAGAAATTTTATTGATTATATTTTAAATACTTGGCCTACAAAACCAAATTATTTATTTTTATTAGGAAAATCCATCAAATCGAAAGATAGCAGAAAAAACTTAACTTACTTCTATAATAACTTTGTACCATCGTACGGAAATCCAGCTTCCGACAACATGATTACAGCTGGTTTAGATGGTACTTTTTTTGAACCTGCAATCCCTACAGGAAGATTAGCGGCTAAAAACAATACCGAAATTGATTGGTACTTAAATAAAGTACAACAATATGAAAGCCCTAACATGAGTATTGGAAACAATGGTGAAACCGATTGGATGAAAAGGATTTTGCATTTTGGAGGAGGAGAGAACTCTAGCCAACAAGTGTTTTTTAAAACAATTCTAAACAATTATAAAAGAACCTTAGAAGATACCTTGTTTGGGGGAAATGTTACTTCTTTTTTTAAAAATTCTACTGCTCCAGTTCAAATTACAATTTCTGATTCTATTAAAAATTTAATAGGATCTGGAGTGGCATTAATGACTTTTTTAGGGCATGCTTCAGCTACTGGTGGCTTTGACCAAAACATTGATGACCCTGCTTTATGGCCAGACCAACAAGGCAAGTACCCCTTATTAATTGGTTTAGCATGTTTTGCTGGCGATATACATTTGGGTTCAGCAAATAGCACAAGTGAACAAAATGTAATTTTAGATAATAAAGGGGTTATAGGCTTCTTGTCTTCTGTAGATTTGGCAATTACATCTTATCTAAATGTTTATGCTACAGAGTTATATAATAATTTTTCTTACAAAAGTTATGGTGAAAGTTTAGGTAGGCAAATCCAAAACACAATTAAAAATATAGAGTCAACCACTACGGGAGTTGAAGACCATCTTAACTCGACAGCCTTAAATATCACTTTTCATGGCGACCCAGCTATTAGGCTACACACTTTTGATAAACCTGATTATATGTTGAATGATGCATCTGTTAGCTATATTCCTACTATTATAACTTCAGATATAGATTCGTTTAATGTGCAAGTAATTGTTGCCAACTTAGGAAGAGCAATTGATACAACCATAATTTTAAGCTTAACAAGGGCTTATCCCGATGCTAATTATCAAGATACAACATACATAAAATTATTGCCTGCACCCCATTATAAAGATACCGTAACTTTTACTTTGCCAGTTGATATTGTTAGGGGTTTAGGTTTAAATACGTTTACCATTACTATTGATGCACCACCTGGCTTTGTAGATGAAATATCAGAAACAAACAATACTGTAATAAAAACTTTAAATATTACTTCTGGAAATATTATTCCTATTTTTCCTTACAACTTTGCCATTATGCCTAATCAAGGAATTACCTTAAAAGCCTCTACAGCCAATCTTTTTCAACCAACGAATAACTATATTTTTCAACTCGATACAACTGATTATTTTAATAGTCCAATTATGGAAACAACAACCGTTAATCAAGCAGGAGGAGTTGTGTCATGGACACCAAATTTATTGCAAAACATGCCAGACAGCATGGTTTATTTTTGGAGAGTTGGTAAAGATTCGGTAGATGCAACAGGTTATAAATGGAGAAACAGTTCTTTTCAATACATTTCAGGAAAAGAAGGCTGGCAGCAAGATCACTTCTTTCAATTTGAGAATGATAACTTTGAGTTACTTAAATACGATAGAAATACATGGAAATTTAATTTCCAAAATAAAGTAGGAACATTAAAAGCAATAACAGATGGTGCAATTGGTAGTACCACTGTTAATGGATCAACAAATTGGTCAGAAGGCTCTATTCCTTCTTTTTATATAGACCAAAGTTTAATAGGAGGAAATGGCTGGCTTACTAACAGTTCCATTCATGTAGCTATAATTGATTCTGTATCTTTTAATCATTGGGAACCAACGCAATTAGATATGGGACAAGCCAATAGCCCTAGTGTAGGAATCCCTAATTTTTTTATTTTTAGAAATGCCGATACTACACAAATGAATGCCTTAGCAAGCATGTTAACCGATAGTGTACCTAATGGCGATTATATAATTATGTGGACTTGGTATTGGAATATGTTTACCGCTTATGCACCATTAACACCCACTTTAAATACAGCCTTAACTAATTTAGGTGCAGTAAATATTCCTGCCATTCAAGATAGTTTACCTTTTATATTTTTTACCAAGAAAGGGAATCCTCTTTCTACCCAAGAGGTAATAGGAACTTCGGTAACCCAAAAAGGCTTATTGCTAAGTGCTACAATAGTTGGAAGTGCAAATTTTGCCAATATCTATTCTCCAACCTTTGGTCCCTCAACTCGTTGGGATTCCATCTCTTGGCAAGTAAACCCATTAGAAGGATATCCTACAAAAGATAGCACCATTTTAAATATTTATGGCGTTGATACTAATGGAACAGAAACGCTAATTATTCCAAATATTCCTACCGATTCGGTTGACATAAGAATTACCAACCGAATAAATGCGGTTCAATACCCTTACTTAAGATTAAATGCTCACTTAATGGATGACTCCCTATTTACAGCTCCTCAACTTGATAGATGGCAAGTTACTTATGATGATATTCCTGAAGCAGCTCTTGACCCAAATATTAACTTCTCATTTCAAAAAGATACTGTTAATGAGGGGGAGTTAATCAACTGTTCTATTGCTGTAAAAAATATTAGTTTGCATAATATGGATAGCTTATTGGTTTCTTTTAAGGTACTTAACCAATATAACAACTTAATAACCATTCCTTTCTCACGACAAAAACCCCTACTTGCCGATAGTATAATTATTCTAAGTGTTCAGTTTTCTACTTTAGGCATGAAAGGCATTAACAGCTTATTAATAGATGTAAATCCGAACAACGACCAATTAGAAAAATTTCATTTTAACAACATTGCCGAGATTCCTTTTTATGTAATTGGTGATAAAATAAATCCATTACTTGATGTTACCTTTGATGGGATTCATATCTTAGATGGTGATATTGTATCACCAGAAACTGAAATTGTAATGGAATTAACGGATGAAAATAAATTTCTAGCACTAAACGACACCTCAGATTTTGCTGTTTATCTAACCTATCCTAACGGTATGGAAAAAAGAATTTACTTCCGTTCAAGTTCAGGACAAGATATCATGACTTTTATCCCTGCATCATTACCAAAAAATAGTGCTAAAATTATATATAATGCCAATTTAACTACCGATGGTGGATACAAATTAAGGGTGCAAGCAAACGACAGGTCGAGTAATAACTCTGGGAACTATGATTACATTATCGGTTTTGAAGTTATTAATAAATCAACCATTACTAATATTATTAATTATCCAAATCCATTTACAACTTCAACACGTTTTGTATTTACATTAACAGGATCTAAAATTCCTGATATTTTTAAAATTCAGATTCTTACAATAACAGGAAAAGTTGTAAGAGAAATAGATAAAGAAGAACTAGGCAATATCCATATAGGTAAAAATATATCTGATTTTGCTTGGGATG
>CAZVEW010000098.1:0-9611 GCA_964625955.1 uncultured Vicingus sp. | reverse complement strand
GTAAAGCATTACCAAAGTGCATTGAAGGCACTGCTGCATATTGATTAAATAACCCAGAAAAAACACCTGTATATAAATTCACATCACTAACTTTTAACAGCGTGTCAACAAAGCCTAAGTTATTTAACATGCGAGGTGGAGCACAAGGAAATCCGATATAAAAGAAAATTGTTAATGCATTGGCTAATAAAAACCCATTTCTGATGTATTTATAGTAATTGCTACGTTTGTGGTATAACCACATAAAAAATATTACTGTTGAAGGAATATGAATCATCATGTAAAACTTATTTACAATTTTAATGATGAAGGTATAATTTAAAAAAAAATGCTGAATAGATAGTTCTCTAAAAATGCCTATCCATTTTTCAAAATCGACTAAACTATTGGCATTCTCGAAAGCTGTTGCTTCATCTCCAATGGCTATAAATCGCGAAATTTTATAAAAAATTAAAAAAGAAATAAAAAGTAAAACCTCTCTAAAGCCTTTGTTATACTTAATGGAAGGACGTAAATAATTTAAGTAAAATGTTTTCATAGTTAGTCTTTTTAGAAATACTCATTCAAATATCTATGTATAAACATTAATTATTTGTCAAAGCAATGACAGAAAACAACTTGCCTTTGTAATTTCTTTTGGTCTGTATATTTAAAGACATTTAATGTTTTTAAATAAAGGTACTTTTATCGTAAATTGATTTCTATTTTAACAAAAAACAAGCGTGAACAATTATTTTAAATTTTTTCTTTTAGGAAGTTTTATTTTACAAATAAATGTAGTTAAAGCTGTAGCTATAGATTCATCATTAATAAAAAAAGAAAACATAGAAAGTGTTGTTTATTTGGTTGGAGATGCTGGCGAAAGCAATGAAAAATCGAATATCTTATTGCAAGAATTGGTACAACAAACCAATCAAAACAATTTAAAAAATACCATTATATTTTTAGGAGATAATATTTATTATTCGGGCTTACCTAATAAAAATGAAAAAGGATTTGAGAGTGCAAAATTGTTTATTAAACACCAAATAACAATTATAAAAAAAGCAAATGCCACCATTTATTATATTCCTGGAAACCACGATTGGAACAAAGGAAAAAAAAATGGTCTATCTCATATTATTAACGAAGAAAAATACATCAACTCACACTTTAGATACAAATCTTTTTTACTGAAAAATGGCTGTCCAGGGCCAAAAGAAGTTAAGATTTCTAAAAATTTAACGCTAATTGCCTTAGATACTCAATGGTGGTTACATCAATTCGAAAAAGGACCAATAACAACAGGCGATTGCAAGTACACAACACCCAAAGAAATTACCAATCAGTTAAAAGATATTTTAGATAATAATAAGGATAAAGATGTGTTGGTTATCGGTCATCACCCAATTTACAGCTATGGCGAGCATGGCGGATATTTTTCGTTAAAAAACCATTTATTTCCTTTAACAAATTTAAATTCAAAACTATATATTCCTTTGCCAATAATAGGCTCTCTTTATCCTTTTGCAAGAAGCAACATCGGTAATATTCAAGATATTCATCACCCTAAATATCAAACCATGATAACCTCATTGTTAAGTACTTTTAAAGGTTTTGATAATTTGATTTACGCGGCTGGTCATGAGCACAATTTGCAATATATCAATCGCAATAATCAACACTTTATCATCAGTGGTTCGGGCAGTTTAACATCTCCCGTAAGAGAACATAAAAGTGAAGAATTTGCCACTTCAAACATTGGTTTTGCTAAATTAATTAACCTAAAAAATGGGGCTATAATTCTACAATTTTGGATTTTAAACCATACCTCTTTTACAATAGCTTTTGAGAAAAAAATTATTCCACCTCATCACAACAATGTAACTAAAAAAGATACTAATAGCTTAACTACTAATATTTTAGATGGTTTTAAAACGGTAATTGCTGGAGAAAATTATAAAGCAGGAAAGTTTAAAACATTCTTTTTAGGTGCTCACTATCGTAAAGAATGGACAACTCCTGTAAAAGTTCCTGTAATTAATTTAGCCAAAGAACATGGTGGTTTAACACCCATTAAAAAAGGTGGCGGAATGCAAACTCATTCTTTAAGGTTGCAAGGTGCCGATGGTAACCAATATGTTTTACGCTCCATTCAAAAAGACCCTTCCTCAATTTTACCTAAAGCGTTGTGGCATACCATTGCCAGCGAAATAGTGCAAGATCAAATATCTACATCTCACCCTTACGGTGCTTTTGTAATTCCGCCAATGGCAAAAGCTGCGGGAATTTATCATACCATACCAAAATTAGTTTTTGTGCCTAACGACCCACATCTTGGAAAATATCAAAAAAGTTTTGCCAATACCTTAATGCTTTACGAACAAAGGGCTGCACACGATGTTGCTAGTATCAAAAATTTTGGAAATGCCACCAATGCCATCAGCTCTCCTCAACTCATAAAAAAAATAATGAACCATAATAATGTTATTGTTGATCAACAAGAACTAGCCCGAAACAGACTTTTTGATATGCTTTTAGGAGATTGGGATAGACACGAAGACCAATGGCGTTGGGCAGAATTTACTTGCAAAAAGCAGCACCATGATTTTTGCCAACACCTACCCCATAACACCACGTATTACATTCCTATTCCTAGAGATAGGGACCAAGCTTTTGTGAAATTCGATGGCTTAATTCCTCGATTAGCTGGTAGAAGATGGATTGTTAGAAAATGGCAAAATTTTGATGATGATATTAGAGATATTGCTGGCATAAATTACAACGCCCGATTTTTAGACCGCTCTTTTTTAACTAATTTAGATAAAAAAGAATGGTTAAATATTGCTCGTGATATGCAAAAACATTTAACAGACTCTATTATTCGTTATGCCATAAGGCTTTGGCCAGATACCATTTATAACATCAGCGGAAAAAGTATTACTGAAAAACTAATTGCTCGAAAAAATAAACTCAATGAATTTGCCGACAGATATTACAAAGTTTTAGCAAAAAAAGTAAATGTTGTAGGCAGCAACCAAAGAGAATATTTTGAAGTTATTCGTAAAAATGATACCATTACCACCGTAAACGTTTACAACTATCAACATGCAAAAAAAGGCGACAGGTTTTATCACCGAAATTTTAACCGCAACGAAACCAAAGAAATTCGCTTATATGGTTTAAAAGGTAAAGATGAATTTGATATTAAAGGAAACGTAAAAAAAGGAATCCTTATTAGGGTTATTGGTGGTACAGGTAATGATTTTATTTCCGATTACTCAACCGTAAAAGGGTGGACTAAAAAAACCAAATATTACGATACCAAAAAAGAAGATAACCAAATTGTTTGTGAAAGAAAAAGTGAACTAAAAAACTTAACTTCTTACCAAAAAAGTATTAACGAATTTAACCGAAAATCTTTTAAATACGATATATTATTGCCGCAAATTTTTATTGGTTATAATATTGACGATGGTTTGTTTTTAGGTGGTGGAGCTTCTTTTAAACATTTTGGATTTAGAAAAAAACCTTACTCCTACTTTCAAAAGTTTGTAGCCAACCGAGCCTTAAAATCAAATAGCTTTAATATTATTTATGCAGGCAAATTTGTCGATTTTATTAAAGATTTAGATTTAAAAATAGATTTTTCGATAAATGCACCCAATAGCACCACTAACTTTTATGGTTTTGGTAACGAAACAAAGGTTAATACTACGGTAGGCTCAAATTTTAATTTAATCCGTTTTAACGAAATTTTATTACAGCCTAGTTTAATAAAAAACATAGGCTTATACAACAAAATTAGTTTAGGGGCAATTTACCAATTTATTGACATCAAAAATTCACCAAATCGTTTTATAAGCACGCCCGAAGGAAAAAAATTTAACACCAAAGCTGCCAAAGATTATTTAGGATTAGTATTCGCTTACAATTTTGTAAATACCGATAATAAAATTATTCCTACACGAGGTTTTGCTTTTAAAAATACGGGAAGCTGGAACATCAACTTAAATGAAGCAACCAACAACTTCGGAAGAATTTCTTCTCAATTTACCCTTTTTGTTCCGTTACCACTAAAAATGGTTTATGCCGCTAACGTAAAAGGAGTTCATATTATTAATAAATTTCAGTTTTACCAAGCAGCAACTTTGGGGGCAAAAAACAGGAGTCATAACAATGGCGATTTAAGAGGTTTTAGAAGAGACCGTTTTTCGGGCAGAACAAGTCTTTCTTTTAATCAAGAATTAAGAATAAAATTGTTTAAATTTCACACCTATCTTTTTCCTATTCAATTTGGTATTTTAGGATTTTATGATACAGGAAGGGTGTGGAGTGATAACGAAAACTCCACTACTTGGCACCACGATTTAGGTGGAGGAATTTGGATAAGTCCTTTAAATAAAGCTGTGATAAATGCAACTTATACTGTTAGTAATGAAGAAAAATTATTTACCCTTAAACTTGGATTTTTATTCTAAAATATGAAAAAAACACTCCTTAACATATTAATTTTATTTTTAGTAAGTAATACTTTATCTGCTCAAAACCAAACAGATAGCCTTTTTAAATGCAATTTGTGTGTTAACGGAATTCACACCAATAAAAATCCCTACAACCTAAAATTTAAACGAGAAATTCCGTTTATAGCTGCTGGACTTGGATTGTTAGGAACAAGCATAATGCTATCACAAAATAATAATACACAAGCTTTTACCATTGCAGAACTCAATAATTTAAATAAAAATAATATTAATAAATTTGATAGATTTGCCACTAACAACCAATCGAATTTTGCACAAAATGCAAGCAATTATTTAGCTTTTTCGAGTTTAGCTTTACCAGTACTTTTTTTAACAGAACATTATACACGAAGCGATTTTTTAAACCTAGTTTTAATGGGCTTAGAAGTGGGAACAATTAATACAGGAATTACCGACATTGTTAAAAATTTAGTAAACCGACCACGACCTTATACTTACAATAATCAGGTTTCGTACGCCACACGAATGGACAAGCAAAGTAAATTATCTTTTTTCTCGGGACACACCTCTACAACAACTGCTTATTCGTTTTTCTTTGCTAAGGTAATTACCGATTATCACCCAAACATGAAAAAAGGTTACCGCATTGGTTTTTGGAGTTTTGCTGCCATCATTCCTGCCACAACTGCTTATTTTAGGGTAGCTGCGGGCAAACATTATCCTAGCGATGTTATTACTGGCTATGCCGTTGGTGCTTTAGTAGGTTGGTTGGTTCCTGAATTACATAAAAAGAAACAAATACGTAAAGTTAATTTTACACTTTTGCCTTATAATTTTAATAATGCCAACGGATTAAGTTTAAACGTAAAATTTTAACTTGCTAATTTTAATACATTTAAGTATTTTACTACTTTCGTGGGTATGAATAAAAATTTTGAACTCATACGTAATTACTCTCTTTTTATTGATTTAAGTGATGAGGAATGCAAAGGTTTAGTACAACACTCACAATTAGCAAATTTTAATAAAACAAGTTTTATTGAAGAACCTCACACCATTAGTAAAAATGTATATATTGTAAAAAAAGGTTTAATTAAAGGTGGTATTTTTTCTGACGAAGGTCATGAGCTAAATTCCTTACGATTTACTGATAACGATATTTTTGGTTTTTTTTCTTTGTTTGATGATAACGCATCAGATTTTTTTTACCAAGCCATTGAAACATCTACGGTTATTACCATAAAATCTTCTTATTTTTCTTTATTAATGAAAAAGAATGGTGAGTTTGGTTATAAAATTTTCCAACTTGTAGGCAAAACTTTAGCACTTTCGGTACGAAAAAGAGTAGAAAATGTTTTCTATAACAACAAAAACCAAATTATTTTATTTTTATTTCATTTAACCAACCAACAGGGTAAAAAAATTGGCAAAGAAATTTTAGTAAAACATAAAATGACTAACCAAGACATGGCAAACTTTATTGGCTGTTCACGACAAAGCGTTTCGCAGGTAATTAACGAATTAAAAAAAGAAGGAATTATCTATTCGTCAGATAGGAAAAGTTTTTTAGTAAGGGATTTAGAGCAATTAAAAAATAAAGTAAAAGATAGTAAATAAGGCTAATAACGATTAAATTGCTGTAAGTCTTTTGTTTGTTTAATGTGAAGATTTTCAGTTGTCTATTCAGTTTCTTTTGATGAATTGCTGTATTTTTTAATTATTCAAGAATAATTTATTAAAAATATCGTTTAATTATTTATTCCTTTGTCGTGGCTAAGAATTTAAAAAGATAAAATTAACATTTATGTTTAAGAAGAAAGGTACACTATTACTATTGGTATTTTTATCAATTTGCTTACACGTATTTAGTCAAAAAAACAGTGGGGAAATAAGAGGAAAAGCCCAAAATGAGCTTACAAAATCTCCGATAGAGTTTGCTACAGTTTCCATATTTAACACTAAAGATTCTACTTTAGTAACAGGTTCAATTACAAATAATAAAGGTGAATTTATTATAAAAAAAGTTCCGTATGGCAATTTTTATATTAAAATAGATTTTATAGGTTTTAAAACAAAAATTATAAACAATATTAGTCTTACTAAAAAAGACCATCTTATAGATATAGGTATTATTTCCATTGCTAATGATGCTGAAAATATAGCAGCATTTAACGTTGTGGCAGAAAAAGATTTAATGGAAAATAAAATTGATAAGAAAGTTTACAATGTTACTAAAGATGTTAGTGCACAAGGTAAAACAGGTTTAGAGGTGTTAAATAGTATGCCTTCGGTAGATGTTGATGACAAAGAGGTGATAAGCCTACGAGGTGATGAAAGTGTAAAGATTTTAATTGATAATCGACCAACAAATATTAAAGCTTCGGATATGCTTAAACAAATACCAGCAAGTTCTATCGAAAAAATTGAAATAATTACCAATCCTTCAGCAAAATATAACCCCGAAGGAATGTCTGGTATTATCAATGTAATTCTTAAAAAAGAAAAAGCAGCTGGATTTAACGGAAGTTATAGTGCAGGATACACTTACAACGAGAAAAATGGTTATAATTCGTATTTGAGTTTAAATTATAGAAAAAATAAGTTGAATTTTTATGCTTCGGGTGGTGTGTATAGCGGAAACTATTTTGGTAATGGTGTAACTAATAGGAAATATTTTGCAGATTCATTACATTACCAAAACCTAACAAGCTCTTTTATTAGTGCTTATACTAATATCTGGTATACTGGTGGCATAAACTATTACCTTAACAAGAGCAATACAATTTATATAGAAGCTTCGGGGTGGAATGGACAAGGAAGTGGGGATAATAGTAAAAATTACAGTTTCTTAGATAATAACTACTATTTAAATAATTATGCTAGAAGAGTAACTGCAAATAGCTCTTTATATAGTAGTGTAGATTTTGATTTAGGTTGGCAAACTAAATTTAAAAAAGAAGACCATACATTAGATTTTGATATTGATTATACGATAAACAATCAAAATTCTGTGGATAATATAAATGAACACTTTTTTTCAAATTTATCCATTGAAAATCAATTACCAAAATTTCAAAATACACAACAACCGAGCGATGATAATTTTTTAAGTGCTACACTAGATTACACCTTACCAATAAATGATTCTTTAACTTTAGAAATGGGACTTGCCTCTTCCTTAGTTAAATCAGACGAATTATTTTATTCTGAATCTAGTGATTCTACAACTATTGTTTATCCAGATATTAATTTAAATAACCATTTTTTATATCAACAAAATATCAACGCATTTTATGTTACGCTAGCTAAACAATTTAATAAAATAGGCGTTAAACTTGGGGCGCGTATAGAAAATACAACTACTAATTCTGAATTAACCGATACGCATCAAACGTTTAATCATAATTATTTTAGTTATTTCCCTTCTGTCCATTTATCGTATCAAATAAAAGAAGGCAACGAGTATTTGTTAAGTTATAGTAAGCGAATTAATCGACCACAATCATGGGATTTAAATCCTTTCGCTTCTTATACCGATCCTTATAGCTTACGGACAGGAAACCCTTTTTTAAATCCAGAATATATTGATGTTTACGAATTATCTTATAATAGATATTGGGATAAATTTAATTTTAATTCATCGGTTTATTACCGACAAGTCAATGGTAAAAAAAGTAGTTTAACCGTTTTAAATAGCGAAGGGATAAGTATCTCTAAACCAGAAAATATAGCGGATTCTAAGATTAATGGTGGAGAACTAATTGTTGGGTACAAACCTTTTAAATGGTGGAGGACAAATACTAGTTTTAATATTTGGAGTTCAAAGGTAAAAGACAATAAACTAAATCAGCTTACAAGTAATACTTTTGGTTGGATGTTTCAGCTTACTTCTACCCAAACGATTAAAAAATCATGGATTTTACAAACTCGATGGAAATATAGAGGACGGTCAGAGAGTTTGCAAGGACATAGCTTACCACGCTATGGATTAAATGTCTCAGTAAGTAAAAAAATACTAAAAGATAAAGGCAAGTTTACTGCTAGTTTTAACGATATTTTTAATACAAGAAATAGACATTTTTTGAGCGATAACCTTGTAGGTTATGCTTATGAAACTAATTGGAACTGGTCATCTCGTTCAGTAAGAGTTAGCTTTAATTATACGTTTGGTAAAATGAAATTTGATTCTCAGAAAAGAGAAAAGAAAAGCCATAGTGCAAACGATAATTTGAACACAGGAGCTTCTTCTGGAGCTCAAGGGAAATGATGATATTTGCTTTAACATCCATTATTATTGTAATGTATGGCATTTTAAATAATTTTTATACCTTTGTCGCCCCATGAAAAAGGCATATTTAATTTTTACACTTATTTTTTTCGTATTGTTGAGTGCTTTTACGACTAAAGAAAAATTAGTTAACAAAGCCTTAAAAACGATTAAAATTTCTTTTAACCAGTTTACACAAGAAACCTATTATTGTATTAACGATACCAATTTAAGTTACGAAGCATTAGCCATTGCCTTAAAAGGATATTACGTTTTGCAAGCCAACAACAAATTACCTAACAACAGGTATTTAACCATTATAGACATGAGTAAATCTGCCAATACCCAGCGGCTTTTTACCATTGATATGATAAGCAAAGAAATTGTGCATAAAAGTTTAGTGGCTCATGGCAGAAACTCGGGAGAAGAGTTTGCTACTGCTTTTTCTAATAGGGTTAACAGCTACCAAACCAGTTTAGGGTTTTATAAAACAGCCGAAACTTATGATGGTAAAAAAGGTTTATCGCTTAAATTAGATGGTTTAGAATATGCTAATAGCAATGCAAGAGATAGGGGTATTATTTTTCATGCTGCCAATTATGTTAACCATAATTTTATTGTCAATAATGGTAGATTAGGCAGAAGTTTAGGCTGCCCTTCGTTACCAAAAAAAGGTTATACCAACTTTATAAATAAAATTAAAGAGGGAAGTTGTGTGTTTATTTACTACCCAAAAAAATATTATTTAGCACATTCTAAATATGTAAATGCTACCGTTAATTATTGTTTTGCCAATAATAATGAACTCGTATCTTTAGTAGGGAAATAAAACATTAAAGCGATTAATTTCTCATCTTTTTTGTAAATATCTTTGTAAAAAA
>CAZVEW010000097.1:5473-9621 GCA_964625955.1 uncultured Vicingus sp. | reverse complement strand
TTACATTTACGCCAGAAATGACGGGAAGTGCTGAAATTATCACTAAAAATTTAAGGCTAATTGAAAGGATTTTTAATAGGTTTAGAAAAGTATTTGATGAATAATACCAGTTTAACATCAAAACACCCGATATAAATCATTTCTATTTTAATTTATTTATCAGCCATTTTGATGTTAAACGGTATTACTTACTCAAAGCTCAATTGATAAACTTCTCCAAGATCATTATCGCTACTAAAATTTACATTTAAATCTTTAATAATACCTGAATCTAAACCATAAACCCACCCATGTATTGATAACGTTTGGTTATTTCCCCATGCCTGTTGAACAATAGAGGTTTTTGCCAAATCGTGCACCTGCTCTATAACATTTAACTCTACAAAACGATTAAATTTCTCATTTTTATCGTCAATAGCATCTAACTCATCATTATGTAACCGATAAACATCTTTAATGTGCCTTATCCAGTTATCAATTAAACCAATATGTTGATTACTTAATGCAGCATTTACTCCCCCACATCCATAATGACCACACACAATGATGTGTTTAACTTGTAACACATTAACTGCATAATCTAATACGCTTAACATATTCATGTCAGAATGAACAACCATGTTAGCAATGTTTCTGTGTACAAAAACTTCACCGGGTTGGGCACCAATAATCTCATTAGCAGGCACTCTACTATCCGCACAACCAATCCAAAGTAGTGGAGGTTGTTGCCCTTGAGATAATTTTTTAAAGAAATTAGGGTTAGTATCTAATTTTTTTGTAACCCAATCTTTATTGTTTTGTAATAATTTTTTATAAAATTCTGTTTTCATATCTTTTAGTTTTTATTTTAGATGAAGCCTTTTTTTGGCTTAACACTTATTTTATTAATCTGAAACCTTGTAATGTTGAGGAGGTTCTTGGGTTTGATTTTTATGTAAATCAATTACCTCAACCTTTATATTTCTATTTGTGGCACTTATCTCAAAATCTTCAATTATTTCAACCACATCATGATGAATAAAATGATTATTTCTAGCATCAATTGTAACATGAGTATTATTTGGGATTTTAGCCAACGATTTTTGTATAGAAGCCTTATTTAAAAAGGTAACATCTTCTGATAAAATAATATTAATTTTCCCTTTCCCTGCCAAATTTTCTTGCTGCATTTTATAAGGAATTTTAAAATTATTTCTAAGAATTATAAATATAGCAACAATCATCCCTAAAGCAATTCCCATTAATAAATCTGTAAATACAATTCCAACAACTGTAATCACAAAAGGAATAAACTGCCTTAAACCATCTTTATACATTTTTTTAAAAAGAGCAGGTTTAGCTAATTTATAGCCAACAACTAACAATATGGCCGCTAATACTCCCAAAGGAATTAAATTTAATACTGTTGGAATAGCAATTACACTTATCAATAACAACAATCCATGAATAATAGTAGCGGCTTTTGTTTTTCCTCCTGATTGTTGGTTGGCAGAACTTCTTACAATAACCTGTGTTACAGGTAACCCACCAATAAAACCAGCAATTATATTTCCAATCCCTTGAGCTTTCAACTCCCTATTGGTAGGGGTAATCCGTTTAAGCGTATCTTGTTTATCCGATGCTTCTACGCAAAGCAAAGTTTCTAAGCTTGCTACCACAGCTATTACTACAGCCGTAGTATAAACATGAGGGTTAGAAAGTCCCGTATTAAAATTGGGAAATGTAAAGTTGCTAAAAAAGTCGCCCATACTTTTGGGAATAGGTACTTTTACTAACAAATCAGCTCCAATTGCTAAGCTTGGTATTGAATTAAAAACGGTGTTTAAAACGATTCCAACCACTACAGCCACTAATGGCCCTTGAACTAATTTGGTAAACTTTAATTTTTTGAAAAACGGTGTATCCCAAATAATTAAAATAGCTAAAGAAATAGCAGAAATAATCAGCACGCCAGGGCTTATAAAGTTTAACATGTGTATTAGTTCTTCAAAAGTGTTATGCCCATCTATTTGAAAAAATTTAAAATCACCTTCAGGATCTTTATCGTAACCAAAAGCGTGAGGTATTTGCTTTAAGAAAATGATAATTCCTATTCCTGCCAACATACCGTGTATTACCGATGAAGGAAAGAAATAAGCAATAATTCCTGCTTTAGCAAAACCCATTATTAGCTGTATTATTCCAGCAAGAATTACAGCAACTAAAAAAATATCAAATCCACCAAGATCTGTTATAGCATTCAGTACAATTACAGCTAGTCCAGCAGCAGGCCCACTCACACCAAGGGGCGAACCACTTAATAGCCCCACTATTATCCCTCCGATTATTCCGCTAATTAATCCAGCAAAAAGAGGGGCTCCAGAAGCTAGAGCAATACCTAAACATAAAGGCATGGCTACTAAAAAAACAACTATACTTGCTGGCAAGTCATCTTTTAAGTTTTTAAAAGGGTTTAATTTATTGTTTGTTTTCATTTTTTTTATATTATTTAATACCATTTGTAACTCTTAACATAACTCTTTTTATAAGGGTTTCTCCTTAACAGAAAAAAGAAATGTTTTTTATTAAAGTAATAAGAATTTCCTTAATATATGAACAATAAAATGATGTTCAAAAAAAGTAATAATATTACTCAAAACTTAAAAAGGTTTAATTTTTTAAGAAAACTATACTAATTCCGGAGGAGGGGTTAAAACATCTATAGCTGTAGAACAGCTTTTTTTAACGGTAATAAAAAAGTTTAGCCTTTGCGAAGGAATAAAAAAGCTAGTTGGTGTATCGTAAAGAATAAATTCTTCGGCACTATTCAATTGATTTTCTCCATTATTTTCACACAATGTACATACATCATCCGCAATATTAAGCTGAGAGGCTGAAATAATTACCATCGGTGTAATTAAAATCAGCAACAAAAAAATTGCTTTTATGTTTAAAACTTTCACGGTGCAAAGGTACTAAAACAAAGTTAAACAGCCTTGCTCTAAAATAGTTTTTCAAAAAAGCGTGTTTGTTAACAATAACTTAACATACCCTTAATAGCTCTTTAACAACTTTAAGCCACTTGTATTTTAACTTCGCGTAATAAATTAATAAAAATAAAAATGGACAAAAAAACAAAAAAACTTTCAAGAATCGTATTAGGCGGAGCTTTAATATTTGGATTAGCCTCTTGTGGTGGCGGAAATTCAGAAAAAAAAGATGACAATAACACAAGTACTGAAGAATCATTGTCGGGCGAAGTAAAAATTGATGGATCAAGTACTGTTTATCCAATTACAGAGGCAGTTGCTGAAGATTTTAGAGCTGAGGCTCCAGATGTAAAAGTAACCATTGGCTCGTCAGGAAGTGGAGCAGGATTTAAAAAATTTATTAGAAATGAAACTGATATTTCTGATGCTTCAAGACAAATCAAAGATGCTGAAGTTGCTTCGTTAAAAGAAGCAGGAATTGATTTTACTGAAATTACTGTTGCTTATGATGGTTTAGCTATTATTACGAACCCAGAAAACGATTGGTTAACAAATATTACCACCGCAGAATTAAAAAAAATATGGGAACCTGCCGCAAACAAAGTAATTACCAAATGGAATCAAGTTAACCCAGCATGGCCAGATAAAGAAATTCACTTATATGGACCAAGTACTGCACACGGAACTTACGATTATTTTACCGAAACAATAAATGGAGAAAGTGGAGCAAGCAGACCAGATTTTACAGCTTGTGCCGACTATAATGTTTTAGTGCAAGGTGTCGCTACCGATAAATATGCATTGGGCTATTGTGGATTAGCTTATGTTGAAGAAAATGCCGATAAACTTAAATTAATTGGTGTAGATAACGGAAATGGAGCCATTAAACCATCAACACAAACAGTAGGTGATGGAACTTACACCCCTTTATCTCGTCCATTATTTATATACGTGAATAATGAATCTTTAAAAAGAAAAGAGGTAAGAACATTTGTTGATTTTTATATTGCAAATGCTGCAGAATTGGCAAAAGAGGTAGGCTATGTAGCTTTACCAGCAGAAAAGTATGAAAAACAAAAAATAAATTAAAATAAATTTTAGTTAAGTTAATTTAGATTAATTTTTTTAGATTAATTTTGAGGTGAAGCCGAATAATTGTTCGGCTTCGCTTTTACGTTT
>CAZVEW010000097.1:2730-5373 GCA_964625955.1 uncultured Vicingus sp. | reverse complement strand
TTTAGATTAATTTTGAGGTGAAGCCGAATAATTGTTCGGCTTCGCTTTTACGTTTTATATAGATTGAATAAATTTAAAGAAAATATCATTGAAAAACTGTTGTTTTTTTGTTCATTTATTACAATCTTAACAACTATTGGAATTGTTTTTATCTTGCTTTTTCAAACAATTGGCTTTTTTAAAGAAGTTTCTTTTTATGATTTTATCACCGACACAGAGTGGACACCCCTATTTTCTGAGAAACATTTTGGTATTTTACCCCTTTTGTCTGGCACACTCTTAATTTCTTTTATTGCCTTAATGTTTGCCCTACCAATTGGTTTGTCTATTGCTATTTATTTAAACGAATTTGCACCAAAAAGCTTTAGAAAAACAATAAAACCAATGTTAGAACTATTAGCCGCAGTACCAACCGTAGTTTATGGTTTTTTTGCATTAATAGTGGTAACTCCTTTTTTACAAAATTTCTTTCCAAGCATGGCAGGGTTTAATGGACTATCTGCTGGACTAGTTATGGGCATCATGATAATTCCTTATATTTCATCTTTAAGTGAAGATGCTTTATATGCTGTACCAAAATCATTACGAGAGGCCTCATACGGAATGGGTTCAACAAGATTACAAACTGCTTTTAAAGTAACAGTCCCTGCTGCTTCATCAGGAATTGTAGTTTCAATAATTCTTGCATTATCTCGAGCAATAGGAGAAACAATGATTGTAACCGTTGCAGCAGGAATGCAACCAAGATTAACTCTCAATCCTATGGTTCCTATTGAAACTATAACCGCATACATAGTTCAAGTTAGCTCTGGCGATGTTCCTTATGGCTCTATCGAATATAGAACAATATATGCCGCAGGAATAGCCTTGTTTGTTTTTACTTTTATCTTAAACAACATTAGTTTTTGGGTTAAGAAAAAATACCAAGAAAAATATGACTAACACACAAATAAATAAAATAAAAGATAAAATATTTAACTTTTGGGGTATTATTTGCACCTTGATTGGACTTGTTTTATTGGCTTTATTTATTGGTTATATTGTTAAGGAAGGTGCCACTAGAATTGATTGGGATTTTATCACCAATCTTCCATCTAGAAAAGCATCTAAATCTGGCATCTATACCGCATTAATGGGAAGCCTTTGGGTGTTATTTTTAACAGCAAGTATTTCTATCCCTATTGGTGTTGGAGCAGCTATTTATTTAGAGGAATATGGCAAAAAAAATTGGTTGTCCAGTTTACTCGAAATCAATATTGCCAACTTAGCTGGTGTCCCATCTATTGTTTATGGTTTATTAGGATTAGAAGTTTTTGGTAGAATTCTAGGTTTTGGAGGAAGCCTGTTAACAGGCAGCTTAACTTTATCTTTATTAGTTTTACCAATCGTGATTGTAGCAACAAGAGAAGCAATAAAAGCTGTTCCTGGATCAATAAAAGATGCCTCTATGGCTCTAGGCGCTTCTAAATGGCAAACCATTTGGCACCAAACTCTTCCCGCCTCGATAGGAGGAATATTAACAGGCGTAATTTTAGCTATTTCTAGAGCCATTGGAGAAACCGCTCCCTTAATAGTTATCGGTGCTTTAGCTTACATACCTTTTGTGCCAAAAACACCAATGGATGAGTTTTCTGTGTTACCAATTCAAATTTATAACTGGATTTCTCGCCCACAAAAAGAATTTATTATTAATGCTGCGGCAGCCATTATTATTTTATTATTGGTTACTTTTTTAATGAATGCAGTAGCGGTATATTTTAGAAATAAATGGCAGAAAAAAATAAAATGGTAAAATAAAAAGAATGACGATAAACGAAAACATAAAATCTACTCAAGGAAAACCAAAAAACAAACAAGCCAAAATTTTAATTGAAGCAAGAAACATAGATGTGTTTTATGGCAAGTTTCAAGCCTTAAAAAATGTTACTATTTCTATGGAAGAAAATAGTGTTACTGCTTTTATTGGTCCATCTGGTTGTGGAAAATCTACCTTTTTACGCTGTTTTAACCGAATGAACGATTATATTGAAGATTTTTCTATAAAAGGTGAAATATTAATAGATGAAAAAAAAATTTATTGGAAAAATGTAATCGTAGAAAAATTAAGAAAAGAAGTAGGAATGGTATTTCAAAAACCGAACCCTTTCCCAAAATCTATTTTTGAAAACGTAGCGTATGGCTTAAAAATTCAAGGCATAAAAAATAAAACCTTTTTAGAAGAAAGAGTGGTAAAGTCGCTAAAAGATGTTGCTTTATGGGAAGAAGTAAAAGATGATTTAAAAAAATCTGCCTTGGCTTTGTCTGGCGGGCAACAACAACGATTATGCATTGCAAGAACTTTAGCTGTTCAACCAAAAATTATCTTAATGGATGAGCCAACCTCTGCCTTAGACCCTATTTCTACTGCATCTATCGAAGAATTAATGTTTGAATTAAAAAAAGATTATACCATCGTAATTGTTACACATAATATGCAACAAGCAGGTAGAATTAGTGATAAAACAGCGTTCTTTTACATGGGCGATTTAATAGAATTTGGAGAGACTAAACAAATTTTTACCAACCCCAAAAAAGAAAGAACACAAAACTATATAACAGGAAGGTTTGGCTAGTAGATTACAAAAAGAAACAATTATCTAATTA
>CAZVEW010000097.1:0-2630 GCA_964625955.1 uncultured Vicingus sp. | reverse complement strand
ATTATCTAATTATCACATTATCTAATTATCACATTATCTAATTAAAATGACACATTTAGACACAGAATTAGCACAAATAAAACAACAAGTTATCGAAATGATGGACTTAGTAAAAAATCAACTAGCAAAAGGGAAAAATGCCATATTAACCTTTGATAAAGACTTGGTACACGAAATAAACGCCAACGAAAACCGTGTAAACGCAATGGAACTAAACATTGATAGAGACATTGAAAACGCCTTAGCACTATACAGCCCTGTTGCTATTGACCTACGTTTTGTAATGGCTTCTTTTAAAATTAGTTCCGATTTAGAACGTTTAGGAGATAATGCTGTTGGAATAGCCAAATACATTAATAATGTTAATGACCAATTATCTGAAAAAAGCTTAAAAAAGATTCGATTTACAGAAATGTACGAAAATGCATTAATGATTTTAGAAGATGTTTTTGAAGCTTTTGAGCAAGAAGACACAAAATTAGCCAGAAAAGTTTTTATTAAAGACGCCTTATTGAATGAAATAAATAGTAATGCGGCTAATGTTGCTATAGAATTAATTAAAGAATCACCCGAAAAAATTCAAAATTTCCTCTATCTTTTATCTATTATTAGAAAATTAGAACGCGTTGGTGATTTAGCCAAAAATATTGCTGAAGAACTCATCTTTTATATGGAAGCTAAGGTGTTAAAACACAAAAAGAAAAAGAAAAAAACTAACTAAATTATTTTAATTCCCTGTTAATAACTTCTCTTTTTTTTTTCCTGCGATAAATGTAGTTTTGTCTGTTCTTAACATTAAATTAATATAGCTATATGCATTTTGGTTTTTTAGATTTCCTTCAATTAGTTGGAGCCCTTGGTTTTTTCATTTATGGCATGAAAATCATGAGCGAGGGTATTCAAAAAACTGCCGGAAGTGGACTTAGAAAGATATTAAGTGCCATGACTTCTAACAGGTTTTTGGGATTAGGAACAGGATTCTTAATTACTTGCTTAATTCAATCATCTTCAGCAACAACGGTAATGGTTGTTAGTTTTGTTAATGCAGGATTGCTCTCTTTAACACAATCTATTGGCGTAATAATGGGGGCAAATATTGGCACAACTATTACCGCATGGTTGGTTTCTTTATTTGGATTCCAGTTTCACATAGCCCATTTTGCTTTGCCCGTTTTAGCCATTGGATTTCCCATGATTTTTTCTAACAAAAATAAAATAAAGTCTTTAGGAGAATTTATTATTGGGTTCGCTTTACTCTTTATGGGATTAGACGCTCTAAAACATGCAGTTCCTGACATCAAAAACAACCCCGAAGCCGTAGCTTTTATTGCCGATTTTGCCAATATGGGACTTTCATCAATTTTATTATTTATTTTAATAGGAACAACACTCACAATTGTGGTTCAATCATCGAGTGCGGCAATGGCAATTACTTTGGTACTATGTAATCAAGGAATTATTCCTTTAGACATTGCTGCAGCAATTGTTCTAGGCGAAAATATAGGCACAACTATAACCGCTAATTTAGCCGCAGCTGTTGCTAATATTCATGCAAAACGAGCGGCAGTTGCCCATTTTATATTTAATATTTTTGGTGTTATTTGGGTCGTTATTTTATTTCACCCTTTTTTACACCTCGTAAAAATATCGTGGAAACCTTTTCATAATATTTTACAATCCATCAGCCCTGCATTTGCTAAATCAGAAATAGAAATGCAGCTTGCTTTATTCCACACAATGTTTAACGTTATAAATAGCCTTCTTTTAATTTGGTTCGTCAATAAAATTGCTAAAATTGTTACTATAATTATCCCCTCAAGAGGTGAAATAGACGAAGAACATCACCTAGAATATATTAGCACAGGCATTATGGCAACAACAGAAATGTCTATTTTAGAAGCACAAAAAGAAATAGCTAAATTTGGTAAAATAATCAAAAAAATGAATGGCTTTGTAAAAGAATTACTTACAGAACAAAGTCGAAGAAAAATAACTCAACTATTAGCCAGAATTAAAAAATATGAAGATATTACCGATAGAATAGAACAAGATGTTGCTGATTATTTATCTAAAATTTCACAAGGAGAAATGAGTGCACAATCATCCTTACGTATTAGGGGAATGCTTAGTATTATAGGAGATTTAGAGCGAATAGGGGATATTTATTACCAGATGTCGAAAGGAATTGAACGAAAAATTGAAGATAAAATTTGGTTTACACCCGAACAACGAAAAAATATTTTAAACATGTTTGAGATATTAAATGAAAACTTAGAAAACATGTGCCATAATTTAAATACAAGCTATAGCAATGTTAAAATATCAAAAGCAAAAGAATTAGAAACAGCATTAAACACCTATAGAAAAATTATCCGAAAAGAACATTTTATTAATGTTGAAAAAGGAGAATACACCTTTAAAAGTGCTGCAATCTATAGCGATTTGTTTAATTCTCTAGAAAAAGTTGGAGATCACACCATAAATGTTGCAGAAGGGATAACAGGGAATTAATAAAACATTTGCCGAGAAAAAATTTCACCCCCTAAGTATTGATTGTGCCAGAATGAACACTTTTTAAGACCGTTGCAAGGCAAATTGTTAAAAAAAGGGCTAAAATATATCATTAATAT
>CAZVEW010000096.1:0-9710 GCA_964625955.1 uncultured Vicingus sp. | reverse complement strand
ATCCACCTTTTACCGCAATTTTTAATGTTGATTTTGAAGTAATTATTGTGCCAAGAGCGAGATTATGATTTTCCTCAATCTTTAATGATTTAAAAATTTTACAAGAAATTGTATTATTGGAATCCTTTTTCTTTAAAATAGTCCAAGCAGTGGGGTAAGGGCTTAACCCTCTAATATGATTATGAATTTTGTTAACAGGTTTTGTCCAATTAATTTTACAAAAAGGTTTAAAAATTTTATAGGCAGCGTTTAATTCTTCATTTTCTTTTTGAGGATAGGTTTTAATGGTATTATTTTCAATTTGTTGTGTAGTTTTTAATACTAAATCTGCTCCGACAACCATTAGCCTGTCATGTAATTCTCCAGCAGTTTCGTTTTCATTAATAATTATTTTTTTTTGAGCAATAACATTTCCAGTATCAATTTTATGCTGTAAAAAGAAGGTAGTAACGCCTGTTTCTTTTTCGCCATTAATAATAGCCCAATTTATGGGTGCAGCACCTCTGTATTGAGGTAGGAGGGAAGCATGTAAATTAAAAGTGCCTATTTTTGGCATATTCCACACAACTTCTGGCAACATTCTAAAAGCAACAACAATTTGTAGGTTAGCATTTAACGATTTTAATTCAGTTATAAATTCTTTAGCTTTAAGGTTTGTTGGTTGTAAAATTTTTAGATTTTGAGTTAAGGCATATTTTTTTACAGCCGATTGGTGTAGCTTTTGTCCACGACCAGCAGGTTTGTCAGGAGCAGTAATTACACCAACAATACAGTAGTTATTGGCTACCAAAGTGTTTAGCGAAGTAACAGCAAAATCGGGTGTTCCCATAAAAATAATCCGTAATTCTTTTTTCATTTTACAAATGTATTCATTCAACTTTAAACAATTCTCCTTAAGTAAAAAAAAGAGGCTGATTTTAAACAGCCTCTAAATGTTGATATTTAGGAAAGGTTATTTCACTTCAACTATTTTTACATCACTTTCCCACAAACCATGTTTTGTACAGTAAGCATGAGCAACTAACTTCATTTTATTTTTAGTTGGTCTAATGTGAAAATCTACTTCAAAATGATTGCCTGTATTTCCTAGAGTTCCAGGCATATAATTGGCTTGAGCCAACATTGTTTCACCATTCCATAATTGAACCCAAGAAATATAATGATCAAAATCATCAGGGTGTGTATATTCTTCACCAACTTTTACAGTAACTTTAAAATTACCTTCTTTTGTTGCAGTATCATCACAATGAATAAAGGCAGAATGCCTATCAATGTAATCTTTTTTTGCTTCTTTATCTATTTCAGAAATGTCTTGATATCTATTTATTAACATAATTTTTTATTTTACGATTTATATATTATTATAATTTAATGTGAAGCTAAATATTCGGCAACACCATCGGTGCTAGCTGTCATTGCATCATCACCTTCTTTCCAGTTGGCAGGACAAACTTCTCCGTTTGCTTCAAAAAATTGTAAAGCATCAACCATTCTTAGGGTTTCGTCAATGCTTCTACCTAAAGGTAAATCGTTAACAACACAATGCCTTACAACACCTGCTTTATCAATTAAGAAAGTACCTCTGTAAGCAACAGGAGCTCCTTTAAAAACTGAATTTCCTTCTTCATCAAAATCATACTCGCCAGCTAAAACACCAAAGTTTTCGGCAATGGTTTTTGATAAATCTGCTACTAAAGGATATTTAACACCTTTAATTCCGCCATTGTTTTTATCGGTATTTAACCATGCCCAATGCGAAAATTTTGAGTCGATTGAACACCCAACTACGGCTACATTTCTTTTTTCGAACTCAGCTAATTTTGCTTGAAATGCCAACAATTCTGTTGGACAAACAAAAGTGAAATCTAAAGGATAAAAGAAGAAGATTACTTCTTTTTTTCCAATGTATTGTTCTAAAGAGAAATTTTCGACAAATTCTCCACCATTTACTACAGCATCTGCACTAAATACAGGTGCTTTTTTTCCAATTAAACTTTCCATTTTTTTTAATTTATTTTATTTATTAAACATTTTTTACATTTTCCATTTAGATAAATATTTGTTTTATCTATTTTAAAACCATCAGATTTTACAATTTTAAGCTGTGATAAATCAACCTCAACATCATAAATAATCCCACAAACATCACATTTAAAATGAGCATGATTTTCCATAAACGCATCATAACGAACTTCGTTATCTTCGATGGTAATCGCTTTTACAATGCCATTATCTACAAATAGTTTAAGTGTGTTATAAACGGTTGTTTTAGATAAAGTAGGTATTTCTTCAACTAAATTAATATAAATATTATCAACCGTAGGGTGTGTTTTGTTATTATACAAATATTCATAAACCTTTAGTCGCTGAATAGAGGGTTTAATGTTGTTTGTGGTTAAATAGTTTGTAAAATTCATAGTTGTAACAATTATAAAATTGTAATGAGTACAAATATAGACATAAAAAGTTAAAACACTATTTTTTTTAACTTTTTTTATAAAAAAATTATTGAGCGAAAATTTACAAAGAAAATAAGCTTATTCACAATTCACACTTTAATGTTTAAAAATAATTGGTAAGTTACATTTATACTCGAACTAATTAATCCTACTTTTAACGTACTTTGTAACAACTTAAATTAATTGATTACATGAAATTTATTTTTTACGGTCACGCATGTTTTTCGG
The DNA here is from genome assembly GCA_964625955.1 of uncultured Vicingus sp. GTDB lineage: Bacteria > Bacteroidota > Bacteroidia > Flavobacteriales_E > Vicingaceae. The sequence goes on along the minus strand of CAZVEW010000096.1, from coordinate 7,023 downwards.
TAGTTGTTAATGGTAAACATTTATTGTTTGACCCATTTATTACACCAAATGAAAAAGCAAATCACATTAATGTTGCTGAAATAAAAGCGGATTATATTTTTATATCTCATGGTCATGAAGATCATTTAGCTGATGTAGAAAGCATTGCAAAAAGAACTGGAGCAAAATTGATTTCTAATTTTGAAATAATTACTTGGTTTGGAAAAAAGGGTATAGAAAATACGCACCCGATGAACCATGGTGGAAGTTGGGATTTTGATTTTGGTACTGTCAAATATGTCAATGCTATTCATTCAAGTAGCTTTCCTGATGGAAGCTATGCAGGAAACCCCGGAGGATTTATCATCGCATCGAAAGAAAAAACATTTTATTATTCGGGAGATACCGCTTTAACAATGGATATGAAATTAATTGGCGAGTACGAAAATCTTGATTTTGCCGTCTTACCTATTGGTGATAATTTTACCATGGGCATAAAAGATGCAATTATCGCTGCCGATTTAATAAAATGTAATAAGATTATAGGTATTCATTACGATACTTTTGGTTACATAGAAATTAACCACGAACAAGCCATTAGTGAGTTTAAGGCAAAAGACAAAGAATTAACGTTACTAGAAATAGGCGAAACCGTTGAATTATAATAATTTAAAATTGGAGATTAGAAATTTCTAATGATTAATAACTAATAAACAATTAACAGCATGGGAAAAATAATTGCAATATCAAATCAAAAAGGTGGAGTAGGAAAAACTACAACTGCTATTAATTTAGCTGCTGGCTTGGGTGTGTTAGAATACAAAGTCTTATTGGTGGATGCTGACCCTCAGGCAAATGCTACTTCTGGTGTTGGTTTTGACCCTCGCAATATAAAAACAAGTATTTACGAATGTTTGATAAATAAAATTGAACCAAAAGATGCTATCTTACACACTAACTCACCTAACCTTGATATTTTACCAGCTCACATAGATTTGGTTGGAGCAGAAATAGAATTAATTAATTTACCGAATCGAGAAAAAATGATGCGAATTGCTTTAAATCGCATTAAAAATGAATATGATTTTATCATTATCGATTGCTCTCCATCGTTAGGATTGATTACTATAAATTCGCTTACCGCAGCAGATTCCGTTATTATTCCAATTCAATGCGAATATTTTGCTTTAGAAGGTTTAGGTAAATTACTAAATACCATAAAAATTGTTCAAAACAGGTTAAACCCCGATTTAGATATAGAAGGTTTGCTTTTAACGATGTATGATATCCGTTTAAGACTTTCTAATCAGGTAGTAGAAGAAGTTAAAACGCATTTTCAAACCATGATGTTTGATACCATTATTCAGCGAAACACACGCTTAGGCGAAGCTCCAAGCCATGGCGAAACAATAATTATGCACGATGCAAGTTGTAAAGGATCTATTAATTATTTAAATTTAGCTAGAGAAATTCTACAAAAAAATGCCATGACTAAAATATCGGAAGAAGAAAAAATAATTGCCTTAGAAAATGAGTAAAAAACCAGCATTAGGAAGAGGACTTTCTGCATTGTTGCAAAATACCAACACAGATATTACAACAAAATCTATTGGAGAAAGTATAGAAAACATTGTTGGTGCTGTATGTAATATTCCTATATCATCAATAGTAGCAAATCCATTTCAACCACGAACCCAATTTGAAAAACAAGCCTTGTTAGAATTGGCAAATTCTATTAAAGAACTAGGAATAATCCAACCTGTAACCGTAAGGAAAATAGGTTACGACAAATACCAATTAATTTCTGGCGAAAGAAGATTTAGAGCTTCTCAAATTGCTGAGTTAAAAGACATACCCTCTTTTATTCGTATCGCTAACGACCAAGAAATGCTCGAAATGGCTTTGGTAGAAAATATCCAACGTCAAAATTTAGATGCGGTTGAAATAGCCTTTAGTTTCCAAAAATTAATTGAAGAATGTAATTTAACACAAGAACAACTAAGCGAAAGAGTTGGTAAAAAACGATCGACAGTTGCCAATTATTTACGCTTGTTAAAGCTACCAGCAGAAATCCAATTAGCTATCCGAACCAAAGAAATTAGTATGGGACATGCAAGGGCTTTAATTAACATTGAAAACGAAAAACAACAAATTGTGTTGGTTAGAAGAATTATTAATGAAGGCTTATCTGTTAGACAAATAGAAGATATTGTTAAAGGAAAGAAAGAAAGAGAATTTACAAGCACAAAAAAGAGAAATACCTCAACAACCTTATCTTTTAGTGAGCAAAAAATTAAAGAAGATTTATCCGAGTTTCTAAAATCAGAAATCCAAATCCAAAAAAATAACAAAGGAAACGGAAAATTAACAATTACATTTTCTAACGAAAATGATTTGGAACGAATAGTTGAACTTTTAGGCTTATAACTTTACTTGTTCCTATCTTTGCCAAGATAATTTAGCAAAAAAAATGAAATTTAGTATTGTTATCATAACTGTTTTTCTTTCGATGAATATAGTTGCTCAAACACTTGTAGCAGATACTTTAAATATTAAAGAAGTTAAAATTCATTCGCCAAAAAAAGCAGCGTTAATGAGTACTTTTTTTCCAGGATTAGGGCAAATTTATAATAAAAAATACTGGAAAACACCAATTGTTTATTCTGTCATTGGAGCTTCGCTGTATTTTGTAGTTGCAAATAATAAGAGTTTTAAAAAATATAAAACAGCTTACGGTTATAGGGTTGACAACAACCCTGCAACCATAGATGAGTTTGTAGGAAAAATGAGCGATGATAATTTAAAAGCAAACATGGATTATTTTCAACGAAATAGAGATTTATCCGTTATTTTAACCGGATTATTTTATATGCTAAACATTGTTGATGCTACGGTAGATGCTCATTTTTTTAATTTCCCGAAAAATGATAACTTATCGTTTAAACTGCATCCAAGTATTTTTTATACCAATAATAAACAAATAAATAAAGGGCTAACATTAATTATTAACTTATAAATTTGCCTTTCATCAAGTGGAATTACCTTTAATGTAAAAAACAAATAGATAAATAATAAACAACTTCAATTTTGGTTCTATAATTATGAAAATTGCAATAATTGGATACGGAAAAATGGGAAAAGCAATCGAAGATATTGCTTTGACAAGAGGACATCAAGTAGCATTAAGAATTAATTCCGCCAATCCTAAAGATTTAAACACACTTAATTTATCAACCGTTGATGTTGCCATTGAGTTTACTACCCCTGAAAATACCGTTAATAATATGTTAACTTGCTTTAAAGAAAAAGTGCCTGTTGTTGTCGGCACAACTGCTTGGTATGACAAGTTTGAGTATGTAGAAAATAAATGTTTGCAGCTAAATGGCACTTTATTATACGCTACAAATTGCAGTATAGGTGTTAATTTATTTTTTAAATTAAATGAAACTTTAGCCCAATTAATGAATAATTACGCTGATTATAACATTACCGTAGATGAAACACATCACACAGAAAAAAAAGATACTCCTAGTGGAACAGCCATCACATTGGCAAACGCTATAATTAAGAATATAGATAGAAAAACAAGCTGGAAAAATAAAAATTCAAAAAAATCAGATGAATTATCCATACTTTCGCATCGAATAACAAATGTTGCAGGAACACACATCGTAAAATACCAATCAGCAATTGATGAAATAGAAATTAAACATACAGCACATAATAGAAATGGTTTTGCTTTAGGGGCAGTAATTGCTGCCGAATATATTTGTAATCGGAAAGGAATCTACACCATGAACGATGTGTTGTTTAACTAATAAAATAAAAAAATGGAAATAAGTATCAGTACATTTTTAATCCTATCGGCAATTTATTTTATTGCCGCACACGTAGGACTTTATAAAATATTTAAAAAAATAGGCAAAGAACCTTGGAAAGCTTTAGTCCCTTTTTATAGTACATATTTAGCTGTTAAGATGATTAAAAAATCATGGCTTTGGATAATTGTTTATTATGTGCCATTTTTAGGTTTTGTCGTGTGGATGGGAATTATTGTAGAACTATTAAAATTATTAGGTCAAACAAGTTTTAAGGAGCATTTTTTAGGCGTTGTATTTGCAGGAATATATTTGCCTTATATCGGATTTAATGAAGATGTAAAGTTTATTGGTTACGAAGAAGCTGCCAAGTATAAAAAATCTAAAAAACGAGAATGGGCTGATGCCATTGTTTTTGCAGTAATTGCAGCCACTTTAATTAGAGGGTTTTACCTCGAAGCTTTTACAATTCCAACCTCATCAATGGAAAGAAAACTGTTGCGTGGCGATTTTTTATTTGTAAATAAGATGGCTTATGGTGCTAGAGTGCCAAATACACCAATTAGTTTCCCATTTACGCATCATAGTTTTCCTGATTGGATTCCTTTTGTTGGCGGAGAAAAATCCTATGTAGAATGGTTGAAATTTCCTTATGCAAAATTACCCGCAATGGAAGATGTTCAGCGAAATGATTGTGTGGTTTTTAATTTTCCAGCAGGTGACACCGTTGTTTTAGAACACCAAAATAGAATTTATGACCAAATGGTTAGAGAAGAAGGTAGGGCTCAAGTTTGGAAAAATTACACTGTAATTCATCGTCCTGTTGACAAGCAAGAAAATTATATTAAACGATGTGTAGCATTACCTGGAGATAAATTAGAAGTTGTTGATAGTAAGCTATTTATAAATGATAAACCTGCTTACGTTGACCCAGGACAACAGCATAATTTTAGGGTTTATGTTAAAGATGTTCAATTAGAAAAGAAAGACTTAATTTTAAAAGATATTAACCTTGAATATCCTACCCAAATGGTAAGAGATTCTTTAGGTAGAACTTTTGAAGTACCTGCTTGGAAAGATGAAACAGGAAGTATCTATCAATTAACATTAACAGAAGATGCTAAGAATAGATTGCAGAAATTTCCTAATGTTATTGCGGTTGAGCAGATTATAACAAAGAAAGACTCTACAAGATATTCAGACTTTAACCCCATATTTCCAAGCAGTAAATATTATAATTGGACGGTAGATAATTTTGGCCCTATTACAATACCTAAAAAAGGTGTTACCGTAAGTTTAAACCTAAAAACATTACCACTTTACAAAGTGCTTATTACACGCTACGAAATGAACAACTTGAAAGTGGTAAACGATAAAATTTACATTAATGATAAAGAAGTAAATTCCTACACCTTTAAAATGGACTACTTTTGGATGATGGGAGATAACAGAAACAACTCGCAAGATTCTCGTTATTGGGGTTTTGTACCTGAAGATCATATTGTTGGTAAGGCAGTTTTTGTTTGGATGTCTTACAGTCCACACGAAGAAGATGGTAGTTTTTTTAGTAGAATTCGTTGGAGTAGATTGTTCACTTTTGTTCATTAATGCAATTAGTAAATACAATAAAAGAGTGGGTTAAAGCCTTAGTTTACGCACTAATTACAGTTTTAATAATAAAAGTATTTTTTTTTGAGATATATACTATCCCAACATCTTCTATGGAGAAAACTTTATTGCCTGGAGATTTAATTTTGGTAAACAAAATAAGTTTTGGTGCAAGAATTCCATTTACTAATTACAAAATACTTGCTATTTCGAATGTAAATAGAGGAGATGTTATTGTTTTTAATTATCCTATGGATGAAAATTCGCTAATTGCTAATAAATCATTATACATTAAACGTTGTGTGGCAGTGCCTGGTGATACTTTACAAATAAAAAATAAATTGGTATTTATTAATAACAAACAACAAACATTCCCTACAAATGCTGAATTTAATTTTAATGTTATTACCAACAAAAATATTAACCAAGATACTTTGCAAAGGTATAACATTACTGAAGGAGGAAGAAATACACTACTAAACGATTGGCAACTTACCATGACGGAGAAAACGAAAGAACGATTAGCAAAACAAAGTTATATTAGTAACATAAAAGCAGTTCAGGTTGCCCCCAATACTTTTGCAGATTATATTTTTCCTTACCACCCATTTTATCAATGGAACATCGATTATTTTGGAAAATTAGTTATTCCAAAAAAAGGAGTTACCGTTAAATTAGATAGCAACAATATTTATCTTTACAAACGAATAATAAGAAATTACGAACACAATAATTTTCAGCAATATAAAAATATTTTTGTTTTAAATGGAGATACCACAAACACTTATACTTTTAAGATGGATTACTATTTTATGATGGGAGATAATAGGCACAATAGTTCTGATTCTCGTTTTTGGGGTTTTGTACCAGAAAATCATATTGTTGGTAAGGCAAAATATGTAATATTTTCAATTAATAGATTTCCTGGAAAGGAAAAATCTTATCGGTGGGACAGGATTTTTAAGAAGATAAATTAATGATGTATTTGATGTTTTTTTGTGAAATAATCCCAGTTCCAAAGAAAACTTTCCATAACTTCGTCTAAACGTTTTAAAAGCATAGGGTTTGGACTTTTCATCTTGCTAAAATATTCATCTTGAAATTTGTATAAATCGTACTTACCAAAAATTGCTTTAGACATGGCATAAACTGTATTTTTTGAAGGATGATTTATTTTAGACAAATAGCATTGATAATCTTTTAAAACTTCACAAAGTCTATCATAATCAGTTTCATAAACTTTACATAATTTATTTAAAATTAATTCCGTAATGCTATCGCCTTGCTCATTATTAAAGTAAGTAGCAATATTTTGAATGTTTCCTGCAAAAACAATTAAAGTGAAATGATCAACATCATTGGTAGTAATTTTTGGTGAAATTTCAAATTCGGGAGCGTCATTTAACAAGCCCACCACTTCAACAAAGCCTTTGTCTATGGTGTTAAAAATTGTATTTACAAATATATTAGTTACAACATCTTCTTTAATTTTTTTCTTACCAAATATTGTAAACATAGTTTAAGAGTATTGATGATTAATAAATACGTTACACAAATTTAATCGATAAGAGATATTCTCTTAATATATCATCAACAGCTTTTCAACAAAGTTATTAAC
>CAZVEW010000095.1:0-9786 GCA_964625955.1 uncultured Vicingus sp. | reverse complement strand
AATCTTTGCATTCTCTGCGGTTAAAAGAACAAGGAAAAATGAATGAGTGAATGAGACAATGAGTGAAATGAAATAAATAATCTTTGTGTGCTCTGCGGTTAAAAGAACAAGGAAAAATGAATGAGTGAATGATAGAATGGGATAATTTATGAACTTTACAAACTTTTAACTTTACAAACTTTCATACTTTAGAAACACAAAAAATGGAAAAAAGAAAACCAAACAAAGACCACAAACCAAAACGAAAAGCTGGAACTTACAAAAAAGCTCCGCTTAGAAAACCGAACCCAAACAAAAAGAGTTCGAATAATCCACACACCAAAGCTGATGACGGATTAACGCGTTTAAACAAATTTTTAGCCAATGCTGGTATTTGTTCTCGCAGAGAAGCCGACACGCTAATTGCTGCTGGAGTTGTTGCTGTTAACGGCAAAATAATTACCGAAATGGGCTTTAAAATATCCGAAACCGACAAAGTGGTTTATGGCGGAGAAAGCATTAGAAGCCAAAAAAAAGTATACCTCTTAATGAACAAGCCAAAAGATTTTATTACCACACTCGATGACCCTTTTGGCAGGAGAACTGTGCTTCAATTACTAGGAAAATTAAAACAACGCGTTTATCCTGTTGGCAGGTTAGACAGAGCAACAACAGGTGTTTTAATGTTAACCAACGATGGCGATTTAACCAAAAAATTAACCCATCCTAAATTTGGAACAAAAAAAATATATAGAGTAACCTTAGATAAAATAGTTAAACAAGAACACCTCATCAACTTAATAGAAGGTTTTGAGTTAGAAGATGGTTTTACTAAAGCAGATGTAGCAGTTTATGCAGGAAATGGTGCTAACAAAAAAGAAATTGGTGTTGAATTACATTCTGGTAAAAATCGAATTATACGTAGAATGTTCGACCATTTAGGATATAATGTGATAAAATTAGATAGGGTACAATTTGCAGGCTTAACCAAAAAAGATTTAGCACGAGGACAATGGCGTTTTTTAACCGATAAAGAAATTGCCTTTCTTAAAATGAATGTGATAATTAGATAATGACACTTATTTCGTTCTCCCTCAAAGTAATACCAGTTTAATTTTAAAAGGGCTGATAAATAAATTAAAAAAAACGAATAATTTTATAAATAATTCGTAGTTCAGGATAATGGATACTGCGTTTATTATTCGATTTAAATGTTTAACCTAAAAATAAAAAAGACTTTTACATTTTTGTAAAAGTCTTTATCTAAAAGTAGCGAGAGAGAGATTTGAACTCTCGACCTCAGGGTTATGAATCCTGCGCTCTAACCAACTGAGCTACCTCGCCATAATTTTAAGGGTGCAAATATAATTGTTTTGTTTTCTTATAAACAAAAATCAAGTCTTTTTTTTTAATCTATATTATTAAACGCATTTTTTTTCATATCTTGCGAAAAGAGTTTAATTGAAATAATATGTCAGATAAAATCAAATATGAATTAGAATTTGTTTTTAATTCATCACCAAAATTATTGTATTCTTATTTATCAACTCCAGGTAACTTGGGTGAGTGGTTTGCTGATAATGTTAATTCAAGAGGAGAAATATATACTTTTATTTGGGACGGAAGTGAAGAACAAGCTAAACTTCTATCTAAAAAAAACAACCTATTTTTAAAGTTTAAATGGCTAGAAGATGAAGATGATGATACTTATTTTGAATATAAAATACAGGTTGATGATTTAACAAAAGATGTAGCCTTAATTATTACAGATTTTGCTTACGAAGATGAATTAGAAGAGTCTAAACAACTATGGACTAGCTTAATAGGTAACTTACATGCCATTATTGGTTAACTCCCCTTAAGCAACTGACTAAAAACAACAGCTACTGAAACAGTAAAATTTAAGGTGAGCATTATTCCTGAAAACATTATAATATATTTAAACCAAAGTACACCGCTCCACAGCAACCAAATACCTCCAAAAGTTAAAATAATAGAGATAAAAGGTTCTATAATTAATACTTTTTTTACCTTACTGTTAATAGAAGTTAGCAATAAAATACTTCCTAAAGCAAAAAATATTAACGAAAAAGAAGTTACATGGTTGTGAATAGTTGTAATAATTTCTTTTTTAGATTGTTTAAATTGCATCTCTGTAGCATTTTCATCATTTTCGTTGCCTAAATAATGAGTTTCAATGCCTTTAGATGTTGTGCTAGTATTCTCATTTACAAACAATAAGCCAGTATAAAAACCAAAACTTAAGGTAAGTACAAAACAAAAAATAAAAATTTTAGCTGTTTTTGGTAATTGATGTATTTTTCCGTTTAATTTCATGGTTATATTATTCCTTTTAATCGTAGCTCGTGTAACTTTTTGGTAGATTTTTTGATGTCGAAAGTAATAGATTTTGCCGAAATTGTTGCACCAGAAATATTTTGAATATCATCTCCAAATTTAATTTCTTTGGCATTTGTTTTACCAATAAATTGCTTTAACCACCTCGTGCTGCCAATTTCTCCACCATATTCTTCTCGGTATATTAATAATTTAATGATTAAAATGCTTAAATCGGGCTTAAAAATAATCATATAATCAAAAAAATCTGATTTTCCTCTTGTCCTCGATAAAAATAAAAATCCTACTAATTTATTGTTATTTAGTAATTTATATAAATTGTCATTTTTAAAATTAAAGGATATTTGTTTTTTTTGAGTTTCAGATAAATTAACCACTTGCTTTGTTATGACCTCATTTTTCCATACAGCAGCAATGGTTTTATCTATTTTTTTTTGAGCCGATTTTGGCAACGTAAAACTAAAATATAAAAACGCTACAATTAAAATTAATAAATATTTTCTCATCATTTTTTGTATTAATAAAGGAAATTTCTAAAACCAAAACCCTATGCCTAAGTTAAGTTGGTTATAGGCTTTACTTCCTTTTGCATTATTGCTTCTTATTTGATAATCGCCTTTAAAAGCCACACCATTTACAATATGATATGTTAATCCAAAAGTAATATCTGTTCTGGCAAAAGCATCATTTTTTACTATTCCGTTGGCAACTGTATTCTGCGTATTGTAAAACTCATATCTACCAAAAGCAACCAATTTTTGTTTAGGCTCTTTTTTTAAAAAACTTAAAACATCATAACCTACTTCGGCATAATAACCAAACATAGAAGATCCAATATCTTGCCCTGTAAATAAATTATATGCTCTACTGTTATTCATTGATGCGTAGAGAAGCACTCCTCTTGCTTGAAATGCTTTATAGGTGTACCTAAAATCAAAACCAACCATTGCTAAACCAATAACAGACGAGTCTGCCTGATTAGCTAAAAAGTTAGAACTATCTTTTGTTGCCAAACCATTGTATAAGGTAGATTGTGTATTTCCAAAATAACCTGCCAGCCCTAATTTAAGTCCTTTTATACCATAAAAATCTATTTTACTTGCAACATTCGGACGACTAATTATAGATTCCATTCCTTCTTGCCTACCCTTTCTTAGCCCATCAATTCCTCGTAATTTTCCGCCATTATCATAACTTTTAAACCCATTTACCACGTAAATTTGGTATTTTAACGATAAATTATCAATATTTCCTGTGAATCCTGCCCCTAACTCACGCCAAGTGGTAGGAATAATTTTAGTTTCTAAAGCTGTTCTTTCTACTCCGTTAAAAGTGGTTGTTTCATGATATTCATTAACAATACCCATGGGTATAAGCATTAAACCTGCTCTAAAACTAATAGGACCACTTATTTTATAGTTAATAAATGCTTGCTCTACACCTACCTCTTTAACGTGTTCAAACTCTAATTCCGAAACAAAATGAACTTTATCACTAAATCTATAGCCCATAAATATAACAACCCGATGTACATCTAAGACACCATTTGTTCTTAGTGTATCTACCATTGTTTTATTAAAATCTATTTGTCCGTAGCCACCAATGGTAAATGTTTTATCTGAAGCAATAATATTTTGTGCAGAGTTTGTAGGTATATTACTTGTACTATCTGTTGCTCCAACTTGTGCATTTAACAAAGGACTAAAACCTATAATTATTGCGAAATTTAATATTAATTTTTTCATTTTTTATTTGTTGTTTTTATTTAGACTAATTATAAATTAATGCAAATTTAAATCAATTGAAATAGGAATTGCAATACCTTAAACAAGGTATTTTTTGATGAGAGAATTTTTAGAACTTCCTTTGAGTGGTAATAATATTTTCTTTAACGGCATAAATTACAATACCCGCAGTATTTTTAATACCTAACTTATACATTAAATTTTTCCGATGAGTATTAACGGTATGTGGACTTAAAAAAAGTGTTTCGGCAATTTCTTTGTTGGTTAGTCCTTCTGAAATAAGTCTAATAATTTCTATTTCTCTATCAGTGAGCACTTTTCCGTTGCAATCGTTTTCTTCGCCATCATGTTGTGCCGATAGGATATCTATCACTAATCCACAATAAAATTTTTTGCCTTTTATGGTTGCTTGTATTGCCTCCAAAATTTCAGGTTTATCACAATCGTTTAATAAATAACCATCTACGCCAAGTTGTAAAGCGTTGTAAATTGTTGCTTTAGGTAGTTTATTGGTAATAGCGAGTATCTTAGCTTTTTTAAATTTATCTTTTAGTAATTTAATAGATTTTAGCCCAAAATTTACATCATTATAATCAATAACTACAATATGTATAATATTTTTATTAGCAATACTTGCTAATTGACTGTAAGAATTTACAATTGCACTTACCCTATTTATTTTTTGACTTTGTAAAATGGTTTTTAAACCTACGGCAACAATTTTATTATTATTGGCAATTAAAATATTTACCATAAGTTATTTAGATTAATTCTAAATAACAAATATAATAACAAATTTTAAATACCACAAAATTTTACAAAAAAAATGATTTAATTTCTATTTTAAGCTGTTTAAGCAAAATATTGGTAAATTTACTGTAATTATGAAACCCTTCTTTAACGCTATTATTATTTTATCCTTAATGTTTCCTCGCATGTTACGTGCAGGAAATGGTATTCGTTTTATTGAAAACAAAGGACAATGGACTGCTCCTTTTTTATATAAAGCGAAATTAATGGGAGGAGCTTTATTTGTTGAAAAAAATGCTTTTACCTACAATTTTTATAATGCAGATAAATATAAATTTCATCGGTTTTTAAAAAAAGGAAAAACTGAGGGATTAATGTTTCATGCTTTTAAAATAAGTTTTTTAAATGCCAACGTAAACTGTACAATTAATGCTGACCACACTTTTCCTGAATATTATAATTATTTTTTAGGAAAAGATAAACGAAAATGGCAATCGAATGTAAAATCGTTTCAACTTATTGCTTATAAAAATTTATATCCTAACATCGATATGAACTTGTACTCTTTAGGAAATCAATTAAAATATGATATTATACTAAATACTAATGCTATTGTTGATAATATTAAATTTAATTACAAAGGAGTAAAAAAACTTTTTATAGATAGAAAAGGGAATTTGCATATAAAAACCTCGGTAAATGAAATTATAGAGCAAAGACCTTATGCCTATCAGGTTATAAAAGGCAATAAAAAAGAAATCCCTTGTCAGTTTGTTTTAAACAACAACGTATTATCGTTTAAACTTTTAAAAAATTACAATAAAAAAATTCCTTTAGTAATCGACCCTATTTTAGTTTTTGCTAGCTACTCAGGCTCTACTGCCGATAATTTTGGAATGACTGCCACTTATGGTTATGATGGCAGTTTGTTTGCTGGAGGAACAGCTTTTAATGTGGGATACCCTACAACTTTAGGTGCTTTCGACCCTTCGTTTAATGGCGTTCCTGCTGCAGGAATTACCGATATAGTAATTACCCGTTATGATTCTACTGGCACTAATTTAATTTATTCTACCTACATTGGAGGAACTCAAGCAGAAACAGTTCACAGCATTATTGCCGATAAAAACAACGAACTTTATTTGTATGGTGTAACAAGCTCTACCGATTTTCCAATAAACTCTGCTTCCTATGATAGCACTTTTAATGGAGGAAGTTACCTTAGCTTTCCGAATAATGGCACAACATTTAATAATGGAACAGATATTTATGTTGCCAAGCTAAATGCTTTAGGAACAAGCCTTTTAGGAAGTACTTACATTGGAGGAAGTGCCAACGATGGGGTAAATCATAAAGCTATCTTAACGGGTAGTGCAAGTTTAGATTATGACTCTTTAATGAATAATTATGGCGATCAATATCGTGGAGAAATCATGTTAGATGGGCAAGGAAACTGCTACATTACATCCTCCACAAAATCTGCCGACTTCCCCACTTTAAATGCTTTTGATACTACTTTAGGAGGGAATCAAGATGCCGTTGTTTTTAAACTAAATAGCAATTTAACCTCACTTTATTGGAGTACTTATTTAGGTGGCATAAATGCAGATGCAGGCTATTCATTAAAAGTAGATACTAACCATTATGTTTACATTGCAGGAGGAACTGCTTCTGCTAATTTTCCTGTTACTACCGGAACAATTAACACAACCTACCAAGGTGGTATTGCCGATGGCTATATCGCAAAAATTGATAGCAATGGGTCTGCTATTTTAGCTGCAACTTTTTTAGGAACAAATAACTACGACCAATGTTATTTTGTTGATATTGATAGGTTTGGAAGTGTTTATACTGTTGGTCAAACAAAAGGTATTTTTCCTGTTATTAATGCGGCATACTCAAATCCTAATAGCGGACAATTTATAGTTAGAATGAATAATAATCTAACAAATATTGATTATTCTACTGTTTTTGGTAATGGAAATGTAAATGCCGAATTTTCTCCTTCAGCTTTCTTAGTTGATAAGTGTGAGAATGTTTATGTTTCTGGTTGGGGAGGTAATATTTTAGGCGGATCTCCGCTTACCGGCATGCCAATTTCAGCAAATGCTTTTCAGCCTTCTGTTGGTGATGGTTTTAACTTTTACCTTTTTGTTTTGGAAAGAAATGCTCAATCTCTTTTATACGGGACTTACTTCGGAGGCAACCAAAGTCATGAGCATGTGGATGGAGGAACAAGTAGGTTTGATAAAAATGGCATTGTTTATCAATCGGTTTGTGCAGGCTGTTGGGGAAACAGTGATTTTCCGACTACGGCAGGAGCTTGGTCTAACACCAATAATAGCTCTGGCTGCAATAACGGTATTTTTAAGTTCGATTTCGAAATTGTTCCAAAGGCTAAATTTAGTGCCGATATTATACAAGGTTGTGCACCATTAACCGTAACTTTTACTAATACAAGCAATACTTCTGATACTTACTTATGGGATTTTGGCGGTGGAGATACCACTTCTCAAATTTTTAACCCTGTTAAAACTTACACCAATCCAGGAACTTATCAGGTAACCTTATTAATTACCGATTCAATCTGCAACACCGTAGATACTGCATTTCAAATTATAACTGTTTCTAACACATTACTGAGTGCAAGTAACGATACTATTTTATGTGATTTGTTAGATACCATAAATTTATTGGCAACATCTTATGGAACGAGTAATAATTTTGTTTGGTCATCTAACAGTAGTTTTACCGACACTTTAAATACGTCTGTTTTAGATAGTAATTTAATTGTTGCTCCTAATGTTACAACAAGTTATTACGTTGAAGTTATTAATGGTGTATGTACACGTACAGATACGGTAAATGTTAAAGTAATAGGTCAAAATAGTATAAGTTCGCCTGCTTCAATATGTTTGGGGGATACTATTTCGCTTAGTTATACTAATACAAGTCCAGGCGATTCTGTCTTTTTAGATTGGAGTCCGAATAGCCAAATAATTGCTGGCGATAATACGCCAACTATCACAGTATCACCAACCACCACAACAGTTTACACAATAATTGCTGTTAATGATATTTGTATAGATACTTTATACCAAACCGTAACAGTAAATAATGCACAACTAATAGCAAGTAACGATACTGTTTTGTGTTCCGATTCAACAACTATTACTTTAATGGCAAATTCTTTTGGTACTAGTAGTTATTTTATTTGGTCATCTAACAGCAGTTTTACCGACACATTAAATACAGTTGTTACAGATAGTATTTTAACGATTACACCAACAACACCTGCTACTTATTATGTATTAATAAACAACAATGGTTGCATTGCTATTGATAGTGTTGTCGTTGGTTTAGTAAATGCTCAAACGAGTGTTGCTAATGCTTCTATTTGTTATGGAGATTCGGTTCAATTAACAATTACAAACTTAAATCCTTCCGATTCTTTAACTTATGACTGGAGTCCCAATAATCAAATAATTTCGGGGGATAGCAGTAACTCTATTTTAGTCAGTCCGACATCAAACACTACTTTTTATGTTACATCAACCAACAGGTCTGGCTGTATAATAAAGGATACTATTTACGTTACTGTTGATTCTTTAACCGCTTTAAACATTAATGTTTTTGCCGATAACACATCTATTTATAATGGCGATTCTACTCAATTGCATGTTACACCAAGTGGCTACACTTATCTATGGTTGCCTAATGGAATAGAAAATAATACTTCTCAAAATCCGATTGTATATCCAACAATAACAACAACTTACACTGTTTTATTAACAAGTGCTAACGGTTGCGTAAGAACAGGAAATGTTACCATTAATGTGCTTGAAATTAAATGTGGAGAACCTGATATTTACTTGCCCAATGCTTTTACTCCGAATAAAGATGGCGAAAATGACATTCTTTTTATTAGGGGAAATACCATTAAAGAAGTTGAACTTAAAATTTATGACCGTTGGGGTGAAAAAGTATTTGAAACAACTAAACAAGTTATTGGTTGGGACGGAACCTACAAAGGTAAATTGGTTGAACCAGGAGTTTTTGTTTATTACTTAAAAATTACCTGTGTTGATGACCAAGAATATTTTAAGAAAGGAAATATCACCGTTATTAGATAGTAATTTAGCATTTCCTGAATTCAAGATTATGAAGGAAACGAAATTTTATAAAGTAATTAAGAAATAATACTCCTTACTTTTGCTTCTATATTTATATTAACACTCTTCTTAATTTGATGATGATTAATTTTGAACGTCATTATTAAAAATACCTAGCATCTATTTCTTTTAAAATAATTACCCTATTTTTGAAAAAAAAGTACAATTCCATAAATTATGATTGATTTTATTAAAATGCTATTTGATTTTGTGATTCACATTGATACTCATTTAGCGGATATTTTTTCTAATTACCAGAAGTTAAGTTATGGCATTTTATTTCTAATAATTTTTGTAGAAACAGGTTTAGTTATTATGCCATTTTTACCCGGAGATTCTTTATTATTTGCTGCGGGAGCATTAATCGCATCTACAAATACCCTAAATATATACGTATTAATACCGCTGCTAATTTTAGCTGCTATTATGGGCGATAACTCTAATTATTTTATAGGTAAATATATTGGAGAGCGTGTTTTAAAACTTAAATGGATTGCTAAAATTGTTAAACCCGAATACATTGAAAAAACAGAAAAATATTTTAAAAAATTTGGTTCAAGAACAATTGTTATGGCACGTTTTATTCCCATTGTAAGAACCATAACTCCTTTTGTGGCTGGAATTGGTGAAATGAAATATTTTACTTTTTTTTCATTTAGTGTTTTTGGTGCAATTCTTTGGATTTCTTGCTTAAGCTTATTAGGTTATTTTTTCGGAAACTTAGAAGTGGTTAAAAATAATTTTGAAATAGTAGTTTTAGCAATAATAGGAATTTCTGTGTT
>CAZVEW010000094.1:0-10000 GCA_964625955.1 uncultured Vicingus sp. | reverse complement strand
ACAGATAAAATTGTTTCTTCAATAGTTTTTTCGCTATTAAAGCAAACGGTTATTATGGAGATTAATGGTTTAATAGCGTTAAAATTGAAAATAAATAAATTGACTTATAGGTCTTAAGAATGTCAAGTCTAAAGTGGTTAAAGTAAATATAGTAATAATGATAACTAAGGCATAGAGAAATATGTTTTTCTTAATTTTTTTAATTAAGTATTTCTGAACTAGAAAGGAGGAGATAGTTAAAATTAGAAGTAAGGCAACAATTAGATAAGTATTTTCACTAAATGAACGATTAAAATAGTGTTTAAAAATAAATATTTTTTTAAACATTATAAAAACATTAGATAGAGATTTTTCTCTAAAAGGAAGCCAACTTAACATTGCTAAAGGAAGTGTTATCATCCATCCAAAAATAGGTTTGATATTTTTCGGTACTTTTTTTGTTAAAAAAGATGTTTTTCTTTCAATATATATAAGTGTTGCATGATAAACTCCCCAAAAGACAAAAGTCCAGTTAGCACCGTGCCACAAGCCCATTATTGCCCATGTTAAAAATAAGGTTCTAGTTGCATTTAAAGATTTCGGGGTCTCTGTGGTAAGCCCTCCTGTGCTATTCTTATTTACTACTTTAACCCCTAAGAGAGGTAAATATAAATAATCTCTAATCCAGCTAGACAACGAGATGTGCCATCTTTTCCAAAAAGATTTAAATGAAATAGCCATATAAGGATAGTTAAAATTTTCTGGAAAACTTATTCCCATCAATTTTGCAGCACCAATGGCAATATGTGAATAAGCTGAAAAATCAAAATAAATTTGAAAACCAAATAAAAAAGCTTTTGCCCATATGTCAATTCCGGAGAGTGAGTTTATAGGAACAGCGTAAATTTGATCTACAATAGGTGCAATATTATCTGTAATAACAACCTTTAAGAATAAGCCAAAAAGGATTCTAATAATACCATCATTGATAAAATTAATTTGAAACTTTGCCCTTGCTTTTAATTGAGTAATAACTTCTTCTACTCTTAATATTGGTCCAGCAACAAGTTGGGGGAAGAAAGTAACATAGCTGCCATATAAAATAAAATTCTTCTCAGGTTTTATAAAACCTCTATATACATCTACTGTATAAGAGATTGTTTGGAAAGTGTAAAAACTAATGCCTAGTGGTAATATAATAGAGAAATTTGGCGGTTCAATATTAAACCCAAATAAATTAATTAGAGATACTGCATTACCTGCAAAAAATAATAAATATTTGAAATAAAATAATAATCCTAAATTAACAAATAGACTAATGATTAATAGTAATTTCCTTTTTTTCTGATTCTCTGTTTTATGGATAAGCAAAGAGATAAAATAGTCGTTAACTGCAGAAATTAACATTATAAAAGTGTATTCATACCTCCAAAAACCATAGAAAATAAGACTTGATGCAAAAAGTAATAGCTGTCTAGGTTTATCGGATAATACCCAATATAGACCAACCACAATGAATAAGAATAGGATAAATGTAACAGAATTAAATATCATAATAATTCTTTTAAAATATAAGGTTTTAAAGTGTCAGCAAGAATTTTATGGGCTGCGGCTTGAAAGTGCATAAAATCATAATCTTTTGTTTTAAATAATTGCGTTGGAGCAGAGAATCCCCAATATTTACCTTCGATAATATTGTCTATATCTACCAACGTAACAGCAGGTTGTTGAGCTATTTTCTTTAATTTAAGTTTAAATTTTCGATATTCTTCTT
Source organism: uncultured Vicingus sp. (assembly GCA_964625955.1). Classification (GTDB taxonomy): domain Bacteria; phylum Bacteroidota; class Bacteroidia; order Flavobacteriales_E; family Vicingaceae. Next base: position 8,247 of record CAZVEW010000094.1, on the reverse strand, counting down.
TATCGTAAGGATATTTAATGTCTTTTCGTAAAGGGGGAATTAAAAGTAATATTTTTGTGTTATTCTTTTTTGCATGTTTAATCATTAAGTTTAAAGCATTTAGGTTTTTAGTATATCTATCCATTATCATCTTTCTAGTAGTTTGAGATGAAATATTTAAGATGGTATTTCTTAATTTATATAAGGTTAAAAAATATTTACCTCTGATATCTTCTCTGTTTTTCCAGAAAGAGAAATTAGCTTTAAGATTTTTATTAAGATTACGTTCAACAACATCTTGAGTAGTTTCTTTTAGTGCATCAAAATCTTTAGTATCAGTAGTACTTATTGCATTCTCATTTGATTGTGATTGGAATGAGTCTAATAATTTGTTTATTTCTTGTGAAAGTGCTGTATTTTCTTGAATCCGAAACTTACCATTATCAAATTTTCTGAAATATGCTTCTCTAATTCCTGTTTCTCTTAAATCGTCCATAAAAACGGGAATAATTAATAATTTAAGGTTAGGAAGCTGTGTTGCAAAGTAGCTATAAAGTAAATAATGTTCTTGAAGGTTGGCGTTAGGAATGCTAGCTGTTAGAAAAGTTATGTTTTTAGTTATCAGGTCATTAAAAAGATAGCCAGACATTGTATTGTCGTTATCTTTTTTTTGATTAATGCTATGAGATTGAGAATTTCCAAGGTATAAAACAGTTTTATTTTTAAGGTAGGGAGTAATACCTGCAATAAACTTGGTAATATCTTGTCGAGGCATATAATGTATTTTGTTTGACAGGGAATCTTCTGCAAAATAAGATACGGTAGCTTTTCCTAGTGCAGCATCATCAAAATTTGTTGGTAGCTTATTATCTTTTCCCATAAAAGATATAGCAAAAGAAACCCCAAGAACAACACAAAGAAAGATGATATGATTTTTGTTAAACTTCACTAATAAATTATTTTCTTGTAATAACACAATTTTCTAAGACTAGCATATCCATATCGGTTCTTAAATAACAGGCTAAAGCTTCTTTTGGCGTATTTACGATGGGTTCGTTTTCGTTAAAAGAGGTGTTTAATAAAATTGGTGTTCCTGTTTTTTTTCTAAAATCCTCAATTAAATCATAATATCGGTCTCCTTTTTCAACAGTTTGGAGTCTTCCAGAACCATCAACATGAGTTACAGCAGGAATCTCACTCTGTTTTTCTTTTTTGATGGGATATACTTTCTCCATAAAAGGAACCTTATCTGTTTTTTCGAAATATTTAGATACATATTCTTCTAATATAGAGGGAGCAAAAGGTCTAAAGCTTTCTCTACGTTTTATTTTAGCATTTAACAATTCTTTAGCATCATCACGTCTTGGGTCAACAATAATGGAACGATGCCCTAAAGCACGAGGACCAAATTCTGCTCTTCCTTGAAACCAGCCAATTACTTTCCCATCAATTAAAGCATCAGAAACAGTATCTATTAGTTTGCTTTCTTCTAACCTGTTATAGGTTATATTTTCTTTATTTAAAAATTCTTCAATTTCTTCATTAGAAAATTTTGCACCAGTATAAGCATCGTAAATAGCAGGTATTCTTTCGTTTCCTAAGATATGATTGTGTAGCCAAAGTGCAGAACCTAAAGCGGTTCCGGCATCATGACCAGCAGAAGGAATATAAATGTTATTGAAAGAAGTTTGTTCTAATATTTTTCCATTAGCAACGGAATTTTGGGCAACACCACCAGCAATACAAATGTTTTTTAATCCTGTTCTTTTTTGTAAATCATTAAGAATATGAAAAATAATTTCTTCTGTTATTTTTTGCACTGAAGCTGCTAGGTCTTTGTGGTATTTAGATAATTCTTCCTCTTCTTTTCTAAGAGCTCCAAATTTATCAATCATAAAGTCAGAAAAAATTTGACTAGGAGTGGGATCTCCATTTTCTAAGATAGAAGTTGTTATTCCTTTTTTATGGTGGATAAAATAATCTAAATTTAATTCAAATTTTCCATTATCTTTAAATAGTAGTACTTCTTTTAGCTGTTCAACATATTTTGGCTCTCCATAAGGATTTAATCCCATTACTTTGTATTCGTCACCATAATGATTAAAGCCCAAATATTGTGTAAATGCAGTATAAAATATACCAACAGAGTGAGGGAAAGTGATATTATCAATAACTTCAATTTTATTTTCTTTTCCAACACCTATCATTGTTGATGAATAATCTCCAAATGCATCAATAGATAGACAGGCGGCTTCCTTAAAAGGAGAAGCAAAAAAAGCACTTGCCATATGACTTCTGTGATGCTCAATATTCTTAATTTCTGCTTTTATTTCTTTTTCATCGATATTTAGAGCTTTGCTTAACTCGGCTTTTACGTTACCTACTTTTTTAGAATTCATCAACCTATCTTTGATAGCTTTGGCAGAGGTCATATTTTTTACTGTTTGTATAACCTTTTTAGCAACATTTGCCGATGGGTCGCGAGAAATAGTGATATAGTCTACTTGGTTAATGTTAATATTGGCTTCTTTTAAGCAAAATTTTATAGCTTCTGATGGGAATCCTGCCCAATGCTTAATTCTTCTAAATCTTTCTTCTTCAGTGGCTGCGATTAGTTTACCATCTTTTAAGATACATGCAGCAGAATCTCCATGATATGCGTTTAATCCTAGTATATACATTTATTTATTTTCTTTTAGCCAATTTAAAGTTGTTTTAACGCCTTCTATTCTTGAGAAAGGATTTTTGCCTGTAACGTTATTTAAATGTTCTAAATTAATTATATTATTTGTAGTCATATTTTTTAGTCGAAATGAGGTCATTGGAAACTTAATGCCAATTATTTTTAATATATCTCCTATAAGGGCTAATAAAACAAATACAAAATAAGGTAATTTCAAGTTATTTTTATTGCAATAGGTTAACTTAATTTCATCAGCCCATTCGGAAATTTGTATAGGAGGTGTATCTCCAATATAGAAACATTTTTTATTAATTAATTCTTCTTTTGCAATCATTAATTGATAAATTTGATGGGTAGTATTACCAATATAACCGTATGTTTTAGTACAAGCTTTGTTGCCTGGATGTATAAATAATCCTTTCAAAACGATATCAAAAAAATTACGATAAGGCTCTTTGAACCATGGACCCCAAATAGATGTTGGTCTAATAATAGTCCATTCTGCATTAATACTGCTATTATAAATTATTTTTTCCATTTCAACCTTACTTTCTCCATAGCTTGTATTTGGATTGTAATCTAAGAAATTTTCAGGAACATAGCCTATTTTACAAACCAACATGCTAGATGTAAATAGGATTCTTTTAATAGTCTTTATTTTATTAGCCACATAGATAAGATTAAGAGTTCCGGTTGTGTTTACTTCGTAATCTTGTAATGCTTTTCCTTCTAAATCTGTTTTTGCAGCTAAATGAATAATGTACTCAGGTTGAAATTCTTGTACAGTATTGTTTAGAGAGGATTTGTCTGAAATATCAATTTTTTTCCAAAAAGGGAGATGTTCTTTTTTTATGGGTTTGTTAATATCGATGTTTAGTGTTGTAAATTCTTGATGAATTAAAAAATCCATCATGTTTGTTCCTATAAAACCCGAACCTCCTGTTACTAAAATCTTCATATAATATTAATAGTATGCTAAATTATACATTCAATGGCTTAATTGAAACATTTTATAATAGGCATTTACAGACTTATTATTATAAATAACCTGATGTGCATATTGGTAAGAATTTGCCGTCATTGTATTAAAATCATTTTCATTAAGTAATGCGAGAAAATCAATTTTTTCAGCAAATATTTCTTTTTTTCTTAGCGTAATATCGAAACCTATTTTTTTTTCTTCTAAATTTTTCCAAGGTGTTTTATCAGATATCAGAGGAATACAAGAATTAATCATTGCTTCTATAATTACGTGCCCGAAGTTTTCTCCTGTTGAAGGCAAAAATAGTACATGATAATTTTTTAAGGTTTCATCTATTTTTTTATAATTAAGTATATCCATGTAATTTACAACGATATTACTAGGTAATTGGTTGATAACTGCTAAACATTTCTGCCAATATTCTTGATTATAGATTGAGCCATAAATATCAAAAGTTATTTTTGTTTTCACCTCTTTTAAAACTTCTAAGGCATATAAAGTGTTTTTTTCTGGAGCTATTCTACCAACAGAAACTAATTTTAGTTGATTATTGTTTTTTTTCTTTTTTTGATAAGAGATTGTTTTCTTCTCGGGAAGGTCTTGGGCTATAATTATATTAGATTTTGAACCAAAAGCATTGATAACGTCATCTTTTTCGTTGTTGTTACTTGCATGAAAGGTGCATTTGTTGAATATTCCTAAAACTTTAGATAAGAAGATAAAAAATTTCTTTTTATGGCTTTTAACTCCTAAAGAACCTTGCGAAAGCATTCCACATATTGCTAAAATAGATTTAATTTTTAATTTTTTAGCAAAGTAGAGGGGAATTAAAGTAAAAAATAAAGAATATAAGCTGTTACAGTATATAAAATCAGGGCTTACCTCTTGTGTTAATTTTTTAATATTTTTTAAAGTAATATTTTCTTTAGAGAGGTAGTATATAGTTGCTCCATCAACCTTATTCCATTGATTAGATTTAACGGAGGTATAGGCAATAGTGTCTAAGTGGTCAGTATTTCTTGTGATAATGTAAATGGCTAACGAATCAGATAAATAATCTACCATATTACTAGTAGATCTAGTTGTTCCTCCAGCTTTGTAACCTGGTTTATACCAGTCGGTAAAGATGAGTATTTTACGTTTCAAAAGAGAATGTTGTTTTTAATTTTTCAAGTATAAGAATTATTAATTATCAAAATGTAAAGATTATCAATTATAACTTAATATTTTTGCTACATTCGTTTTTAAATTTGGATTTAATGAAAACAGCTATTATTTCGGGAGTTTCTGGTCAAGATGGTGCTTATTTAGCCAAATTATTATTAGATAAAGGCTATAAGGTTGTTGGAATAACAAGAGTAAACCAACAAAAACCTTTAATAGGCTTAAATTTTTTAGGAATACTTGGCGTTGTTGAATTAAAGCAAGTAAATTTATTAGATAAAACTGCTGTTGAGGAACTAATTAATGATTTCCGACCAGATGAATTCTACAATTTAGCAGCTCAAAGTTCGGTGGGTATATCTTTTAAATCTCCAGTCGATACAATTGAATTTAATACGATAAGTGTTATTAATATCTTAGAGGCTATTCGTACATGTTCAATAACAACAAAATATTATCAAGCATCAAGCAGTGAAATGTTTGGAAATATTGGAGAAGAAAATTTACCACTTAAAGAATCAGTATTGTTTCATCCAGCTAGTCCTTATGGTATTTCCAAAGCATCAGCTCATTGGATTACGGTTAATTATAGAGAAGCTTATGGCTTAAAAGCCTGTTGTGGAATTTTATTTAACCATGAATCTTGTTTAAGAGGAGAGAATTTTGTGATTAAAAAAATAATACGAACCGCCTTAGAAATTAAGAATAAGCAAGCAGAAATATTAAAATTAGGTAATTTATCGGTACAAAGAGATTGGGGCTATGCACCAAAGTTTGTAGAGGCAATGTGGTTAATGCTGCAACAAGATAAATTTAAAGAATATTTAATCTGTTCTAGTCATGTAACTAGTCTAAATGCAATAGCGAAAAAAGTTTTTAACAAGCTATCGTTAGATTTTAATAATCATGTAAGCATAGAAAAATCGTTAATGCGAAATTTAGAGTTAGATATTATTTATGGAGATAATTCTAAAGCTAAAGATGAACTAGCTTGGGATTATGATTTATCTTCAGATGAATTAATAGCTACTTTAATTAAAGATGAGGAAGAATTTTTGGCATGGAAATTAAAAAATACATAACATGAAAGTAGTTTTTTTTCAGAGAAAACCAAGACCTAATAATAATTTTAGTATAGAAATACTTTTTGAACAGATTCGTTCTCATCTACCTAATGATATTGAAACGGTTACAGAAATAGCCAAATATTTTAGTAATGGATTTTTTAAGCGATTGTACATAACCATTGCAGCCGTTTTTAAGCAAGGAGATGTGAATCATGTAACTGGTGATATTACTTTTTTGACCTTCTTTTTAAAGAAAAGGAAAACAATTTTAACCATGTTAGATTTAGGTCTAATGCAACAAACCAATCCATTTTTAAGAATGATTCTTTTATATATTTGGGTAAAATGGCCTGTTAAAAGAGCGGGATATGTTACAACTATATCAAAAGCAACAAAAAACGAATTGTTAAAATATGTAAAAATCAACGAAAATAAAATAAAAGTGATGTATATTCCTGTCGCAAACTTGATGGAATATAGTCCAAAAGAATTTAACATAGCTAAACCAGTTATTTTACAAATAGGGACAAATAGCAATAAAAATTTAATTAGATTGGCAGAAGCTTTAAATGGTATTAATTGTAAACTAGCTATTGTTGGTATTGTATCCCCACAACAAAAAGAAGTGCTAATAAAAAATAAAATTGATTATTTAGCTGTCGCAAATATTAGTAACAAAGAATTAAAAGAGCAATACGAAAGAGCTGATTTACTAGCTTTTGTCTCAACATATGAGGGCTTTGGTATGCCAATTATAGAAGCCCAAATTGTTGGAAGACCTGTAATTACAAGTGATTTGTTATCAATGCCAGAGGTAGCAGGTGGTGCAGCACATTTGGTAAATCCATATAACATTGAAGAAATAAAAAAAGGAATTTTAAAAATTATTTCAGACAAAGAATACCGTAATAATTTAATTGAAAAAGGAAGAAAAAATGCACTTCGCTTTTCTGTAGAAACAATTGCAGCACAGTACGAAGAGCTATATCGTAGTATTGTTTCAAAATAATCTTTTTCGTTAAAGATTTTTATTTAATCACTACTATTATAGTTTACATTAAACAATTTTTTAATGGCTACGATGTACAACGTAACAACTATTAGGCTTTTTACTAAATGATTTAATACTGTGGTTAAGTCTGTTTCTGCTTTTATTACTTGCAAAAATATAAATGGGATGAAAAAAATTAAGAAAGGGATAAATCGTTGAAATTGGTTAATATTTTTAATGATGATGGAGAGTAGTGTTCCCCAAATAAAGAAAGCTAAAAAGCTCCAAGCAAATCCATAATTACCATAAAATTCTCCCATTAAACTAGGTCCCATTGCAGTACCCTTTGATAATTTAATTCCAGTCAATTCTTCAAATGAAACACTCCCTCCTCCAAGTTTCTTTTTATTCGGGAATAAAAATCTTGGCATTAGAGATGCTAAAGCATCAATAATTGTTTCTCCGTTTAAATAATCAGTTTTAGCAGGTATCCTATAGTAAATTCTAGATATTATCCATCCTTGATTTAATCTAATATTAACATTACTAGCATCATTACTATTTTCTAATTTTTTAGTGGTTTTTTCAGATACTAATAAGTTGAAAAACACTTCTGTTTTATTCCCATTAAAGGATTTACTACTTATTGTTTTTCTGTAATTGGATTTAACTAGCTGTAACGTGATGAGTAAGAGTGTAGATACGGAAATAATAGCGATTTTTGAGACGAATGATGGCTTTTTTGCAAGACCATAAAAAGTAAAAATAAATAAACACCAAATTAATAAGTTATGAAACATACCCGTTCTTATGGAATGTATAAAAACAGGAAAAAGAGCAATCCCTGTCCAAATATACTTCATAGTCCAAGATTTTTTTGTAAAATAAAGAAGACCTATCCCTGCAATAGACGAGTTTATCATTAAAAAAGAAACAAATGAAAAAGATGGTGGTGTAATAAAGTCAATAAGCCTAAATATTAGACCAAGAACTATAATATAGATAGGGAGTATATTAAATTTATCAAGAAAAAGTTTAATTTTCTGAAAATTGGTAGGAAATTTATTTCTAAAAGTTAAGGACGATAAGGCAAAAACAAAATAGAGAGGGATAGTAATTTTCATGTATTCTACTTCGTTAACATACATATGCATATCATACGCGGAAGCTTTAATATGATAATCAAGATAAGGGCCAACTATCCACTGAACAGCAGCAATAAACAGCATAATCTCGATTGCAGGAATTGTGTGCCCAATCATTACAATTAACCTTAAAGTTATGTAAACAGTAATTCCTAATCCAGCAGCTGTATATGTATTGGTATTGGTAAATAGTTGTAAAGCAAAAACAAATACAATAGCAATTAAAAGTATATTCC
>CAZVEW010000093.1:0-10001 GCA_964625955.1 uncultured Vicingus sp. | reverse complement strand
ATGTGGAAAAAGAAATATTTTCAACTTATTATTTCGACTTTAAACAACTTCATTGGGTTTTTAGGTATTTTTCTAAGGTGCTTGCCAAAACTTCGCCCCTAAGGTTTTTTGCTAAAATAGTTCCTTGTGCATCTATAAGGTAATTTGTTGGAATTTGATTAACGCCATAGATTTGTGCTCCTGCAGATGACCAACCGTTTAAATCGCTTACATGTGTTTTCCATGATAGTTGGTCTCTTTCTATTGCTCTTTTCCATGCTGGCATTGATTTATCTAATGAAACACTAAATACTGTAAATCCTTTACCAACCGTAAATTTTTTATCTTTATATTTATTATAGGCTTTAACTACATTGGGGTTTTCTCTTCGACAAGGGCCACACCAAGATGCCCAAAAATCTATCAAAACTAATTTTCCTTTTAATGATGAAAGTTTTAATAGTTTTCCGTTAGGGTTGTTATAGGCTAATTCTGGAGCTTTTGTGCCAATTGCTAAACCACTTGGCTTAAAAATAAAAGCAGCAGAAATTAGTAATAGTATCCCAAATATAATAGATAGTTTAAATCGTTTTATAATTTTCATTGTTTTAATTTTAGGGTAAAATTACGATAAATTTATTTTTGAGAATGTAAAGTAAAAGACATAGTAATTCAATTTCTTGTGATGTCAGCACCAATGGCATTTAGTCTTGTATCAATATTTTGATAACCTCGGTCAATTTGTTCTATGTTATTAATGGTACTTATTCCATCTGCCGATAAGGCTGCAATTAATAAAGAAACTCCAGCTCTAATATCTGGCGATGACATGGTGGTAGCTCTTAAATTATAATCTCTATTAATGCCAATAACGGTAGCCCTGTGTGGGTCGCATAAAATAATTTGAGCTCCCATATCTTTTAGTCTATCTACAAAAAACAATCGGCTATCAAACATTTTTTGATGAATAAGTACCGTTCCTTTTGCCTGAATGGCTGTTACTAAAATAATACTTAACAAATCGGGGGTAAATCCCGGCCAAACAGCATCATAAATGGTTGGTATAGAGCCATCTATCATTTTTTTTATTTCGTAATTATCTTGAGAAGGAATGTAAATATCATCTCCTTTTATTTGTATATCAATGCCTAATCTTCTAAAGGTATCGGGAATTCTGCCCAACATATCAACCCTACAATTTTTAATTGTTATTGCTGATTGTGTGGTTGCTGCCAAACCAATAAAAGAGCCTATTTCAATAAAATCGGGTAGTAATGTGTGGGTACATCCTCCTAACTCGCTTACTCCTTTAATGGTTAATAAATTAGAGCCAACGCCTTGTATTTTTGCTCCCATGCTGTTTAACATAGCACAAAGTTGTTGCAAATAAGGTTCGCAAGCTGCATTATATATTGTTGTTGTTCCTTTTGCAAGAATAGCGGTCATTAAAATATTGGCAGTTCCTGTAACCGAAGGTTCATCTAATAAGATATATTTACCTTTTAAATTAGCTGCTTTAAGCGAATAAAAGCCTGTTTTTGTGTTGTATGAATAGGTTGCTCCTAACTTTGTGAAGCCTAAAAAGTGAGTATCTAAAGGACGAGATCCAATTTTATCTCCTCCGGGTTTGGGCATGTAGGCTTTTTTAAATCGTGATAAAAGTGGTCCCATTATCATAATAGAGCCTCTTAGAGATGAAGCTCTCTTTTTAAATTGCTCGCTTAATAGGTAATCTAAATTAACCTCATCGGCTTGAAACTGGACAGTGTCTCTTCCTTTTTTTTCGATTTTAACACCCAATTCGGATAGTAATTCTATTAAAAAATTAACATCTCTTATATTAGGAAGGTTGCGAAGGGTAACTTTTTCGGCTGTTAATAATACGGCACAAACTACTTGTAATGCTTCATTTTTAGCACCTTGTGGTATTAATTCTCCTTTTAAACGGTTGCCCCCATTAATTGTAAAGCTTGCCATTAATATCTTTTTCTTTTGTAATTGTTTTGTTTTTGTTTGTAATTATTTTTTCCGTTTTTTGAATTATTATTCGATTTTTTCTTTTTAATTGAAGCCAAAATTTCGTTGGTATTTGTTAATTGAAATGTAGGGTCTAAGTGTAATTGGTTGTTTGATAGTTTTTCAATGTCTGCAACTATTAAATTATCGTCAATAGAGTTTTGGCTAAAAGTTAAGTAGTTCTTTTTCATTAAATTAGCTATAGTTTCTACTAAAACCCTTTTTTCATCACCGTCATCAAAAGTAATGGCAACTTTTATTAACTCCTCAATAGATTTTCCATAATGTTTAAATTTAATTTTTTCTTGAGGGTAGTGCATCTTTTCTGGTTTTTTAAAGATGGTTTCTTTATTGGGAATAGGGTAGGGAGAATCTACATCTATTTTAAAATCAGAAATAATATACAAATGATCCCACAGTTTATGTTTAAAATCGGCAATATCTCTAAAGTGTGGATTTAATTGTCCCATAATACTTATAATGGCATTAGCGATTTTATTTCTTTCTTCTCTATTTTCTACAGACATGGCATATTCTACCATCTTTTGAATATTTCTTCCATATTCAGGAATTACCATTTGTGGTCGTCTGGTGTTGTAATCTTTTTCTGTTTGTTCCATTAATTTAATTCAAAAAAATTTAATGTTCAAAGGTAAGTAATTATTTTGAAGCTATATTATTTGTGTTGTGGCTATTAACTATACGGAAAAAGAACGCAAGACTTAAGATTCCAAGACTCTGATTTTCATCAATTTAAAAGAAACAAGAATTCCAATTAATTGCTACCGGGTTAAATAATACTATTCGTAAGTTTTTAGTCTTTCTTTAATTTCTTTAACTCTTTCCATTTTATTAGCTTGTCGTAATTCAATAGCAGTTTTAGTAAAATAAGTATGGGCTTCTAAAAAACTAATTTGTAGTTCGTCCCACTGTTTATCTGATTTAATAATGTGCCTTTCAAATAATTCTCTTTTTAATTTATCTGCAGTAACATGAAATTCATCGCCACCTAAATAATCTAAGTCGGCATCACAAATAATTTGTTCTAAATGATTTTTTGGTTTTTGCGGTACTTTAGTTGCTTGAATTAGCCTTCCTATTGTTTCTATTTGTTCTTGTGTATAGCCAAAGTGTGGTAAAACTTCTTGTGCCAAAGCAGCTCCAATATCTTCATTATTTGCATACTGATGAACAAATCCGGCATCATGATACAATGCTGCTGTTTTTAATAAGAAAATATCATCGCCTTCAATACCTTCCATTAAAGCCAATCTTTCTACAGCAGCACATACATCAGTTGTGTGTCGTAAATCGTGGTAATGTAGGTTATCTGGTAATTCTTTCTTTAATCGTGCTACAATGTATTTTTCTGCTTTTATGTAGTGGATACCACTATAAATATGTAAATCAACATATTTTTGAAATAAATGATTTCGTGTTATTCCTTTTCCATCAATTGATAATTCTGGTTTTATGGAGTGTACGAAATACATGTCAATATAGCCCTTATTTTTAGCCTTGATTTTTCCTCGATATTCACAGGTAAAAAACTCTTTTACGTACTCGTAAGTAACGCCAGAAATATTAACTTTTCCTATTAATCCTGCTGCTTCAATACGACTGGCAATGTTTACGCTATCGCCCCAAATATCGTAAGCAAATCTTTTTATACCAACAACTCCGGCAATAACACCTCCTGTGTGTATGCCTATTCGTAATCCCCACCCTTTTCTGCCATCAGCTTCTTTTTCTTTGTTGTATTTTTTTACAAATCGTTGAATTTCCAGTGCTGCTAAAACGGTATCTATCGGGTTACTTTTATTTCTTATGGGAATTCCTCCAGAGCACATATAAGCATCTCCAATGGTTTTAATTTTTTCTAAATCATATTTTTCAACAATTTCATCAAACTTTACAAAGTAGGCATCTAGTTCTGAAACTAATTCTTCTGGGCTTATTTCTTCTGCAATTTTGGTAAAGCTTTTAAAATCAGTAAACATAATGGAGGTTAATCGGTATTTACGTGGTTTTGCTTTTCCTTTTGCTTTTAGTTCCTCGGCTGTTTCTTGCGGTAGAATGTTAAATAATAATTTATCTGCTTTATCTCTTTCTGCTTCAATTAGTTCTTTTTGTTTTTCTATTTCTTCTTTTTGTTTTATTACTTCGTAAGTTCTTTCTCTTACTTGAACCTCTAACAATAATTTTTGTGCTTTTACACGGTTAATTCTGGTAATTACATAAGCATAAATTACACCTATGGGAAATAAAATATAAAAAACTAGAATAAACCACCATGTTCGCCAAAATGGAGGTTCAACAATTACTCTTACTTGTGCAATTTCATCACTCCAAACGTTATCGCTATTAGCTACTTTAACTTTAAAAATATATTCACCAGGATCTAAATTTGTATAATTAGCTCTCCTGTTATTACCAACATATACCCAATCTTCATCAAAATTTTCGAGCATATAAGCGTGTTGGTTTTTTAATGGGTAAGTGTAGTGCAAAGAGGCAAACTCAAAAGAAATAACATTTTGTTTATATTTAAGTACAATTTCTTTTAATTCTGATATTTGTTTTTTTAAGATAGAGTTTGGTCCGATTTTTACAGGCTTGTTAAATAAATAAAAATTAGTAATTATTGGTCGTGCTTTGGTTTCGTTAATATGAATATCGGAGGGATAAAAAGCATTAAACCCATTTATTCCGCCAAAAAACATTTCGCCAGATTTACTTTTAAAGAAAGCGCCATTGTTAAATTCATTACTTTGCAAACCATCACTTTCGTCAAAATTCTTAAAGGTGTTTGTTTTTTTGTTAAAAGTAGATATTCCTTTATTTGTACTTAGCCACAGGTTATCTTTTTCATCCTCTAATATGCCATAAATTACATTATTTGATAAACCATCTTTTTCCGTAAAATGATTAAATTGTTCTGTTTTTGGATTGAATTTGTTTAATCCTCCGCCAAAAGTTCCTACCCACAAGATTCCATCATTGTCTTCGTGTATTGAGAGGACTGAATTATTGCTGATTGAATTTATTTGGTTTTCATTTTTTTTATATGATTTAAATGAAACGTGGTTATCTTTTTCAATAACTTCAGACAGACCTCCGTCATCTGTGCCTAACCATATCGTATTGGCTTTGGTTTTAATAATGCTTCTTACCACATCATTTGGCAAACTATTTTTTTGTGCATCTGAGGAAGAAAGATTCTTAATAAACTTTCCTTCTTTAGAAAACAAGCTCAAGCCATCTTTTGTTCCTGCCCAAATCTTACCCAAGTTATCTTCTAGAATAGCATAAACCCTAGATTCATTCTGATGATGTAGGTTTTCAATTTGTATTAATTTATTATTTATTAGTTCAAATAACCCACCATCTGTACCAACATAAATATGACCATTTTTTGTTTCACAAAAACTAAAAACATCAACATTTTTTTTTGTTTTAGTTGCTTTATAAATAGGTTTAATATTTTTAACGGTACCTAATGTCTTATCGAAAACATCTAGTCCTTTTTTAGTCCCTATTAATAAATTACCCTTGCTATCTTTAAACATACACCATACCATGTTATCGCTTATGGTATTATTTTCTCCTGATAAATATTGGTAATGTCTGAAAAACTGTTTTCGCTTATCGAATTTATTAATACCTGTTTGTGTCCCAATCCAAATAATACCAGAATTATCTTCGAAAAATATATTAACTTTATTACTACTTAAGCTCGCTGGTCTGCTTGCATCATAAACATAATGGTTAACATTTTTTAGGCTATTAATTTTATATAATCCATTCGATTCTGTTCCTACCCAAATAATACCAGCATTATCTTCAAAAAGTGTTTTTATAATTTTATTTCCTATAACGTTATCAATCGTTTTCATTGATGTTATGGCTTGTTTTTTTACATTATAAATATTTATTCCTTTGTTTGTGGCTATGCTTATTAAATTTTTCTGGTATTGGTGTAAGTCCCAAATTACATTACTTTTTAGTGAACTATTTCCTTTATAGAATTGTTTTGATGTTCTATTTTTAGTGTTGTATAATATTAATCCGTTTCCTTCGGTAGCAATTAAAATTTCGTTACTACTTACAAATAATAATTTTCTAATTTGTAGTTGTTTGGTAATTGTGCTTAACTGGAGTTTTATTTTTTCTGCTTTTTTACTCTTCTTATCAATTTTAATTAAGCTTAGGTTTGTTCCTGCCCAAATTACATCTTGAGAGGCATCTTCTATTATTGTCCATACATTGTTTTTAAGGTTTTTAAATGGTTGTTGACGAAGCACATTTTTAAATGTTTCAGGGCCTCTTTCATAGATATTTAAGCCATCTTTAGTTCCAATCCATAACAAGCTATCATTATCTTCATAAATTACATGAATAAAATTGTTAGAAATAGATGTTGAGTCTGCTAAATCGTATGAGAACACTTTAAATTCAAAACCATTGTAAACATTTAATCCATCTTGTGTTCCAAACCACATTAATCCTTTGTAATCTTGCACTATTGAGGTAACGTCACTTTGAGATAGACCATCTTTAATGGTTACATAATCAAACTTAATATTGCTTCTTTGGGCAATATTAATCAGCGGTAATAAAAAAACTAAAAGGGCTATTTCCCATTTTCTCATGGGTACAAAGTTAATCTATGTTTAAAAAAATAAAAACTATTCATGTTCAATAATAAATACAGGTACTATTTGTTTAATTTAATTACGTTAAACTCTGTTCTTCTGTTTTTTGCTCTACCTTCAGGATTATCTTTTCCGTTAGGTAATTTATTGGGTGCTACAGGCATTGTTTCTCCATATCCTTTCGCTATTAACTTATCTGCAGCAACCCCTTTAGACACAATGTATTCGACTGCTTTGTCTGCTCTTCTTTGGGATAATTCCATGTTAAATTTTTCACCTCCTTTAGAGTCGGTATGGGAGCTTAATTCTACGCCAATATTTTTATTTTTCTTTAAAATAAGTACAAGTTTATCTAGCTCTTTAGCCGCTTGTTCATTAATTTCGTCAGAATCGTAATCGTATAAAATTTTTGAGATAACAAATTTTTCGTTTTCACCAATTCTTATTACTTCATCAATTTCATTAATTAGGGTAATAACATTTTGGTCGGCATCTAACCTTATATATCTGTATTTACCATCCATTAATCGTTTTGCTGATTCTAAAACTTTACCGTTTTCATCAACGATAATCATTTTTAAATCATCATTTTCTGCTAATTTAAATAGGTACTGTTCGTCTGGAGAAAGTTTTTCAAAAACAAATTTACCATCTTTATCTGCTTTAGTTTTTCCAATAACATTTCCCTCATCATCTATAACTAGTACTTCCATCCCCCCAGAATAATCGCCAGGTAATTTTTGGTATATCTGTCCAAATACAGTAACGGTAAATAAGCTTTCATCTACCTCTTCTATTAAATCTAAATTATCGTATTCGGCTACAGGTAATGTTTGAAACGTAAATTTACCTGCACTTGTTTTATTGGCTAAAACTACTTTCTTACCCTTAGAGTTTACTAGGTATAGGCTAGAAATATCCATTAGGCTGTCGTCTTGCTCGTTAATTCTAACCATGTAATTTTTATCTATATCTAGCCGGTCAAACTTAAAATGACCTGTAGAGTCTGTTGTAGTTGTTTCTATTACATTATCGTTTTCATCTAATAAGGTTAATGAAGTTCCTGCTGCACCTAGTTTATCATATTCTAAAACACCAGTTATAGCTGTTTGAGGTTTTAAGGTGTGCCATGTAAAACTATAAATATCATCACTGCCAACGCCTCCTTCTCGGTTTGATGAAAAATATCCGTTTTCATCATCTTTATAAAAGATACCAAAATCATCTTTTGATGAATTTAAAGGTTCTTTTAAATTTACTGGCGTTTTCCAGTTATCAGATTCATTTACTGCATAAATATCCAAGCCTCCGTATCCTGAATGTCCATCAGATGAGAAGTAAAGTGTTCCTTTCCTAAAATAAGGAAAAACTTCATTTTCTATTGTATTTACTCCACTGCCTAAGTTTGCAGGTTTACCCCAGCCATTTTCTTCTTTTTTACACATGTATAAATCCATTCCACCATATCCTCCGGGTTTGTCTGATGCAAAAAACAGCTTTTTTCCATCGGCAGAAATCCAAGGGTGAGCTACTGAGTAATCCTTATTATTGTATTGAAAAGGAGTAATATTTTTCCATTTTTTACCTTCTAAAGTGGCAGAATATATTTTTAGTCTGTTAACATAGTTTTTTCCTTGCTCTTTTTTATCAACTCTTGTAAAATACAATGTTTTTCCATCATTTGTAATAGAAACAGGACCATCATGATACAGGGAGTTTAATAAACTAGAGAATCGTTTTACTTTTTTGTATTGTTTATCCGTTTTAGCATAAAATATAGATAAATAGGGTTGATTTGATAAGCCATATTGGGTATTGTTAACCAAGTCGCCTTCTCTTTCAGACACAAAAATTATTCCGCCTTTGTAATATAATGGGCAAAAATCGGAGCCTTTAGAGTTAATATTTTTAACGATGCTTACTTGATATGCTTTCTCGTCCAATTTCCATTCCATAATATCTTTGCACGATTGAATCATTAATTTACCTATAAAGCTACCTGGATTTTTAGCTAAGTATTCTTGAAATTGAACTTTTGCTTCTGTTACTTTTTTGTTATTCTTTAATGCTTGTCCGTAATAAAGAAAATTAGAGCTTTCCGATGGATTAAGTACTGTAGCTTTTGCATAATACACCTCTGCATTATTATAATCTTTTAATTTCCGATAGGAAAAAGCAATATTCTGGGTCGCTTCTTTATTGTCTGGATGTTTCTTTACTACCTTTTGATAGTATTTTATGGCATTCCTGTATTGCTCTTCTGAGAAATATTGATTTGCCTTTTTTAATTGTGCAAACACATTACAACTTGTAATCATTATTAGTGTTACAATCCATAATTTATATATTTTTTCTACCTTCATCTTTTTATTAAAAATACCTTGGTGATATTACTTTTGATTTAAATAAACTTACATCATATCCTATAAAAATTTCGTGCGAACCTCCACTAACATTCTTTGTTAATTCTGTTGTATCGTAGTCATAAGCGTAGCCCATTCTTATTTTTTTTGATAATTGCATTTCTAATATTACTGAAAATCCTTTGCTAGACCTTAATGTTAACCCAAAAGTTACTTTTTGTTTTAATACAACACTGGCATTTAAATCTACATGATTATCTTGAACATCATCACTTCTTATTAACATGGAGGTTTTAAGCACCACATTATTGTTAATTTCGAATGCTTTTCCTATGGTGGTAGTAAAATGGGTAGCCAATTGAGCACTTGATGTTGCACCAATATCTTTGTTTAACAAACCAAAATCAGATTGATTTAAATGATCAGCAGCAATGCCTACATAAAAAGTTCTTGTGTTATAATAAATTCCAAAATCGAAAGTAGGTATGACAAAATTATCTGCTGCAATTTTAGGTAATTGATCGTTTTTATTTTTATACTCGATGGCTGCCCAATCGTAAGTATAATTTAATATTCCCCCTTGTAAACCAAAAGCTAATTTTCCTCTTCCCAACTTTAAGCGATAAGCATAAGCCGCTGTTAGCGATTGAACTTTTTTAGGTCCTATTTGATCATTATAAAACTGCAAGCCTAAACCCATTTTTTTGTTTTTTAAAGGAGCATTAATGGCTAAGGTTTGTGTTGTTGGTGCTCCTTTTAAACCAACCCATTGGCTTCTATTTACCAAAACGGCACTTAGTACCTCTCTGCTTCCAGCATAAGCGGGATTTAGCCCCATAGGATTAAATATGTACAAACTGTATTGGGGGTCTTGTTGGGCATAAGTTTGTATGCCAACAGTAATCAGTAATAATATTAATAATAATTTTTTCATCTTAATATCTTTTAGTCTTAATATCTTTTAGTCTTACTACCTTGTTAGTTCTAC
>CAZVEW010000092.1:4707-10008 GCA_964625955.1 uncultured Vicingus sp. | reverse complement strand
GAAAATGGAGACACCATCAATAGAATTGATGAAAACAACCTAAAACAGGGGTTTTGGAAAATTTTTGGTAAAATGAAAAAATTACCAGGCTATGAACCAGATCAGGTTATTGAGCAAGGCAATTATAAAAGCAGCCGAAAGCAAGGCCTTTGGAAAAAATTCTTTCCAAACGGAAAAACAAAAAGTGAAATTGAGTATGTAAATAGTCGTCCAAAAGGATACTACAAAACCTATTACGAAAATGGACAAGTAGAAGAAGAAGGTAATTGGTCGAGCAACAGACAAATAGGCGAATTTAAAAGATATCACCCAAATGGAGAGGTAGCCCAAAAATTTGTTTTCAACCAATCTGGTAAACGAGACGGAAAACAAGAGTATTACAATGATAAAGGCATTTTAATTATAGATGCTGATATTAAAAATGGAAAAGAAGAGAAAGTTGTTGAATATTATGATGATGGCTCATTAAAAGCAGAAAAAGTTTTTGTTGATGGTAAACTTGATGTTGCCAATACCAAAGTATATGAGCCAAAGACACCAATAGTCGAGAAAAAAGACGAAGGAAAAGAAGAAATAGTAACCGTAGATGTTAAAAAAGAAACTGTAAATGACGAGGCTCATGCTCAGTTTACAGGAGAAGGGCAGAATAAAATTTACAATACAAACAAACAACTGTCTAAAGATGGTTTTTTTAAACACTATCGTTTAATGGACGGGAAACAATACATTTATGACGAAAATGGTATTTTAATCAATATTAAATTGTTTAAAAAAGGACGCTACATTGGAGATGCACCTCTACCAAAAAATTAAATAATTGAAATATAATTTTTACCCAACCTTAAATTTAAGGTTGGGTTTTTTATTGATTTAAATAATTTTACTTTTACAAAAAATAACTTTACAAATGCCTCAAAAAAATAACCTATCTATTTTTAATAGCCTAACAAGGAAAAAAGAACTATTTACGCCAATTAACCCTCCTTTTGTCGGTTTATACACCTGTGGTTTAACTGTTTACAACGAGGCTCATTTAGGTAATGTTAGAACATTTTTAACTTTCGATATTGTTTACCGATACCTTGTTCACCTTGGTTACAAAGTACGATATGTAAGAAATATTACCGATGTTGGGCACTTAATAGATGATGCTGACGAAGGAGAAGATAAAATTGAGAAACGAGCCAGATTAGAAAAAATAGAACCCATGGAAATAGTTCAAAAATACACCAACAGTTTTCATGAAATATCGAAAATATTTAACCTACAAAACCCTAGTATTGAACCAACAGCCACAGGACATATTGTTGAACAAATAGAAATGGTACAAAAAATACTCGATAATGGTTATGCTTATGTTGTAAATGGTTCTGTTTACTTTGACGTGAAAAAATATGCAGCAAAATATAACTATGGAGAGCTATCTGGCAGAAAAATTGATGAATTATTAGAACAAACTAGAAATGAACTTGAAGGAGGAGATGAAAAACATTTTTTTGCAGATTTTGCCATTTGGAAAAAAGCATCACCACAAACCATTATGAAATGGAACTCTCCATGGAGTATTGGTGTACCAGGTTGGCACCTCGAATGCTCAGTAATGAGTACAAAATACTTAGGCGAAACTTTTGATATTCATGGTGGAGGAATGGATTTAAAATTTCCCCACCACGAGTGTGAAATAGCCCAATCTGTTGGTGCAAAAGGGCAAACACCAGTAAAATATTGGATGCACGGTAATATGCTTACTGTTAATGGTACAAAAATGAGTAAATCTTTAGGTAATTCATTCTTACCTTTAGAGTTAATATCTGGTAACCACCCACTTTTAGATAAAGGATATTCGCCCATGACCATTAGGTTCTTTTTTTTACAAGCCAATTACAGAAGTACTGTCGATTTTTCTAATAAAGCAATAAAAGCAGCAGAAAAAGGACTAAAACGCTTAATGGCAGCAGTAAATTTATTAAAAAACTTAAAAACTACCAATAAATCAAGTATTGACATAGATACCATTATATCAAAATGTTACGATAGCATGAATGATGATTTTAATACACCTGTTACAATTGCACATTTGTTTGATGGCGTAAAATTAATTAATGCCATCAATGATGGTAATGCCACAATAACAAAAGAAGATTTAATAAAACTTCAAAATCATTATCTTACCTTTGTGTTCGATATTCTTGGGCTTAAAAATGAAGCCGCCCCTTCTAACGTAAACAACAATGAAATTGTTAATGCAATGATGGCTTTAATTATTGACATAAGAAAACAAGCCAAAGAAAAAAAAGATTGGACAACTGCCGATTTAATCAGAGATGAGTTAACAAAAATGAACATATCAATAAAAGATAATAAAGATGAATCTATCTGGAACTATGAAAATTAAATATTGTACTTTAATTTTTATTGGGATAATGATATCAGCCTGTGGAGGACACAAAGTAGATAGCAACACAAATGCCCAAAATAACACCATTAATCTTCCTAAAAAAGTAATCGAAAAACAAATTACTAAACCTAATTTTAATAAAGATTCTGCTTACTATTTTATACAACAGCAAGTAGATTTTGGTCCTCGATTTCCTAATAACAAAGCACACGAAAAATGTGCAATTTATTTAGCTAATAAGCTAAAATCGTATGGCTTAAAAACACAAATTCAGAAAGGAAAAGGGATAACATTTAACCAAAAACACATTACTATAAAAAACATTATTGGCGAATATAATCCTAAAGCAAAAAAAAGAATTTTGTTGTATTCTCATTGGGATAGCCGTCCGTTTGCAGATCAAGACACAAAAGACATGACCAAACCTATTCTTGGAGCAAATGATGGAGCAAGCGGTGTGGGTATTTTAATTGAAGTTGCACGGCAATTAAGCTTAACTAAACCGAATATAGGTGTAGATATTATCTTTTTTGATGCAGAAGATTATGGACAACCCTCTTCCGACATGGTAGCTTATCAAGAAGATTCTTGGTGCTTAGGATCTCAATATTGGACTAAACACATGCACAAAACAAACTATAAAGCAGACTATGGAATTTTATTAGATATGGTAGGCACAGCAAATGCCTACTTTACCCAAGAACGTATTTCTAGAACTTATGCTCCTGATTTACTCAGAAAGGTTTGGAAAATTGGCCAGCAACTTGGCTACCAAAATATTTTTGTTAATAAAGCAACAAATTTTGTAGGAACTGATGACCATAAATACATTAATGAAATAGCTAAAATACCGAGCATAGATATTATTCATTATGAAGAAAATCGAGGAGGTTTCCACCCTTCGTGGCACACACACAACGATAATATGAGTGTTATTAATAAATACACCATTACAGCCGTTGGTGAAACTTTGTTGGCTTTTATTCAGTCTGAAAAATAAATTTTTCAATAACAAATCATTTTAAAGTTGTAAATACAAATATATTATGATACATTTGTGCAACTAACTTAACTAATGATAAAAAGAATGAAGAAATTATTAACATTAATGATGGTTGTTGGAATGTTTAGCCTAGTTGCTTGTGGATCATCAGCAGAAGAAAAAGAAGCTGCAGAAGCAAAAGCAGAACAAGTTGCTAATGACCTTATGAAAGGTATGGATGAAGCAACTACTGAAGATGCTGTTGATGAAACTGCTACTGCGGAGGAAGCACCAGAACATGTTTGTGATGAAAAGTGCAAAACAGAAGGTTGTGCTGGTCCAAGATGTGGTGAAAAAGGACATTCTTGTACAGAAGCTTGCTCAGCCAAGAAATCCGCAGAAGAAAATGGCGAAAACACAGATACTTCAGTTGATGAAACTGGGGAGTAAAAATTAGTAAAAAATCAAAATAACTATAAACCTTAACAAAATGAAAAAAGTATTAACATTAATGATGGTTGCTGGAATGTTTAGCTTAGTTGCTTGCGGACCATCAGCAGAAGAAAAAGAAGCTGCAGAAGCAAAAGCAGAACAAGTTGCTAATGACCTTATGAAAGGTATGGATGAAGCAACTACCGAAGAAACTGAAACAGCAGAAGCTACTACTGAGGAAGCTACTACTGAGGAAGCGGAAGCTACCACAGAAGAAGCTACTACTGAAGAAGAAGCTCCAGCTGCTGAAGAAGCAACTGAAGAAGCTCCAGCTGAATAAAATATTATTTTATAATAATATAAAGAGGTGTTTAATTAAACACCTCTTTTTTTATATTGCTTCGGCAACAACAAAGGTACTTCCCCCAATAAAGATTAAATCTCCTTGTTTTGCATTTTCTTTAGCAAGTTTTATAGCTTCTTTTACAGCAGTACATTTTTGCCCTTTTAAATTATATTTTGCTGCCATTTGATACAACTCATCTACAGCTAATGCTCTTGGAATTTCAGCTTCACAAAAATAATAATGAGCTTTATTGGGTAAAAGTTGTAAAATCTTGTTAATTGATTTATCATTTACACATCCAAAAACAAAGTGTAGTTTGTTAAACGTTATTTTGTTGAGCTGATTTACCACTCCTTTTATTCCTGCTTCATTATGTCCAACATCACAAATGGTTAACGGGTTAGTTGCTAATATTTGCCAACGCCCCAATAAACCTGTGTTTTTTACAACATTTAATAAACCTCTTATTAGATTTTCTTCAGAAATATTCCATTTTTTTTGCTGCAAAATACGAATTGCTTGTACACAATTTTTACTATTCTTTTCTTGATAAACTCCTTTTAAATCGGTTTTGTAAGAGGTAACATTTTCTTTATCAGCAAAATAAATAGGAGCATTCCGTTTTTTAGCTCTTTCAATAAACAAATCTTCAATTTCGTTTTGCGTTTCTCCAATAATAATAGGTGTATTTTGTTTTATAATTCCTGCTTTTTCGGCAGCAATTGCTAGTAAAGTATGTCCTAAAAACTGCGTGTGATCAATACCAATATTTGTAATAAGTGAAAGTTCGGGTAAAACAACGTTTGTTGAGTCTAATCGTCCTCCCAAACCAGTTTCTACAACAGCAATATCAACTTTTTGAATTGCAAAGTAATTAAAAGCCAAGCCAACAGTCCACTCAAAAAATGAAAGGTTTATTTGTTCAAATTCTTTTTTGTATTGATGCACAAAATCAACAACTTCTTTTTTGGCAATCATTTTGCCATTAATTTTAATTCTTTCTCTAAAATCTTTTAAGTGAGGAGAGGTATATAAGCCTACTTTATAGCCTGCTTCTTGCAATACAGAAGCAATCATGTGAGAAGTTGAGCCTTTACCGTTAGTTCCTGCAATATGAACAGATTTAAATTTTTGTTCTGGATT
>CAZVEW010000092.1:0-4607 GCA_964625955.1 uncultured Vicingus sp. | reverse complement strand
TTAAATTTTGCTTTTAAAGCAGCTTCTTTTGCCATTTTATAAAGCACAGGATTTGTGGTTGTAGAACCTCTTGCTCCTGGTGTGGCTTTAACCACTTTGCCATATTTATCTACAATAATCTCAACCACCACATTACCATCTTCTTGGGTTGGATTTTTTGGTTTTTTAACCCTCAACAAACTTCTGCCTCTTAAAGAAAACCTTATACCATTTCCATTTCCTCCCCCTGTATGATTAGTGCTGTTCGGGTCACCATTTATATCTCCTTGGTCTCCAGCCTTATTTGTTTCTCCTTCGTTGCTTGAGTTGTTTTTGGCGTTATTTAAAGCATTTAAAGCATTTGCCAAGTTTTCATCGATCTTAGGTTCTTCTATTGTGTTTTCGTTGGTATTTGTATTTTCATTGGCTGAGACATTAACCGTTTCTGTATTATTTTGCGTAACAATATGTTCTTGACTACTTGGTGTATTGCTTGTTGTTTCTGTTATGTTTTGAGGAGATGTTTTTGTTGGCGTTTCTTCTTGCTTATCTCCCATTCCATCATCACTTGTTCCAAAATTAATGATAATTCCATCGTTTCGTTCGGGCAAAGGGTCGGGATAAGCCATGCCAAAAAATAAAAAAAGCAAAAGCAATAGTGCATGAAACAAAATTGTACCAATTAAACCTGTCCTGCTATTTTTTTCTTTAATGATGTTCATTTAACAAATAGATGTTATTTGCATTAGTATTTCATAATTTATTTTGGAGAAGTAGCCAAAACGAGTTCATATTTATTGCGTTTGGCAATGTCCATTATTCTTACAACCTCTTCGATAGGAACACCTTTTTCAGCATGTAAAATTATTGCTGGTTTTTCTTCATTCTGTAATTTAGCCTGTAATAATGGTTCAATTTCGCTAAACGACACCATTTTTTTATTTATGGCATAGCTTAATTCTTTGGTAATAGAAACGGCTACATTTTGTTTAGCATCTCCTTTCACATCGCTATTTGGTAAGGTTAATTTTAACGAGTTTGGACTGATTAAAGTAGATGTAATAATAAAAAATATTAACAATAGAAACACAATGTCGGTCATACTCGACATGTTAAAATTGGTGTTTACCTTATTTTTTGTTTTAATAGCCATTATACTGCGGGTTCGTACAAAATATCTAAAAATTGAGTAGTTCTTGCTTCCATTATAAATACAATTTTTTCTACCCTAGCTACCAACATATTATAGCCAATGTAAGCTATAATACCAACAATAAGTCCAGCAACTGTAGTTACCATGGCAGTATAAATTCCTCCTGATAAAAGTTCAACATCAATATTACCACCAGCAGCGTACATTTTATGAAATACAATAATCATACCTATTACTGTACCTAAAAAACCTATCATTGGAGCTGCACCTGAAATGGTTGCCAAAGTAGAAAGGTTTTTTTCTAATTTATTTAATTCTAATTTTCCAGTAGTTTCGATAGCTGTGCCAATATCACTTAAAGGTTTGCCAATTCTACTAACACCTTTTTCTATCATTTTAGCTATTGGCGAATCGTTTGATTGACAAATACTTTTGGCTGCATCAATTTTTCCGTCAAGGATATAATCTTTTATTTGGTTCATAAAATTAGCGTCTTCTTTGCTTGCTTTTTTAATGGCTAAAAATCGTTCAATAATAATATAAACAGCTATAATAGAAAGGATAAAAAGTGTAATCATAATTAAATTACCCCCAACACCGCCTGAGCTTATCAAATCCCAAATAGTTAATGTTTTTTCTTGTGTAACAACTTCTTCCGCAACTTTTGGTATGCTATCGTTGGCAAGTGTTATTTGTAATAAAAGATGATTAAGCATGGTTATAATATTTATGATTGAGCTAAAGTACGATTAAGACTTAGCTAGTTTTAAAGGTGTTTATGAAATTGTAAACAGTTAAATGTTAGTTTTATTGCTTTCTAGTAGCTTATTCTTTTATACAACCGAACAAATATTTTGTGTGAAGTAAACGCCTTTTTTAACTTAAAATTAGTTTTTAAGTAAGTGATTTCTTCATCACTAAAGTCGTTAAAAATAGTAGAATAGAGAATATATTTATCACTAAAAATATTCTTCTTTTTAAATGAATGTTGACTAGAGTTGAGTGTAATGTATCGTTGTTCTTCTAAACTTGGAAATTCACTGCCAATTTTCTCTAAAGGGATTTTTTCTTTTTTGATATAATTAAGCATTTTGTTTTGCAAATTATAGTAAGGAATATGTGCTAAAGTTGAATCCCACCCTTGAGCAATTGTGGGCGGATAAATCCAAAGATTTCCAGTAATTAATCCAACAAATAAACCCATAAATATAAAACGAATTATTTTTTTAGACTTTATATAATTAATAACCATGTAACCTACAAAAATACTAACAGGTAGATATATTGGGAGCAAATAGCGATGCCCTGTTAAGGTTTTATAATACATAAATGGCAAAATTAAAAAGAGTGCAACAACAATTATAATTGTTAAAAGCTGAATGGCTTTTTTATCGGCACATATTTTTTTTAAATTTTTTGATAAAATAAACAGGAGTGTTAAATAGATAAATACCCTTCCAAAATCAATTAAACGCCAACAAAAAATACCAACATTATAAATGGCACCTGTAAAATTGTTGGTAGCGTGTCCGTTAATCCAAGGAGAGGTTTTGTGCGACCATATCCAACCTGTAGTTTTATAATGATAATATTGGTAAGTAATTAAAATTAAAAGTGCAGGAATATAGTAAACTGATTTTTTTAGTATTTGCTTTAAAGCTGATGAAAAGCTTTTAAATTCTATTGTAAAAGTAATATCAAGCATTAGCAATGCTGCCGAAATAATTAAACCTCGCATATTAATTACAAAAAGTCCAATAATTGCAATGGTAAGCAGCGGTTTTTTATTTTTTAAGATAGCATTAATCCCTAAAAAGAAAAAGAATACCAAAGGAATATCGGAAGAAACTAAAATAGATTGACTTAAAAATGTTGGGTCGACAAGGGTAAAAAGTAATACCAAAAACACATATTTTACATTAGCAGTGTATCTTTTTATGGTGTTTAACAATTGCCAAATAATACCAAAGATAAAAGGAAGTGTTGATAGATGACTAACTAACAGGGTTTTACCAAATATTTTCCAAATTACAGCAAGGTACATTCCAAAAGTAGGAATATGCCCTGTATCGTATTGTGTGGGTAAAAATAATTGACTAAAATTATTTTCGTAGTAAAAATGGGCTGGAATAGATGTTAGTTGTATGGTATCCCAAAAAAAGAAATTATTAGAAAAATATAGTACGAAAAAAGTAAAAACGATTGAAAAAAATAAAAATATTATCAACTGTTCTTTCTTAGCAGGGATAAATTTTTCAATCATGTTTTATAGCAATTTATAAACTATTATTTCTTTTTTTTAAGGTTAAATCGTTTTGCAATAAAAAGTTTTGCATTGCTTGTACTTGGTTTAATTTGGTAATTTTCAAATTGAATAGTTCCTGTTGTAATGTACGATGTCAATCCTATTAAAAAATGTTTGCTTTCGTAACCTATAGCTACTCTACCAGTAAATCTGGAAGCTCCTCCTGTCTTGGTTTTTTGTTCGCCACTGCTGGTGTAAATTGTTAAATTTTTTGCACCAATTCCAGGAATTAACGAAATATTAATAAAAAAACGTTTAACTACCCACGTATAAGTGTAACCAAAAGAAATGCCAAAACTTTTAGATACATAAGCACTTAAGGCAAAAGAATCTTGCACTGAGGTTGGAAAATAGTCTGGGATAAAACTTTTAGTTGCTCCGTCCTTAAATCCAGCATAATCTAAACTATAAAAACCACCTAAAAGAAGGCTTCCTGCACTCTTTTTTTGTATGGCATTTCTAACGTAAGCAGCTCTATATGAGAGTTTTTTATTGTTAAAAACATAATAACCTCCAATGCCTAAAGAAAATGTTTGCATGGAATCTCGTTGAGGAAAATAAGTTTCTTTCCAATCGGTTAAAACAGTAGGGTTTTCAATATAAAATCCGTTATATTGTTGGGCAAAAGCATCGGCAACAAATTTTTTACTGTAAATATTTAATTGAAAATCGAAACGTTTTGTTTTTCCGTATTTTTCAATGTTTGCTGAAGATGCGGGTAATCCAAAAGCAATTCCCAAACCTAACCATTTGTAATTAAAGCCAAAACCTAAACTAGAGACTCCTAAAGGAGCTAGTTTTAACAGTTTACCATCGTTTGTATTTACTATTTCTAGCTTATTGCTTTTTGTAACATTCATTATTTTTATAAGGAGTTGATTTGAGTAATCAACGTACCTTTCGAAAGAAGATACTGAATCTGTTACAGAAACTTCTACTTGAGCTTTAAGAGAAAAAGCAAATAGAAGCAATAAAAAGAATGATACTTTTTTTTTCATAATCATCTAAACAAGTACATTTTGCCATAACCTTTTTTAAAATACCAATCCATACTGGTGGCTCTAAGGTCAATGTTATCATTAGCAATTCTTGTCATTACCCTATATAAATAAACACCATTTGCCAATCTATCGCCATAAGTATCTGTTCCGTCCCAAGCAAAATCAGATA
>CAZVEW010000091.1:0-10182 GCA_964625955.1 uncultured Vicingus sp. | reverse complement strand
AAATAAAAATTATGATGGCTTTTTAGCTGAAAATTGGTCCGATTATAATTTTCAAAATTATTTTCAAATGATTCAAGACTTACTTTAATTTTTTTTACTCCTCTCGCTACCGAACCTCCCCTCACTACCACAAGCATCTCGCTTGTGGGTTTTACTAATAGATGCTAAAATAAAGCAATCTTATCAATAAGATTGCTTCGTTCGTTACTACTAACAGCAACTATTCCTAGTGGAAATAAATTTTATGCTATACCTGAATAATACCAACATTGTATTTTTTTTCGATGGGGGTATGGTTGGCAGCTTCAATGCCCATGGATATCCATTTACGGGTATCTAAAGGACTGATAATGGCATCAGTCCATAAGCGTGCAGCAGCATAGTAAGGAGAAATTTGTTTGTCGTATCGGTCTTTTATCCTGTTGTATAATTCATCTTCTTTTTCTTTGGTAATTTTTTCTCCTTTGGCTTTAAGCGATGCAACTTCTATTTGTAGCAAGGTTTTAGCTGCCGAAGCACCGCTCATAACAGCTAATTGGGCAGATGGCCAAGCTACAATTAAGCGTGGGTCGTAAGCTTTTCCACACATGGCATAATTTCCTGCACCGTAAGAATTACCTATAATTATTGTAAATTTTGGGACAACCGAATTGGCTTGAGCACTTACCATTTTTGCTCCATCTTTAATAATTCCTCCGTGTTCGGAGCGAGATCCCACCATAAAACCACTTACATCTTGTAAAAATACCAAAGGAATTTTCTTTTGGTTGCAATTCATAATAAAACGGGCAGCTTTATCGGCCGAATCGGAATAAATTACACCGCCAAACTGCATTTCGCCAGTTTTAGATTTTACAATTTTTCGTTGGTTGGCTACAATTCCTACAGACCAGCCATCGATTCTGGCATAACCGCAAACAATGGTTTTTCCGTACGCTTCTTTGTATTCGTCAAAAGCTGAATTATCAACTAATCTTAAAATTATATCTTTTATTTCGTAAGGTTTATCGCGTGTATCTGGGATGATGCCAAAAATTTCATTTTCATCAAGCTGTGGAGCTTTGGTTTTTATTCGATTAAAGCCTGCTTTTTCGTAATCTCCAATTTTATTCATGATGCGTTTTATCCTATCCAAACAATCGTGGTCATCTTTACATTTGTAATCGGTAACGCCCGAAATTTCGCAATGTGTAGTAGCACCTCCAAGTGTTTCATTGTCAATATTTTCGCCAATGGCAGCTTTTACTAAATACGAACCAGCTAAAAATATAGAGCCTGTTTTATCTACAATCATTGCTTCATCGCTCATAATGGGCAAGTAGGCACCGCCAGCAACACAGCTTCCCATAATAGCAGCAATTTGTAAAATTCCCATTGACGACATGATGGCATTATTTCTGAAAATGCGTCCAAAATGTTCTTTATCAGGAAAAATCTCATCTTGCATAGGTAAAAATACGCCAGCACTATCTACCAAATAAATAATGGGCAATTTGTTTTCCATGGCAATTTCTTGAAATCGTAAGTTCTTTTTTCCTGTAATAGGAAACCAAGCACCAGCTTTTACAGTGGCATCATTGGCAACAACCAAGCATTGTTTACCCGAAACATATCCAATTTTCCCAACAACACCTCCCGAAGGACAACCACCATATTCGGCATACATTTCGTTGCCAGCAAATGCCCCAATTTCTATGCTATTACTATTTTTATCTAATAAATAGTCAATTCTTTCTCGGGCAGTTAATTTACCTCTGCTGTGGTGCTTTTCTATTCGTTTTTTTCCTCCTCCTAAATAAACTTTGTCTAATTTTCTGTTTAAGTCGGAAACTAATAGTTTGTTTACGTCTTCATTTTTATTAAATGATAAATCAATTTTTTTTGCCATTCTTCATTTTTTTAAGAACTTCAAAGATAAGTATTCTCTTTAATCAGACTAATAATCAAAAAAATAAATAAATTTACATTTATGGAATTATTACGTTTTTGCATCTAAAAATTAGTATTAGCCTTGCATTTTATGAAAAAATATTTAACAATTATTTTACTTTTTAGTTCATTTACTTTAGTGGGTCAGCATAAGATTTTTGTAAGAGGAAAAATTACAGATATACTTACGGGCAAAGGTATTGAGAATGTTCATGTTAAAGTTCAGCATCAAAATATAATTACAAAATCTGATGATAAAGGTTATTACAACATTAATTTTTTTAGTAAAAAAAGTATTACGTTAGTGGTTTCTCATATTGCTTACAAAGTTACTTACAAAACTTTGCAATTACTTGCTGATACCATTGTTGTAAATATGGCGTTAACTAAAAAAATAGCACAATTACCAACCGTAGCAATACATGGCAAAAACCAACCTATTGCTGTGTTTAGAAGCACAAAAATTAGTATTGCCGATTACGATTTTAAGAATGATAACTTTATTTTTTTGGTATATGACAAACGATTAAATAAAAATAGCGAGTTGTATTTGGTAGATGAGAATGAAAATATTATTGCAAAACATTTTGTTCCCGGTCAGCCAGTTGAATTGGTTACCGATTATTTGGGAAACACCAATCTTATTTGTCAGAATTATGTTTACAGAATTAATGTAATGCGTCATAAACTCAGTTTAACTCAACTTTCGTTAGCTAAATTTAATCAATTTATAAAACCTATAGTCGATACTTTAGGAAAAAAACTTTTGTTCTCTGATTTTTTGCGTCAATTTCCTAGGTTTAAGTATTATGCTTTTGATACTTCAGATACATTATCAAACTTAAAAGTGATAAAAGAAGTTGTGAATAAAACATTAGATTGGCAGTATAATTTTGAGTATTACGATTTAACAAATGCCGAAAGACAATTTGCAAAAAGAATGGCAAAAAAATTAAAAGGCTATACTAAGTTTGATATTGCTGCATCTATGACAGGTTTTGCTAATGATTTTTTGTACGCACCTGTTTATGCTCCTCTTTTTGTTATTAATGATACCATCAATATTTTTGACCATTACGAAAATAAAATTTGGAAATTCATTAATGATACTGTTAATGTTGGTAGTGTAGCCATTAATTATCATCATCCAAAAAAAGAAAAGGAGTGGAAAAAACAATTAATTATAGATGAGGTGAACGGAAAAATTTATGCTGTTTTCTTAAAAAATGGTTACTATTATTTAAAAGAAATAAACACCAACAATGGTGAAATTGTTAATGAAAAAAAATTAAGTTTTCAGTTTGTTTCTAAAATAAAAATAAAAGATGGTTTTGTTTATTACACCTACAAACCACAACAAACTTTGCAAAAAAAGTTTTTGTTTAAAGAACAGCTTAATTAAATCTTAATGAGAATAAACTTCTTCTAACAAAATAAATTTAGGCTTAGAGTCAAAAATAGTAGTAAAATTGACGAAAATTTTTCTGGAATGGGAGCTTTAAAAATAATTTTATTTTTTGTTTTAGGATGTGTAATGGTTATTTGATGAGCATGTAAAAACATACTGTCTGTTGGGTAAGTAAAAGGATGATTTATAAAATAGTTTTTATCTTTATAACCAAAATCTCCGACAATAGGAAAGCCTATTTTAGCCAAATGTAAGCGAATTTGATTGGTTCGTCCAGTTAAGGGTATAACTTTTAAAAGGGTTTGATTTTTATTAATTTTTCTTTCTAAGACTTCAATTTTAGTACTTGCTTTTTTGCCTAACGTATCAACTTTTCTTGTGCCAGCAATTAAAATTTCCTTACCAATATGTTGGGATAAATTTAATTTATTATCATTAATTATCCCTTCAACTAATGCAAGGTATTCTTTTTTAATTGTCTTGTTTTCAAATTGTTGTCGAATAAAATTTGCAGCAATTTTATTTTTAGCTAAGATTACAACACCGGTAGTATTAGCATCAATTCGGTGCACTAATTTTAAATTTTTCTTTGGAAAAGCTAGTGTTAAGATGTTAATCAATGTGTTTTTTGCAAATCTTCCAGAAGCATGTACAGGAAGAGGGGAGGGTTTATCAATAACCAAAATATCATCATCGTTATAGATTAATTGAATGTTGGCATTTATTTGAGGCTCAATTTTTGGTTCGGTAGTATGACTAGCAATATCTCCTGCTTTAACAATATGATTTTTTGTGATAATTTTTGTGTTAATTTTTAAATTATTATGCTTAATCTTTTCTTCCCAAATTTGAGCTGTTGAGCGAGGAACAGCTTCTAAAAAGAAATCAACAATATTTAATCCTTCAAATCGTTTTTTTACGCTTAGCTTGTAGGTGATAGGCGTAGGGTAGTCACCAGGTAAAGGACTTGTAACTTTATTTATAGCAATCTTAAAATCTTGTTGATTCATTTTTCAAAAATACAACAATAGAAAAATAATAACTCATTAAAATTCAAACAACTTTGGAGTATAACAATAAATCGTTATATCTTTACAAGAAAAAAGGCTAAAATGAATTTAAAAGGGGCAAAAATATTAATTACAGGAGGAAGCTCTGGCATAGGAAAATCTACCGCTAAATTATTAAAAGATGCAGGAGCAGATGTTTTAATTACAGGAAGGTGTAAAGAAAAATTGCAACAAGTGGCCAACGAATTAGGGTTTAAATTTTTGCAATTTGATTTGTCGGAGTTTGATTCAATACCGAATAAAGCAGAAAAAATAGTAAGTAAACTTAAAGGGATTGATGTTTTGATAAATAATGCAGGAATAGGAGATTTTGCACTGTTAGGAGATATTACTATTGAACAATTTCAACGTATTTTTAATACCAATGTTTTTGGCCTAACATTACTAACACAAGAAATTGTAAAGCAATTTAAAAAGCAGAATTCGGGCAACATTATTAATATTGCTTCTACTGCTGCCGTAAAAGGTTTTGCTTATGGAAGCGTTTATGCCGCATCGAAATTTGCTTTAAGAGGATTAACACAATGTTGGCAAGCCGAATTAAGAAAAGATAATATTAGGGTTGTAGCAATTAATCCTAGTGAAGTTACAACAGCATTTAATGTTGAGGATAGAAAGGAAAAAGAAGAGCAAATATCAAAACTACGTCCTATAGAGATAGCACATGCCATAAAAGCTACCTTGGCAATGGATAATAGAGGCTTTATCCCAGAATTAACTGTTTGGGCAACAAATCCTAAATAATATTTTAAAAATGAGAAGTTTTTTAAAATTAGCTTTCCAAAAAGATACTTTAATAACAGGCTTTAAACTTAGCTTGATAGTTGGTATAATTTTAAATCTTATTAATCAAGGGGTAGAAATTTGTACTTTAGATTATCAGCATATTCATTACTTAAAACTTATACTTACTTTTCTTGTTCCCTTTCTGGTGTCTATTTATTCTTCAGCCTTCACAAAAAAAACGATGGAAAGATTAAATAATAAAGATTAATATTATTAATCTTTGAGGATATCATTTCTTAGTTTGGTAATAATTTTTTTAATCTTTAGTTCATCTTTTAATGTAATCGAATTAGTTAATTCATAGCTTTCTGTTTTATCACTGTACTTAATCTTTATTACATCAAAGGCTAGTTTTAATTTTTGAAATTTAGAAAAAATATCTTTTATTCTTGTATTGGAGGTATAGCCATCAAGTAATACAATAAAATTATCAAGAAACAACTTTTGTTGTATTAAAAGGTTGGTCTTTTCTTCTTTCCAATTATTGCCAACATTTGATGACACTGCTAAATATAAACCTTCTATGTATCCTCCTGTAAGAATTAGCAACCCAAGTCCTTCATTATCAGAAGAAGTCATGTATTGGTTTGCTTCGTTATAAACTTTTAAGATTAAATTTGATAAAGAATCTTGGTTGTTAATATTTTCTTTAAATTTCTTTTTTAGATTTTTATTTACATAAAATTCTATGGATAATTTATCCATAATTGTTTGGATATCACTTATATAATCTAAACTTTTTTGGTTGTTGTTATAAACAGTAGTGTATCCTAAATCCGTATTATAAATTCCCAACAGCAGAGAAAGTTCAATATTAGTTTTACTTGCAGTAGATATTCTATTTGTTAATAAATTACCATTGTATTCTACTTCCATTATTTTTAAAGCACTCGCAATTTGCAGTGGAGTGGGCATTGTAAATATTTTTACTTCTCCACTATCTATATTTAAACGTTCAGATAAACTTATGTTTTCAATTAAGGTATCACTTATTTCATTTGTTTTTTCGGGTGATTGGTTGTTTTCAGCACATGAAAAATAAATTGTTGAGATAAGTGCAATAACGAAGTAATTATTAATTTTATTAAACATAAGTTGTAGAATAGGAATTAAGATGAGAATTATTTTATGATTACTTTACTAGCTTGATTTTTTCCATTAGTCTTTGCCCTAACAATGTAAACACCAGGGGCTAAGTTGTTAGAAGGGTTTAAATGAAAAGAGATGTCCTTTGATTGACTTTTTGGTGTAATTCGGTTTACTATTTTTTTGCCAAAAGCATCGTATAATTCAATATCTACTTGACTTTCGCTTAAAGGGCAATCTTTTAAATCTATGGTGCAACTGCCAACACAAGGGTTAGGATAAACTTTTAGGGTACATATTCCTTCACTATTTTGATTAAAGTTGATAGCAATCAACTTAACATACTCAAATTTTCCGTCAAAATCTGTTTGTTTTAGTCTGTAATAAGATGTCCCTAAAAGGGGAGAATCATCGTATTGCTCATATTCTTTAACGGAATTACTGTTTCCGCTTCCTTGTACCTGAGCAACTTCTTCAAAATCTAATCCATTACTGCTTCTTTCAATGGTAAAGTAATCATTATTAATTTCTGAGGTAGTTTTCCAAGTTAATTTAACAGAAGTATTATCTATCTCAGCATCAAAACTAAGTAAGGTAATAGGTAGAGCAATTGATTGCCCTATGGTAATAGGTCCTATAACATCTCCTTGTTTATCAAATTTCCAAACATCAGAATTACAAATTTGTAACTCACTATCTGGGTTGCTATTAGGGTCGGTAATCAATCCGCCAGTATCTACTCTTATGCCAGAGTTACATGCTAATTTTAATTTGCCATCACGAGTGGTAAATTTGATGGTGCCTTGAACAATAATAAATGTAGGTGTTCCACAGCCCGATAAATCAATCGTATTTAGTGTAATCATATCACCAGCAAGTACAACTATGGTATCTCCACAAGTAGGAACTTGGGCTGGAGACCAAGAGTCAGCAGTACTCCAATCACCACCACCAGTTCCATTGGAATTAATTATAGTTGCTTTGTTTATTTTTGGAAGAAAGAATATTAATAATATTAAAAGTAATTTGCAAGAGTTATTCATTATTATTTATTTTATTTACAGTACGTTACAACAATTAATTTAGTTGCAATATTAAAATAATAGTTTGTAATTAAAAATTAAATAATAGAAACACCATTGCTATCAGTAGTAACAGCTTCACTCATGTAATCAAAAAAAGCTCTCATCTTTTTAAAAGTATCGTTTACTTTAAACACAAAATCTTTACTTAAAACTTCTTTATCTGTAAATTTCTTAGAAATAATAAATTGTTTGTATCGGAGTAAATCTATGGCAGGGTGTTCTTTATCAAAGCCTTTCGGACAAGTTTTTAGTTTTTCTCCTTCTAATATGCCAAAAGTTTCGGTAAAAGATTTACCTGTTATAATTTTTCTAAGTTCAGCATCATCTAAGGCAATATTTTCTCTAATTCTTTGTAAATCTTCTTTGTTTGGAGACCAAAAACCACCCCCAACCATAGAGTTGCCAGGTTGAATATGAAAATAATACCCTCCTCTTAGCTTGTTTGTTGCTCTTTTAAAACTTCCAGCCCAATGTGTTTTATAGGGAGATTTGTCTTTACTAAAACGAACATCTCTGTAAATACGAAACAAACTTTTTTTTCCTGTAGGTGTCTCAATATTATCGTGCTTGCTCATCTCTAGTAATAAATTATCGGCAAAAGAAATTGTATTTTCAAGATAAATTAAGTATTCTTTTTTGTGCTCGTTAAACCAATCTCTATTATTATTTTCCCTAAGTTGTTGAAGAAAATTAAAGTTTTCTTGTGTTATTTGTGCCATATTTCTAATTTTTTTTTATCTTTATATGATTAAGATTAGTTTTTTCTTATCCTATAAAAATAACAAATATGAATGTTAAATTAAAACTTTTATTTTCACAACTAACGCTTACTTTAATTTTACTTACTAGTATTAATAACTCAGTTAATGCTCAATGTCCTAATTCTCCTGACAAAATATTATTAATAGGCGATAGTTGGTCGTTTTTTATGTGGACTTATAATGCTTTTCCTACCAATTTAAATAAATATGCTTATCCTGATTATCAAATTTATTCAGATACAAGTTTGAGTATTATGGGGTCTGATACTTGGAATTTTGTACAACCCACAAGAAGAAATATAGTTTTAGGAGCTTTAGCAGCCCACCCAAATGCAAAGTTGATTAATTTAAGTATAGGGGGAAATGATCTTTTAAGTAGGTGGAAAGTATCTATGACCAATGCACAAACAGATTCGATTATAAATGATATGATGATTAGGCTAGATACAATTGTGAATTACATAAAAGCAGCTCGCCCCGGAATTAAAATATACCTTACCAATTATGATTATCCAAACTTTGGCGAAACTGTTTTAACCTCTTTTCATCCTTATTATCATGTTTGGACAAATATGGGGTCTCCAAATTTTACGCAAATAAACACAGCTTTAGAAAAGGGAGCTTTAGCTTTACAAGTTTTTGTCGCTACCAGAACTGATGTAGATGCAACGGATGCTAGAGGGTTAATGCAATATATTTATGGACAATCTTCTCCAATGCTTGTCTCTCCTTATGCAACATACGCTGCAAATACAGCTGTAGTTCCTGGTGGATATATAAATTATCCTTCACCTTTAGCAGCAATGGGGGCAGGAGGTACAGATTCATTTCATTTAAGTAGTAATGGGTTTAAACAGTTTATTGATTATCATTTTAGTCATTTTTATTTTAATGCTTTAAACCACCTATCGGATTATACTTATGTTGCTAATCCCAATAAATCAGGTTCAGTCACTTCTGCCCAAATTAATAATGGTTTATATTTGGGTAATCGAAATGGAGACTCATCTAAGGTGGTTTTATCTTTTAATACGCCAGATTTAGCTAGTGTTAACGTTATAAATAATGCGGAATTATTATTAAAAGCAGATAGTAATTTTCAAAATTTGTTTACTACCAATACTTTAAAAATAGAATTGGCAAATAGTTATTTTGGTTCATCCGATTCAATACAACTATCTGATTATGCGGATTCTACTATTGCTTTTGCTACTTCGCCTTGTACTTATGGCAACTTGGCTGCCGCGGGTTACTGGGTAAGAATTATTATTCCTACATCAATTGCCCAATACATGAATAATTCTTCTCAGGTTCAACTTAGGTTATCATTTACAAACTTAACAACAAATACAGTAATGAAATTTGCTATAGATACAGTTTCGTTACCTATCTTAAAGATTAATAAAAGTACTATTATAGGTATAGATGAGTTAAATATTAAGCCTAAAATGGAAGAAATGACTATTATTCCGAATCCAGCAAATAATTATATTACCTGTGAAATTGCCAATACAACAATTACAGATATTACACTTTATTCAATCACAGGAAAAAAGGTGCTTCAAAGCAAGCGTCAAAAAATAGATGTTTCTAAATTACCACAGGGTTTATATCTTGTTAGAGCTTCTGCAAACAATAAAATTTTTACTGGTAAATTTATTAAAAGATAGCTTAGTGTTAACGTTTCCGAAAAGTGACAAGTGTATTATACTGAAATAGGGTTGACTTTTGTGGTACACTTAAAATAAAAAAGCAGAGCTAAAAATTGTACCTAGTATAATTTAGTTATTTGTAATTTTGTTGATTAGCTTATGTTTTTTTATACTTTTATAACATTAAAATATTTCTTATGAGTGATTTTTTAGATGTATTAAAATATACGATTCCTGCATTGGTAGTGTTTGCCACAGCTTATTTTGTAATGAAAAGCTTTATGGATGTTGAATATAAAAAGCAGATGTTATTAATGAGAAAAGATGGGCAAAAACTATTAACTCCATTGCGTTTACAAGCTTTTGAACGCATTGTGCTGTTTTTAGAACGAATTTCGCTTAATA
>CAZVEW010000090.1:0-10197 GCA_964625955.1 uncultured Vicingus sp. | reverse complement strand
TGCCTCATTCTGCAAAAAAATAATCTATTTTCATTCTCAAAATTCAACTTTAAACTTTAAACAACTTCTAAACCTAAAAACAAACTATCAAATTTTTTTGTTAGATTTTTGCACAAGAATTTTAAAACACAAATTGTTAATAATACCATTTTTAATTTAACTAATAATTGCCAAATAAGGGTACTTTTGGGATTCATGAAAGCTAAATTCTTAATAGGCATATTATTATTTGTTATACTATTTATTTCTAGTGCCTTTATCAATAATATTAAAGAAAATAAATTTGAGCTAAAAAATAACGACCCTGAGTTTTTAACCGATACTACAACTTGGGCAGATTCTGTGTTAAACACCTTAACGGCAGATGAGAGGATTGCCCAACTTTTTATGGTTGCTGCTTATGCTAAAAAAGGTAAGGAACATATTGATAAGATTGAAAAATTAATTGCCGAATATAAAATTGGAGGATTAATTTTTATGCAAGGAGGTCCTGTTAGGCAAGCCAATTTAATAAATAAATACCAAAGCTTATCAAAAGTACCTTTGATGGTTGGTATAGATGGAGAATGGGGGTTGGCAATGCGTTTAGATAGCACCATAAAATATCCTTGGCAAATGACTTTGGGTGCAATTCAAGATGATAATTTAATTTACCAAATGGGTGTTGATATTGGCAAGCAGTGTAAACGATTAGGTATTCAGGTTAATTTTGCCCCAGTTGTAGATATTAATGTAAATCCTAAAAACCCAATAATTAATGCACGTTCGTTTGGCGAAAACAAAATAAATGTTGCTGATAAAGGTATTGCTTATATGAAAGGCTTACAATCGGTAAATATTATGGCTAATGCCAAACATTTTCCCGGACACGGTGATACAGATATGGATTCTCATAAATCGTTGCCCATCATTAAGCATACCAAAGGAAGAATGGATTCGATAGAATTATATCCTTTTAAACAGTTAATTAACAATGGATTAAGCAGTATGATGGTTGCCCATTTGTATGTTCCTGCTTACGAGCCAGCCGAACATGTTGCTACTACGTTATCAAAAAATGTGGTTACTTATTTGTTACAAGATACATTGGGTTTTAAAGGCTTAATTTTTACCGATGCACTTAACATGAAAGGTGTTAGTGCCTTTTTTAAACCGGGTGTTGTAGATGTAAAAGCACTTTTAGCAGGTAATGATGTGTTGTTATTTTCTGAAGATGTGCCAACAGCTATTAATGAAATTAAAGCAGCCATTAAAAATGGAGAAATCACACAAAAAGAAGTAGATAAACGATGCTTAAAAATTTTAAAAGCAAAACAGTGGGAAGGATTAAATCACTATCAACCTGTTAAAACAGCAAAATTGATAGCAGATTTGAATCAAAATAAGTATAAATTATTAAATAGAAAACTTACCGAAGCTTCGTTAACGGTATTAAGAAATAAAAATAATTTTTTACCTTTAAAAAGATTAGATACCTTAAAAATAGCTTCTTTATCTATTGGTGAAGGAAAAATAAACGAATTTCAAAAAACTTTATCGCTTTACACTAAGGTAGATAATTTTACCATTAAAGAATTAGAAAGTAAAAAAAATGCCGATTTGTTAGATACACTTCGTCAATACAATACCATTATTGTTTCTATCCATAAATCAAACAAAAATCCTTGGAAAAGTTATGATATTGGAGCAGGAACCAAGGATATGATTGCCAATTTATCCATGTTTAATAAAGTTATTTTAACTGTTTTTGCCAATCCATACAGTTTAATAGGTTTTCCTGAAGTAGAGAAAACAACCGCTTTAATTATGGCTTACCAAAACAGTATTAATGCAAAAGAGGCTGCTGCACAACTAATTTTTGGCGGAATAGGAGCTAACGGAAAAATGCCCGTTTCGGTTTCTCAAAATATTAAAGTCGGCACAGGAATAACCATAAAACCTTTAAACAGATTTAAATACATCCTACCCGAAGAAGTGGGCATTAATCAAAAAGAATTATACAAAATAGATTCTATTGCACTTAGCGGTATAAAAGCACATGCCTACCCGGGTTGCGAAGTTTTTATTGCTAGAAACGGAAAGGTTTTTTACAATAAATCTTTTGGTTATCACACTTACGAGAAAAAAAGAGCGGTTAAAACTACCGATATTTACGATTTAGCCTCTCTAACAAAAATAACAGCCTCCTTACTTTCTTTAATGCGTTTGCAAGATGAAAATAAATTTAGCTTAAACGAATATTTATGCACTTATTTATCCGATTTAATTCCAGATACTTCTGATTATTTTAACCTCAATATGCGTGCAATTTTAGCTCATCAAGCTGGGCTGCAAGCATGGATTCCTTTTTACCTAAAAACAATGGATAAAGGTCATCTTAAATACGAAATTTATAGCTTAGATTCTTCCGCTTTATATGCTAACAGAGTGGCAAATCATCTTTACATTAATAAATATTATACCGATACAATATATCAACGAATTTTACGAGGGCCCATCAAAGAAAAAGTATATAAATACAGCGATTTAGGTTATTATTTTATCAAAAAAATAATAGAAAAACAAACAGGAGAACCTCTTAATAAGTATGTTGCTAAAATTTATGCACGCATGGGAATGACAACCACAGGCTATTTGCCTCGATATAGATTTAGTTTAGATAGAATTCCGCCCACAGAATACGATATGATTTTTAGAAAACAGCTCATTCATGGAGATGTTCATGACCCCGGAGCAGCAATGATGGGGGGTGTTGGTGGTCATGCAGGCGTTTTTTCTGATGCCAATGATTTAGCCAAATTAATGCAAATGTATTTAAATGGCGGAACTTACGGAGGAGTGAGGTATATTAAAGATACCACTTTAAGAGAATATACTAAATGTCAGTTTTGTTACCAAGGCAAAGATAATAGGAGAGGAGCAGGTTTCGATAAACCATTTTTACAAGGTTATGGAGGTCCTACTTGCGATGGAATTTCTCAAAAAAGTTTTGGACATACAGGTTTTACAGGCACAATGGCTTGGGCAGATCCCGACAAACAAATTGTGTATATTTTTCTCTCTAACCGTGTATATCCAAATGCAGAAAATAAAAAATTATTAAAAATGAATATCAGAACAGATATTCAACAAGTAATTTATGATGCAATTAAAAATTCTAAAAAAACACCAAATATAAATTAATCCATGTCAACAATAAGAATAACAAAAGAATTTCAATTCGAAATGGCACATGCCTTATTGGGGTATGATGGTCCTTGTAAAAATATACATGGACATTCATACAAACTAAATGTTACCGTTTTAGGGCAAGTAAAAGAAAACACCTCCGATTCTGATGAAGGAATGGTAATTGATTTTGGCATCATTAAAAATATAGTTAAAAAATTGATTATTGATGAGTATGATCATTCACTGGTTTTAAACGAGCAGATGAAAATAGATAAATCTCAATTTAATTTTATGAATAAGCTAATTATCGTTCCTTTTCAACCAACTTGCGAACTACTTTTAGTGCATTTTGCCCAATTAATTAAAGCCCAATTACCAACACACATCAAATTACATAGTTTATTTTTACGAGAAACACCTAGCTCTTATGCAGAGTGGTTTGCAGAAGATAATGAATGAGGTGGAACCTCAAACCTCAAACTTTAACCAACCCTGATTTTTATCATTTTTTTAGTTTCACGTAATTTTGTACTTTTACATCACCATGAAAGAAAATGTTTTACAACATAAAATCCGAATAAAAAAAGAACTCAAACGAGGTCCCGAATAACTGCTAATTTACCTCATTATCTAATCACCTCATTATCTAATCACCCCATTATCTAATCATCTAATTACCTCATTATCTAATTATTTCAAATTATGCCACATTATCATCAATTGGGAAAAATCCCACATAAAAGACACACCACATTTAAAAAAGAAGATGGAAGTCTTTACCAAGAAGAACTTTTTGGAACTGCTGGTTTTGCAGGAATGTCATCTTTAATTTATCACCTCTATCCGCCAACAGTAGTAAGTAAAATTAAACAAGTTAAGGATTTAACGCCAAAAATTGCCATAGAAAAAAACATGAAAGCATTAAGTTTTCAAGGCTTTAGTTTGCCTTCAAATGAAGATTATATTGAAAGCAGAAAAGTACTTTTTGTAAATAACGATTTAAAAATTGGTTTGGCAGCACCAACTTCATTCTCTAAAAATTATTTTTATAGAAATAGCGATGCTGATGAGATGCTATTTATCCATGTTGGCTCAGGAAAGTTGCGAACAATGTATGGCAACATTAATTTTAAATATGGAGATTATTTGATTATTCCAAAAGGGACAACTTACCAAATAGATTTTGATACAGAAGATAACAGAATATTGTTTATAGAATCTAAAGGAGCAATCACAACCCCTAAGCGTTATAGAAATGATTACGGACAGTTGCTAGAGCATTCCCCTTTTTGTGAACGTGATTTTAGATTACCTCAAGATTTAACAACACATGA
Organism: uncultured Vicingus sp.; assembly: GCA_964625955.1. Lineage (GTDB taxonomy): Bacteria > Bacteroidota > Bacteroidia > Flavobacteriales_E > Vicingaceae. The sequence continues at coordinate 5,692 of CAZVEW010000090.1, read as the reverse complement.
TGAAAAAGGTCAATTTAAAGTGTTATCAAAAAAACAAAATATTTTATGGGAATATACGCACGAAAATCACCCATTTGACGCAGTAGGTTGGGATGGGTTTAATTACCCTTATGCTTTTTCTATTCACGATTTCGAACCTATTACAGGACGAATTCACATGCCACCTCCAATTCATCAAACATGGGAAGCCAATGGATTTGTTGTGTGTTCATTTGTACCTCGTTTGTACGATTATCACCCCGAATCAATTCCCGCTCCCTATCATCATAGTAATATTGATTCGGAAGAGTTGTTGTATTATGTAGATGGTGATTTTATGAGTAGAAACAATATTAAAAAAGGACAAATAACTTTGCACCCAGGAGGAATTCCTCATGGACCACACCCCGGAGCAATAGAAAGAAGTGTTGGCAAAAAAGTAACAGAAGAATTAGCTGTTATGATTGACCCTTTTAGCCCTGTTATGATAACAAAAGAAGCCATGAATTTACAAGTAGATAATTATTATCAATCGTGGTTAACAGATTAAAAATGAATTTTAATTAGCTCATTATTACATTGGCTAATTATCTAATTATTAAAGATATGTCGAAAATAAAAAACGTAGAATACGGATTAGAAAAAATATTTGAAGGAGCACAAGATTTTCTTCCTCTTTTAGGAACTGATTATGTTGAGTTGTATGTAGGAAATGCCAAACAATCAGCTCATTTTTATAAAACAGCATTTGGTTTTCAATCTTTTGCTTACAAAGGCTTAGAAACAGGTTGTAACAATTATGCTTCGTATGTTCTAAAACAAGATAAAATTAGGTTGGTTTTAACCACTCCATTAAACTCAAATTCGCCAATAAACGAGCATTTAAAAAAACATGGCGATGGCGTTAAAGTTATTGCACTTTGGGTAGAAGATGCTACAAAAGCATGGAAAGAAACCACAAAAAGAGGTGCAAAATCGTTTATGAAACCCACCGTAGAAAAAGATGAAGATGGAGAAGTAGTTCGTTCAGGAATTCATACTTACGGAGATGTTGTGCATATTTTTGTAGAACGAAAAAATTACAAAGGTACTTTTTTGCCGGGTTACCAAAAATGGGAGTCAGCTTACAACCCAACCACAGTAGGATTAAAATTTATCGATCACATGGTAGGAAATGTAGGCTGGGGAGAAATGAACGATTGGGTAAAATGGTACGAAAAAGTAATGGGATTTGTTAATTTCCTTTCTTTTGATGATAAACAGATTAATACCGAATATTCGGCTTTAATGAGTAAAGTGATGAGTAATGGAAATGGACGAATTAAATTTCCAATTAATGAACCCGCTAAAGGGAAAAAGAAATCTCAAATTGAAGAATATTTAGATTTTTATGAAGGTGCTGGAGCACAACATATTGCTGTTGCCACTGATGATATTATTAAAACGGTAAAAGAATTAAAAGCAAGAGGTGTTGAGTTTTTACCAGCACCACCAAAAGCATATTATGAGGATATCCCAAACAGGTTGGGTAAACACATGAAAATTATGAAAGAGAATATTTCTGCTTTAGAGGAATTATCAATTTTAGTTGATGCTGATGACGAAGGTTACTTGTTACAAATTTTTACCAAACCTGTTGAAGACCGACCAACTTTGTTTTTTGAAATTATTCAACGCATGGGAGCAAAAGGTTTTGGAGCAGGAAATTTTAAAGCCCTTTTCGAATCTATTGAAAGAGAACAAGAAAAAAGAGGAACTTTGTAAACTAAAGTTCAATCTTTTTTTTGAGTGATGTTAAATAAACCGACAGCAATTAATCGAAATTCTTGTTTCTTTTAACCCGAATTATTATTCTAGCAAATTGAAATTGATAAAAATGGTTAACTTATTTCAGTATAATACAGTCAAAAATAAACTCCATAAAATTTAGCGTTTTCTTTTGTGTTAAATTCTATGGTTGGAAACGGAAATTTAACAAACCCGAAAGTACCTAAAACAGCATGTAAAAATTTGCTTTTAGTTTTTAATCTTGTCAAATCAACATCTAAAGAAATATAATATTGGCGTTGTCGCTTATAATTTGGGAACAAATCATTATTAAATGCACCCAACATTCCATCAGCACCATAGCCTAATGCCAAATTTAACCATTTAGGAAATTTGTTTTCTTTGCCTAAAAAAGAAGCAATGTTTATGCTTAACCAATAGGTTTGTCCGTTGTAATCTTTTAATGCGTTTTGGACAATATTCTCGCCTAACACGTTAGGTCTTAATTGCCAATAATTACTTTTATGAAAAGAATATTTTAGTAAAACTCGTTGTTCGTTCCAAGCCAATTGCTGAGCTACAAACAAACCTGAACCAGCAGCATTTACAGCAACATCTCCCCACGAAAAACCCCATGCAGAAGAATAGCCATCAAAAACCTCTACGGAAGTTAAAAAAAATAAGCCTAATGAACCTCCATACATAATAGATTTTTTACGACTTACCCCACTCCATTTTAACACCTCGTAACCAGCTTTACCAACATAATATGCAGTTGTGCCATGTCCAATTTTATCCATCTGATTCCACTCTTTATTATCATTAAAAAAATGAAATGATGACCTTGGCTCGTTTTTATACCAAAGTTGATTTAGTCCTATCATTACACCTGTATAGCCAATAGATTCAGTAATAATAACGGTTTTTAAGCGTGTAAGATTTAGGCTATCTTGTTGTGCAAATAAAACATTGGCAAATAGCAAAACTAAAAGCAATTCTATTATTCTTTTAAAAGAATAATTCCTGCTTTTAGGAAAGAAAGCGACAAGTAATTTTACGCTAAACATATTACAAATTATTTGGCAATAACCTTAAATTCTGTTCTTCTGTTGGCGGCTCTACCTTTTTCATTATCATTTTTAGCAACAGGTTGAGTATCGCCATATCCTTTAGTTGTAAGCCGTGCTTTATCAATGCCATGTTCTACTAAATAATTGTAAACAGCTTTTGCCCTATTTTGTGATAAGGTTAAATTGGCTTTTTTTCCTCCAACATTATCGGTATGTCCGCCTAATTCAATTTTTACGGTACTATTTTTTTGTAAAAAACGTATTAATTTGTCTAATTCTATTTTAGATTTAGGCTTTAAATCGAATTTGGCAGTTTCAAAAAACACATTTTTAAGTACCACACTTTTACCAACCTCAATTTTATTCATGGGAACATTTTTTTGGAATGGCTGTTCATTTGTTGTCTCTGTTAGCGTAAAGTTTTCCGAATAAAACAAATAACCATCATGAGAAACATTTAAAGCATAATCTTTATTCGGAGGCAAACAAACCAAATAATCTCCTGTTGTTTCGTCAGAGAACGACCTTACCACTACCTTTCCTGTGGCTAAATCTATCAATTCAAATTTTGCGGCTAATACTTCTTTTGTTGCTTTGTCGTAAACTTTTCCTTTTAAATAAGTTACACTTTCTGGTCGTGCTTCTTTTGGTAATTTAAATTGATACAAATCTAAGCCGCCATAGCCTCCTTTCCTATCCGAAGCAAAATAAGCTATATCTCCTTTGGCAGAAACCAACAAACTATTTTCATCGGCAAAAGTATTAATTGGATAGCCTAAATTTATTGGTGTACTCCAAGTGCCATCATCTTGTTTGGTGCTTTTATAAATATCTAAACCTCCCATGCCAGGGTGTCCGTCAGAAGAAAAATAAAGCGTTTTTCCATCGGGATGGATAAAAACAGATTCTTCAGTTCCACTGGTGTTAATAACATTGCTTAATCTTTTAGGTACAGACCAAGTACCTTTCTCACTTAATGTAGCAGAAAATATATCTTGCTGTCTGTTAGGAGGTCTGCCAACTCCCCGAATAAAATAGAGGGTTTTTCCGTCAGAAGAAAAAGAAGGCTGAGTTTCCCAATTTCTGGTATTAATAGGGGTTCTTAAATTTTTAGGTTTGCTCCACATTTTTCCATAACGATAAGAATAAAATAAATCACAGCTCCCATAACCTTTTTTCCCTTGTCCGTAATCGCCAAACTCTTCGCAAATGGTAAATATTAATAGTTGTCCGTTAGCAGAAAGTGTTGGAGCTCCTTCGTTATTCATACTGTTTACCCCTTTTAGGTTGTAACTTTTTTTCCAATTTTTTCCATCAAAATGAGCTATATAAAAATCTTCATTAAAACCAGAAGCAGTCCTTTTGCTCGGTAACCTTCTGGTATAAAGCAATGTACGTCCATCTACAGAAATGGATGGAAAATATTCTGGATACTCCGAGTTAATTGCTTCCCCCATGTTGATAGGATTAAAATCGACTGGATTTTTAATCGCATCTAATGCAAATTCACAATCTTTCAATCCTTTTTCTGCCATAGGTTTCATCATTAATGGAGAAGAAGTATAGGTTAAATATTTTGTAAAGTTTTCTTTTGCTTCCTTATATCTACCATATTTCATTAGCAAAACACCAACTGAAGCATAAGTACCAGGGAATAAATCAGGTTTAATTTTAATAGATTTTAGGTAATGATTTATTGCTTTTTCTTTATCTCCTTTTTCGGTATAAATGTATGCCAAAAGAAGTTCTGCTTCAGCAAAATCAGGATCTTTTTCTAGTGCACTTAAAAAATTAACTTCTGCTAATTCATTTTTTCTTGCATCGTAATAATTTATTCCTGCTTTGTAATATTTTATTGCTTTTTTATTTGTTGTACTTAATGATTCTTGTGCTTGAGAACAACTCGTTACAAAAAAAACAATTATTAAAAGGAAGATATTTTTTAAAAGTAGTTTCATTTTTTTAAGGAATATTCATGTATTTATGTGTTTGTAAAGATATATTCCATTTTGGATTTTCTTTTACATGATTTATTATCATTGGCATAACTTCGGCAATTTTACTCCATTCTGGTTGAAGGTATAATTTACAATTTTTGTTTACTTTTTTAGCATGCTCTTTAGCCCATTTAATATCACTTTTATTATGGATAATAACCTTTAACTCATTTGCTTTACAATAAACTTCATTTAATGGCGGAAGGTTTTTCTTAGGAGATAAGCAAATCCAATGCCATTTTCCACTTAATTGATGAGCTCCAGAAGTTTCTAAAAAAACTTCAACATCATTATTTAAAAGCTGCTCTGTTAAATAATTTAAGTTATACAATAAAGGTTCTCCTCCTGTTATAACAATAGATTTTGCCGGGTATTTTTTTACATTTTTAAGCACAGTATCCACCAATATTAAAGGGTGTAAATTAGGATTCCAACTTTCTTTAACATCGCACCAATGACACCCCACATCGCAACCTCCTATCCTAACAAAATACGCTGCTTTCCCTGTATTAAAACCTTCTCCTTGTATGGAATAAAATTCTTCCATAATAGGTAGTTTCTTACCCTCTTGAAGCAATAATTTATCGCTATTATTAATACACTTAATGGTGTCCATCATAAAAACAAAAGTAGTAATATATTAATTGTTTAACTTTGGATTTTATTTTAAAGCATGAAAAACTTTTTATTTATTTTATTAAGCTCCTTATTGCTTACCTCTTGTGATATTGTGGGATTTAAAAATCCTATTCCTCAAAACAGTAAAAATATTATTGAATACCCATTAGATTTAAGGGGTAAATTTTTGATTACACAAAGTATATTTGACCAAACCGACACAGATACCATAACTATTGGCGAGAATTATATTTTTTATAA
>CAZVEW010000089.1:0-10218 GCA_964625955.1 uncultured Vicingus sp. | reverse complement strand
TTGTTAATGTCGTTTTCTTCTTCCACTCCATGTCGATTAATTTCGATGTAAAAATCGTCTTTAAAATTTTCTTTCCACCAAATAAGGGCTTCTTCTGCTTGTTTTTTTCCTTCAAATAATATTTTATTCGGAATTTCCCCCCAAACACCTCCAGATAAGGCAATTAAATCGTCTTTGTATTGTAATAAAAGTTCTTTATCAATTCGTGGTACATAATAAAAACCTTCAATATTGGCGTAAGAAGCAAGTTTAACCAAGTTTTGGTAACCATTTTTATTTTTGGCTAATAAAACGGTTTGAAATCCATTATCTTTATATGATTTATCGTTTCTATCATGACATAAATTAAATTCGCAACCAACAATAGGCGTTATGCCTTCGTTTAATGCCTCTTTTACAAAGTGAAATGTTGCCATCATGTTTCCTTTGTCGGCTAAGGCAATGGCTTCCATACCAAAATTTTTGGCTGTTTTAACTAATTCTTTAACTTTTGTGGTAGATTGTAAAATAGAAAATTCGGAGTGATTGTGTAAATGGGTAAAGGGTACTTGTTTAAGTTTTTCATCTATTTTAGTAAGTGGTATTTGGTTTGTTTTTTCAACTAATTCTTCTTCGGTTTGTTTTATAAAATTAGCATCAGCTAGTTGTGGTGCTTCATATTTAACATCAGTAATATTTGTAATTTCTTTAGGACGAATTACTTGATGTTGTATTAGGCTGAAAAAACATCTTGCGGTAGCATCAACATCATAAGCGGCATCATGTGCATCAGCAAAAGCTTTACCAAAAAGTTTTATGTGTAATTCGGATAGTGTAGGATATTTGAATCCCCCACCACGACCACCAGGTAATTTACAAAAATCGGTAGCAGATTTTGAGGTGTCAATTTTCTGTTTGTCGGCTAAATTATTTTCAAGTGATAACCGATAAAATTCAGCACCAACAATGTTTAAATCAAAATCAATATTATGACCTACATTATACGTTGCGTTGGCTAAATCTTTTTTAAATTCTTCGAGCACAAATTTTAAATCATAGCCATCTTTTTCGGCTCTTGCTGTGGTTATGCCGTGTATTTTTGCAACACCAATAGGAATATCGTAACCATCGGGTTTTACAATGTAGTTTTTTGCTACAAGTAGTTTGCCTGTGTTATCGTGCAGTTGCCATGCCAACTGCACCATTCTTGGCCAATTATTTGAGTCGGAAATGGGTGCACTGTATTTTTTAGGTAAGCCTGTGGTTTCGGTATCGAATATTAAAAACATTGATTTAATTATAAATTTAATGAATAACTAATTGCAGCTCTAAATAGCAAAAGCAAGCACATAAAATTACACATTGAAATGTTTTAATTTTAGTTAAAAAAAATAATTAACCAACAATTTTTAAACAATTTTAGGTGTAATAGGTTCTGCCTTGTGGTTTCTGAATATACCAAAACAACCATTATTAAATTAACGGAAAAATAAAAGGCTATCTTTAAAAATAGCCTTTTATTTTGGGGTGGAAGATGGGACTCGAACCCACGACACCCGGCACCACAAACCAGTGCTCTAACCAACTGAGCTACAACCACCATTTTTGAGTCGGCAAATATAAAATTTATTTTTTAAAAAAAAGTGCTTATTTAAAAATTAAAGTAAGATTATTCGATTAATGTAAAATTTTAAAAAGTAGTTCTTTTAAAAGCTCACTAGTAGGCGTAATTCCGTTGTTAACTCCTTTTGCTTTTAAATCGTAATTTCTTAGGTATTCAATAACTTTTACACATTTTTTTATGCTATAATTTCTTCCTGCAACAACAATATCTTGTACAAAAAAAGGACTTATTTTTAGGGCTGAAGCAACATTGTTTTTCGATTTATCTTTAAGATAGTGGTATTTTAACAACTTAGTAAAAAAAGTGTAAAGCACAGCAATAGTTCCGTGTATAGGATTTACTTTTTCATTTTTAGCAAAATGAAATATGATTTGATTGGCCTTAAAAATGTTTCTGCTACCAATTGCATTGTTTAATTCAAAGTTGTTAAAATCTTTACTAATGCCAATATTTTTTTCTACAATTTCGGGGGTAATTTGAATGCCTTGAGGAACATTAATAATAACTTTATTTAGTTCGTTAGCAATTTTACTTAAATCAGTGCCTAAAAACTCTGCAATTAAAATACAAGCCTGCGGAGAGATGCTATATTTTTTCTCCTTTAGGTAACCTACAATCCAACTTGGCACTTGATTATCGTATAATTTTTTTGTTTCGAGAAAAACGGTTTGTTTTTTTAAATCTTTTGTAATTTTTTTCCGACCATCTAATGTTTTATATTTATAACACAATACTAAAATGGTCGATTTAGTTGGTTGATTTAAATAAGGGGCTAAATTTTCTATTTCTTTGCTTAAATGTTGTGCTTCTTTTATAATTACAACATTATGATTTGCCATCATTGGATATCGTTTGGCTTCGCTAATTATCGTGTTTACATCAACATCTTTACCATATAATACACTTTGATTAAACTCTTTTTCTGTGCTATCTAACACATTATTTTCAATAAAATTAGCCACTAAATCAATGTAATAAGGCTCAGTGCCAGAAAGAAAATAAACAGGGTGGTAAACTTTGTTTTTTAAATCTTTTATGATGTTGTTAAAATCCATTAATCTTCTGTGTAAGAGTATCTTAAATGTTTAACACTAGTGCCATTATGTTTAATTTCTTCTAGTGCCTGAATACCAATTTTTATATGTTCTTCAACGTAATTTTTGGTAACAACTTTATCACTTTTATCTGTTTTAATACCATCGGCAATCATTGGTTGGTCAGAAACTAATAACAAGGCACCCGTAGGAATTTGGTTGGCAAATCCAGTAATAAATAAGGTGGCAGTTTCCATGTCAACTGCCATAGCCCTAATTTTTCTTAAATAAGTTTTAAAATCTTCATCATGCTCCCAAACTCTGCGATTTGTGGTGTAAACAGTTCCCGTCCAATAATCTCTTTTAAACTCTCTAATGGTGGTAGAAACAGCTCTTTGCAAGGTAAAAGCAGGCAAAGCAGGCACTTCTTTCGGAAAATAATCATCAGATGTTCCTTCGCCTCTAATGGCAGCAATGGGTAAAATATAATCGCCAATTTGGTTTTTCTTTTTCAATCCGCCACATTTACCTAAAAACAGGCAAGCTTTTGGTTTAATGGCACTTAACAAATCCATAATTGTAGCAGCATTTGCACTTCCCATGCTAAAATTTATTATTGTAATTTCATCAAAAGTAGCATTAGGCATTGCTTTATCTTTTCCTTTGATTTCAACATTATTTAGTTGAGCAAAAATTTCGACATAATTATTAAAATTGGTGAGTAAAATAAACTTACCGAAATTTGCTATCTCAGTTCCTGTGTAGCGAGGCAACCAATTATTTACGATTGTTTCTTTTTTAGCCATTTGTTTTTATTAATATTTTCACGAAGTTATGTAAATCCTCTTTAACTTTGCAAAAATATATGTTTTTGAATATTAATTTTTTGATTTATCATTGTTAATTTAACTATTATGAATAATTTTAAAGGAACAGGCGTAGCAATAGTTACACCATTTAATAAAGATAAAAGTGTTGATTATAATGGCTTAAAAAAACTGCTCGAACACTTAATAACAAATAACATTGATTATTTGGTTGTACAAGGTACTACTGGCGAATCTGTAACCTTAACGGCAGATGAAAAACAAGATGTTTTAGATTTTATAATAAAAATTAATAATAAGAGATTACCCCTAGTTTTAGGCATAGGAGGAAATTGTACTTCTACTGTTGTTCATCAATTAAAAGTTACAGATTTAAGCGGAGTTGATGCTATTTTGTCGGTTAGTCCGTATTACAATAAACCAACGCAAGAAGGTATTTATCAGCATTATAAAGCTTTAGCAGCAGCATCTCCAAAACCAATTATTTTGTATAATGTGCCGGGCAGAACAAGTTCAAATATTAGTGCATTAACTACGCTAAGGTTGGCAAAAGATTTTGATAATATTATTGCTGTTAAAGAAGCATCAGGAAATTTAGAGCAGTGCATGCAAATTATTAAAAATAAGCCCAAATATTTTATGCTTATCTCTGGCGATGATGCCTTAACGCTGCCTATTATTGCTTGCGGAGGAAGTGGCGTTATTTCTGTTTTGGCAAATGCTTTTCCTAAAGGATTTTCAGCAATGGTAAAAAATGCTTTAAACGGAAACCTTGAAGAAGCTAAAAAGTTACATTACAAATACTTTGAATTAATTCATTATTTATTTGTTGAAGGCAATCCCGCAGGTGTAAAAGCAGCCTTAAAACTGTTAAATATTTGCAATGATAACGTAAGATTACCTTTGGTAAATGTTAGTGAAAAAACATTTACTGAAATAAAAAATATAATTTCAGCTTATTCAACTATAAAAAATTCATTTACGGATATTGAATAATATTTAAGGGTGTTACTCGTTTGTTACAAGAAGGTTAAAATTTTTAAGCATGACAACATCTAAAAAAATTATTAGTCTCTTTTTTATTTATTGTAGTTTAACTTTAATTGCTTGTGGTCAACAGTCTAATAATAAACATAATACGAAAAATAAAATGACAACATCAAGGAGTTCGATTAATAATACAGGAAAAGAAAATAATCCTTATTACTCTCATACAGATACAAATAAATTAACCCTTTCTGATGCAGAATGGAAAAAAATATTACCGCCTAATGTTTATGAAATTGCCAGACACCAAGGAACGGAAAGTGCATTTACTGGTAAACTATGGAATTTTGAGGGTAAAGGAACTTATTACTGTGCGGCTTGTGGCAATAGCTTATTTCGATCTGATGCAAAATTTGCTAGTTCTTGTGGTTGGCCTAGTTTTTTTGAACAGATAAACCCTAAAAGTATTGTTTATAAACAGGATAACTCTCATGGTATGATTCGTGAAGAAGCACTTTGTGGTAGATGTGGAGGGCATCTTGGGCATCTTTTTAATGACGGTCCTCCGCCAACAGAGAAACGCTATTGTATGAATTCAGCAGTATTAGATTTTGAACCAGATAATGCACCACTTCCTCAAAAAAGTGACAATGAAATAGATACAATTACTTTTGGTGCAGGTTGTTTTTGGTGTGTTGAAGCCATTTTTCAAGATTTAAAAGGAGTAGCAAACGTAGTGTCTGGTTATGCTGGCGGAACAGTTAAAAATCCTTCCTATAAAGAAGTTTGTACAGGAAAAACAGGGCATGCTGAAGTGTGTCAAATTACCTACAATCCTAAAATAATTAGTTTTACGCAATTGCTAGCAATATTTTTTCAAGCTCATAATCCTACAACACTTAACAGACAAGGAGGAGATGTTGGAACACAATATCGTTCGGTAATTTTTTATCACAACGAAAATCAAAAACAGATTGCTGAAAAAATTAAAGCTAAACTAAATGCCGAAAAAGCATTTGAACAGCCAATAGTTACAGAAATCACAGCTTATACCAACTTTTATCCAGCAGAAGATTATCATAAAGACTATTTTGAATTACATGGCGAACAACCTTATTGCACTGCAATTATTCGCCCTAAAGTAGCAAAAATGAAGCAAATATTTGCAAAAATATATAACACAAAATAAAGGTCAATTATTTTTTTATTGTAACATAGTTTTTATACATTTAGCGTGATAAAAACGATGTTATGATTATAATTACCAATAGAAATGTTCAGCCAAATGCCAAACCAACAGAGCGTTATGGAAAAAACTTTAATAGTGTCAGACCTGATGAGTTGACTTTGGCAAAAGCTGAAAAAATTAACGGAGAATGGCAGGTTGATATCATTGATGATGATTTTGACAATAACAATAGTTTAAAACAATATGCAAGCGAAAAGGTTTTTAAAGAGCTACAATTAAAAATGAAAAATGAGAAAAAAAACTGCCTTTTTTTTGTACATGGATTTAACAATGATTTTAAAGATGTTTTAGAAAGAGGTTATCTGCTAGAAAAAAATTATGGTGTAGAAGTGGTGGCTTTCTCATGGCCAGCAAATGGAAGAGATGGCGAAGGCAAAATTATTGGCACAGCCACAGGTACATTAAGCTATTTAAGCGATAAACGAGATGCCTCACATTCTTATGCTGCACTAGATAGGTCGTTCGAAAAATTGGGCAATTATTTTAATAAATATAGCGAAGAAAGTTTTGCTTGTAATCAACATTTATCCTTACTCTTACACAGCATGGGTAATTATTTGTTAGAGCATTATACCCTTACTGGTGGTTACGATAAAACTTGTATTTTCGATAATATAATTATGGCTTCCGCAGATGTTAATAACGAAAATCACGAAAAATGGGTAGATAAACTAAAATTTAGAAAACGATTATATATTACTATTAATGAGAACGATAAAGCCTTATTAGCATCTCGCATGAAACTAGGCGAGGAGCAAAAACCTAGGTTAGGACATTGGGTTAAAAATTTAGTAGCTAAAAATCCTTGGTACATTGATTTTAGCGATGCAGCATACGTTGATGAATCATCTCATGCTTATTTTGAGGCTGAACCGATAGCAAAAAATCCGAAAATTAAAGACGTTTTTAATAAAATGTTTAATGGCAAAAAAGTAGAACAGGAATTAGATTGGCAGCCTATCAATAATTCTTACAAGGTTATTTAATGTCTTTTTTTGTGAGTATGAGGTAGGAAATTCCCCAAAACAACACAATGTAAGCAATTGCAACTAAAACAGTTGTGTCTAAGGGTATTTGATGCTGTAATACTGAGTTTTTCATTTCTTCAGCAATTACACTTTTTGGTACAGGAAAAGGAGTGAGGTTAGAAATAATTTTCATGGGTAAATACATGTCAAAAGGAGAAGGGATAAATATGCGAACAATATTTTCTATTATTATTGAAAAAATAAAAGTAATTATTGATAATGCTGTAGAGCGGATAAGTACTGCAATTATAAGACCTACAGACATATAGCCTAATGCTTGAATAAAATATATGGCTAAATATTTGATGTCGGCAAACATGGCAGCATCATCACCATTACCAGATACAAAACCGAATAAACTGCCAATAACTAGTAAAAAAAGTGTGCTAAATATCGCAAAAGAAGTCATTAATATAATTTTGGCAATTATAAAATCGGCTTTACTTTGTCCATCAATTACATGTTGCCTAAAAGTTTTAAAAGAAAATTCGTTACAAACTAAAATAACAATTAACATGCCTATTAATAAATTAAACCAACTGGCAATATAGGTAATGTTGTTCCATACATACGGAAAGCGATACACGGTGGTAAAATCTATCGGAAAATTTTCTATTTTAATTTGTCCAACACCATAAAAAACCAAAGGAGTTAAAACAAACACTAATCCAAAGATTACCCAAAATGTTTTGTAAGGGATAATTTTTTTGTATTCTATTTTTAATAAATCTAACATTTATTTTATTAATGATAAGAAATTGGCTTCTAAATCTGGTTTTTGCGTGCTTAATTCCGACACAATTATACCTTTATCGAATAAGGCTTTGTTAATGTCCATGCTATTTTTTTTGCTATCGAGGGTTAAATAAACCTTATTGCCTATTTCTTTAATATTACTTACGCCATCTATTTGGTGTAAACAAATTTTTAAGAGTGCTAAGTCTTCGGCAACTACCACAACTTGTTCTTGATGGTTTAATACGGATTGTATAGCACCAAAGGTGAGTAAATTTCCTGATTTTAAAACAGCCACATGAGAGCATATTTTTTCTACTTCATCTAAAATATGACTTGCCATAATAATGGTTTTACCTTTATTGGCTAATCCTTTTATAACGGTTCTAACTTCTGCAATTCCTTGAGGGTCAAGTCCGTTAGTCGGCTCATCTAAAACTAATACTTCAGGGTTTCCGAGTAGGGCAGAAGCTAAGGCTAATCTTTGTTTCATACCTAACGAAAAAGTTTTAAATTTAGAATTTGCCCTATTTTGAAGATTGGTTATACCCAAAACGTTATTAATTTCACTTTCGTTAACCTGTTTTATATTACAAGCTATTGATAAATTTTGTCGAGCGGTTAGGTAAGGGTAGAAATTTGGCGTTTCTAAAAGTGATCCAATTTTTTTTCTACTTTCTTTGCTTGGTACTTTTCCGAACCATGTAAAAGAGCCTTCATCGGCATTTAAAACATTTAATAAAATTCCTAGTGTAGTGGTTTTTCCACTTCCGTTTGGACCTAAAATGCCATAAACTTCACCTTGGTTAATTTGTAAAGATAGCTTGTTTAAAGCCTTTACATTTCCGTAGCTTTTAGAGATTCCATTTATGTTTAAAACAGCAGTCAAGTTTTAATCTTTAATTGGTAAATGTATAAAATAGAAGCATATACTACAAACCTTTTATCATAATGTTTTATCTATTAAATAAATCATGGTTGCCATAGCTGCAACGCCTAAATTTAGTTCTCTTTTATTTACATTTTCAAAAACATCGGCTTCAGCATGGTGGTAGTTAAAATATTTTTGAGAATTAACGGCTAATCCCAGTTGCATCATGTTAGGATATTTATCTTTTAAAGGACTAATATCAACACCACTCTCTCCTTTGTTAAATTTGTATAAATCAAAATTAGCGAGTAAACTTTTAAATTGGGTTATTTTTGCCAATTGTTCATTATTACCCCAAACAGAAAATCCTAAAGGAAGAAAACTTCCAGCATCACTTTCTAAAGCACAAATATGCGTTTCGTTATTTTCTTTTGCTTTTTTAGCATAGGTTTTACCACCTCTATTGCCATTTTCTTCATTCATAAAAAACACACATCTTAAGGTGTGATGGGGTTTATAACCTAATTTATTGAGTATTCTAAGTGCTTCTACGGTGTGCATTAATCCAGCACCATCATCGTTGGCACCCTCACCAACATCCCACGAATCGAGGTGTCCACCAAAAGTGATAATTTTTTTATCTTTTCCTTTCATTTCTCCAATCACATTATAAGATAGCACATCGGGCAATGTTTTGCAATTCATATCTATTCTTAGGGTTACCTTACCTTTTTTTAACCATTTTGTCAATTTATCGGCATCTTTGGTGCTTATTGCAGCACCAGGTATTTTGTTTACACCATCGTCATAATGCATTGTTCCTGTGTGCGGATGATTATCTGTTGGCGTTGCTAACGAACGGATAATACACGCTTTAGCTCCTAATTTTCCAGCTTCGTTTGTTCCGCTTCCACGTTGGTAGTAGCAAGCACTGTAAGCTTCAAAGGTTTCAATTAATTTTTGATTAAACGATTGGTTAAAGAAAACCACTTTTCCTGCCACTTTTTCTTTCCCTAAAGCTTTTAGTTCTTCCAAGGTTTTTACTTCAATAATATCGCCACTTATAAAACCGTTAGTACCCACAGAACCGCCTAAAGCAATAACGTGTAATTTTTCTATTTTTCCTTTTTCGTTTACCATCCAAGCCACCTCTTTTGTACCACGTTTCCAATGAGGAACCATCACTTTTTGCAAATACACTTTATCAAAATGATAAGATTTCATGAGTTGTTCGCCCCATTCTACCGCCATTTGTGCTTGTGCAGAGCCAGAAATACGATTACCGATATTTTTACATAAGTAATGTAAGTTTTTATAGGCTTTACTGCTTGTTAAGGCTTCATCGTAAATTTTACGAATAAAAGTAGTATCGTTTTGAGCAAAAGAATTTATTGAAAAAGCAATAAATAGCAGTAACAGTGTTTTTTTCATAAGTTTGATTTTTAGCATGCCAAATGTAGGAAAAAAGGAATATGTTTTTTTTGCTAAATGCGGTTTGTGTTTGAAAGCTAATAAAAAAAGCCTCCCACTTTATGGCGGAGAGGCGAACCAAATGTTTTCACAACGGAATAATCCTTATTGTGAATAGCTTCAAAATTGTAAAGCAAATGTAGTACTTTTTTATTTTTAACTAGCTGATTTAAAATAGTATTTTCTTTAATTTTTTTAGCTAAATTTATATTCTTAAATTTTATATTATGAAAAAAACAGTATTAGGGTTGGATTTGGGGACAACTTCTATTGGATGGGCTTTGGTAAATGAAGCAGAAAATGAAAAAGAGCAATCAACTATTCTTAGAACGGGAGTTCGGATTATTCAGATGGATAATTTTGTAAGTACTGCTACTGGTAAGGAATCTAAAGACCCTTTAAAAGATTTTTTAG
>CAZVEW010000088.1:0-10230 GCA_964625955.1 uncultured Vicingus sp. | reverse complement strand
CAAAAAGAAGACAAAGCAGGAAAAGCCATCATTAAAAAATTAGAAATATGTGAAGTAGCAATAATGGATTATGTAATTATTCCTGATGAAGTTGAACAAATTCAACAAAAAGTAAATGAATACGAATCACAAGGAGCAAATATGATAATTTTTACTGGTGGCACAGGTCTGTCGAGCAGAGATGTTACTCCCGAAGCTTTAAAGCCCTTAATTGATAGAGAAATACCCGGAATTATGGAAGCAGCCCGTAATTACGGACAAGACCGCACACCTTACTCCATGTTAAGCAGAAGCATTGCAGGTGTTAAAGGCGAAACCTTATTGATGGGAGTTCCCGGCTCTACCAAAGGAGCAGCAGAAACCATGGACGCTTTATTCCCTGCTTTGTTACACATTTTTAGAATTTTAAAAGATGCCAAGCACGAATAGTTTAAAACTTTCTAAGAACAGTATTCTTAACTTGGACTAAATAATATTTTTTGTTTAAAGCTTCAAAAGGCGATAAATGTAAACGCCCTAGAAACTGAGAGCCATCTATTCGTTTAAACATTACATCTGTCTGGAAATAACCATTTTTCGCAATTTCTTTTTCTATTTTACTTGTTCTAGAAGATATAAAACTCTCATCAGCAAAAATCTTATAGTATTGTTTAGAGATTAATTCATCTACATCTGTAAGAGCAAATAATTCTTTCGAATTTTCGTTAGCATCCGAAATTTCTTTAGAAAAATAATCGACCAACAGAATAACATCTTTTGTATTGTTTACCAATGTTTTTAAAATTTTTGCATTTTGTGTACTTCTAAAATTCAACATCTTCTTTTGTACTGATATCACATAACTTAGCAAGAATACTACTCCAAAAGACAAGGAGATTAACAGTGTAACCCCTATCGGAATTTTAGACATAAATAGTATTATCTCTAAAGAAACAAAGGTTATTACAAAATAATAAAGTAATTGTTTTGTGGTTGGCAATGCAAATAAAATAACGTTAAAAATTGCCATCATTAATATGATATACTTACTATCAAAATTAAAAAGATAGGCTATGTACAAAAAAGTTAGTGAAGTAAATAAAAAAATACCAAAGATGGTATTATATAGCATCTTGTTAGTAATTTTTGTGTAGCTCAACAAAAAAGAAATAAGGTAAATTACGGGAAAAAGAAGTGAAATTATTTTAACAAATAATGTACTTTGTGTAAAAAAATAGAAAATAAACAAGCAAAACATCACTGCCAAAGCTCCTGAACCTAAAGAAAGTATTCTTGCCATTTGCCTACTTACTTTTGCAAAAGAGCTTGTTTTTCCTGTTTTAAATATGCTCGAAGTCATTTCTTTATTTTTGTTTTAGATGGTAGTCAAATATAATAATATTTTATTAAAAAAGATTAAAATCATCTCCTGTACAAAATATTTTATTATTGCTAACTATAATTTTAGACCTTTATTTTTAAACCTAATTACATCTTTTAATTTTAGCCCTTTCGATCTGTTAAAACTTTCCGGAAGTTGTTGCTAGAGTGCTTATTGATTGCTGTTTTCAAAGTAAGTTACCTTAAAACTTAATTATATCTTTTACTTTTAACTCTTTAATGGTGCCAAATTGTTTTAACCTGTTAAAATCTATTTTTCGTTTATCGCCATAAATTGTAATAACATAAGGTTTTCCTTGTATTGAATTTTTATAAAAAGCTGTTATATCTTGCATGGTTAATTTTTTATATTGTAAATATGCTTTTTTGTTTGGGTCTTCTTTAAACCCTTGTCGTTCGTAATTAGTTATCACATTTGCAATATTTTTAAAATTAGGATAGTTGGTAACCGTACTTAATGCTAAATTTTGTTTTAAAGAGGCTATTCTATCTGGTTTTTGTGGCATATTTTTAATTAAACTATCTAAAACAGTAATTGCTTCAACAGTTTTATCTGCCTGACAACCAACATAAGACAAAAAATATCCTTTATCAGTAGGTAATTTTAGAAAATAATAAGAAGCATGGGCACTATAAGCTAACGAACGGTACTCTCTTATTTCTTGCAAAATAATACCGGTAAATCCTCCTCCAAAATATTTATTAAATGCTTTTACTTTGTAGTAATCAGCCAAACTATTTTTTGTATCTAAAGTATAATAATACACCTGACTTTGCACGGCTTTTTTATCGTTTATAAACAATATTGTATTTTTAATTGGTGCTACTCTCTTCCGTTCTAAATAATCGTCTTCTTTTGTGTTTTTAGCTAAATTAATACCGTTTTCGAATAATTTTTTCAACTCTTTTATGGAGGTATTTCCAACGTAATTTATATTGGTTTTGTAATTATTTACAGCCTTTGTATAGGTTAAAAGTAAGTCGCTTACTTTAAGTTTTTTAATTTCTTTAATGCTATATTTTGTTAAATAATGAGATTGATTACCGTTTATAGCTTTATACAACAAGGCTCCCCCTAACATTGGTCTGTTTCTTTTGTTTACCCTTTTACTCAGTTTTTTATCTTTTAGTAATAATTTTAGGCTATTTTCATCTGCTTTAGGCTGTTTTATTAATAAATTAGCCAAGGCGATGGCTGCTTTAATTTTTGCATTATTTCCGCTAATATTTAAGGTTAAATAATTATCAGTACAATAAAAATAATAAGAACAACCAATGGTAGTAAAGGCATTTTTTAAAGCGGTAAAATTATAATTTCCTGCACCAGCAAAATTCATTAAATCGGTGGCAACTGCCAACTTTTCATTATTAATTTTGCCTGTTTTAAAACGCATGGTTAAGTAAAATAAATCATTAACAGGATTGGCTACTTTTGTTAATTTTTGATTGCCAAATATGGTCGAATTTTCAATAGCTTTATTAAAATTTAAAAATTTAGGAGTAAAGCTTGTTGAAGGGATTTTTTCAAATTTCTTTGCATAAATTGAGGTGTCTTTTTGGTTAGGAGATACTGCTTTATAAGGTGGCTTTTTAAGTTTAACTTTTTTAGGAAACCCTGTGTGTGAGATTATTGTAGCTCTATTTTTGTTAAAATATTTTTTGGCTACGTTAATTACATCTTCTCTGGTAACAGCATTTACTTTTGCAGGATATTTAATGTAATCTTTCCATTTTATACCTTCGTTAAAGGCTGCTGCAATAGCAATTCCCCTATCATCTAATCGTTCAAAATTTTGTTGAAAATCGTTACTTAATTGATATTTTACTGCCTGAAGTAAATCATCAGAAAAATTGCCTTTTTTTAACTGAGCTAAAGCATCATTAACTTTATTATCGGCATTTTTTATAGATTGAATAAGTGGCTTTGGCACAGCAGCCAAAAAATACCCTCCAACTCGTTTATATACCAATGAATTACCACCCACAAACATCAACTTATTTTCATCAGATAAAGCATCTAACAATCCTGTTTCACTATAATTGGATAAAATATTTTCGCAAACATCTAAAGCCACCCTGTCTGGGTGATTGTATGGTACAGTTTGCCAGCCCAAAATTTCTAACTTAATAGGTGTTATCCGTACTTTTACTGGTTTTGTATTGATAGCCTGTAATTTTGGAAGATTTAACACAGGTGCTTTTCCCATTCTCCAATTACTAAAATTAGCTTTTATTAAAGGTAAAACGTCTTTAGTTTTAAAATTACCAGTAAGCACCAATGCCATGTTTTTGGCTACATAATTTTTATCGTAAAACGCTTGCATTTTGTTTAATGATGGCTTTTTAAGGTCTTTTACCTTGCCTAAAACGTCCCATTGTCCGTAAGGTACGTTTGGGAAAATTGCTTTATTAATTACCTCAAATATTTTATTGTCGATACCGTCCATCGACCTATTTTTTTCTTCATAAACCACTTCTAACTCCGATTGGAATGAACGAAAAACAGGGTGACGAAATCTTTCGGCATAAATATTTAGCCATTTTGCTATTTCATTGGCAGGAAATAAATTGTGAAAAAGTGTTATATCTTGCGAAGTAAAAGCATTGATATTTGAACCTCCTGCACTTTTTAGGAGTTTAGTAAACTCATTTGGCAAACTATATTTTGATGCCTTAATGGCTAATTTATTTATTTTTTGTTGCATTTGGGCAATTGTATCTTTATTTGTTGCTAAAGCCATTTTTTCGTAAATCAAACTAATAGTATCTAAATAGGGCTTTTCGGCACCGTAGTTTGATGTGCCCATTTGGTCAGTACCTTTAAAAAGCATATGCTCTAAATAATGAGCCATGCCAGTAGCATCTGGAGATTCGTTTACACTACCTGCATTTACAAAAACAGCTCCAAACACCTTGTTGGCAGTACTATCTTCATTTAAAAACACGGTAAAACCATTTTTTAATTTATAGGTATCTACTTTTAAAATGGATTTTTTTTGTGCAAAAAGTACATTGCTACCTAAAGTAATTAATAAAAGAATTGTAAATTTCATAAGCTATAAATTAATTTAAAAGAAAGGGAATGTTGTTGAATAGTGTAACGAAATACCAATTATTTTATTGCACATAAGTTGCAATATAAAAAACAATAACATCTTGTCTTAAAAATGGGAACGACAACTGTATTTTGTCGTTTCAATCAGTCATTTTAAAGCACTTACAAAATGAATGGCACTTTTATCAAAAAGTTACAACTGCCAGCGACCAAAATGCAATATACAGATGTTGTAAAAATTTTATTTTCTGTTCGTTTTTGTCTTGAAACAAAAAGAACCAAAAAATTCAAGACTTACGATAATTTTCTTGTTTTCTAAGTTCTTAAAATTGCCACACAACCCAAAAGCCCTGTGAGTTTTGTCTTTTATGGCTAAGAAATCAGAGGAATGAGCAATTTTTCCTTTTTTGAATCTTAGTAGTTCAAGGATTGCTTACACAAAAAGTCCACCGCTAATTCTAAGCACAAGAAAAGCTACAAAAATTTTGGTGTAATGGACAAAATAGTTTCACATTTTAGGTAAAATATTTCAAGTGGACAAAATAGTTGCTGTTTTTTTTATCAATTTTTCATCAATATATTTGTAACTATTATTTTTAAATTATCAAGTAAAACGGAGTTTAGCTCTGCTGGAGAGTAACCATACAAGGGATAGCTTGATGACCGACAAAAATGTCAAAATTAAGAGGCTCTTTTGAACCTCTTTTTTTATTATTTTTAGAGGTCTTTATACCTTTAAAAACTCATCAATAAACTTGCGTTTTCTTTCCTTGGATAATCTATTGTGATTTCTAAGTTTATTTTTTAAATCTGAGAAATGACCATCAATTGCATTGGTGGTATTTGGTATATTCCCGATTCACAACATCCTTATTGTGTTTTTAATGCTCAAGGTTTCGATTTGGTTATCAAATCTCCTTCAGGCAGTAATGTTTATACTAAAAGTGTTGATTATACCAATCAATGTTGTCCGTTCTCTTCACCATCACCGGATAACCCAAGCCCTCCCTATTCTTCTATCTACTGGAATGGAATTGCCAATAATGGAAATTGGGCACCTGATGGCACTTATTATTATGTTGTTACCTTAAAAGGTTGTGGAAATACCCAAAGTTGGGCAGGTTATATTACCATATTTGATTCTCAAGCCAGAATGGGAAATTTTGATAGCATTCCGCCTTTATCCACATTAATAATGTTGGATAAAGAAGATTTAACCAAAATAAACAGTACTGAAAATACACCTACATCAATAAATAAAAACGCACTAATAGACAATCAATTATTAGTATATCCCAACCCTACTAAAGGTAAAATTAACATTAGTTTAAAAACAGGAGCAATCATGCAAAATGGGCTGATAGAAATTTACACCTTACAAGGGAAGTTGTTATTTACCCAAAAAGTAAACAGTACAATTAGCACCATAGATGTAACCCAATATGCAAAAGGCACGTATCTTATTAAATTAACGGTACATAAAACCATTTACAAACAAATTTTTGTAAAAGAATAGGTAAACGTCATTGCGAGTGGAGAGCAACGTAACGAAGCAATCTTATAAATAAAAGGTATCAGTAAAAAATAAATAACTTTATAAAAATGAAAAAAATTACCATCATCTCCTTCGTATTACTGCTCCTTGTTTTGGCATGTAGCAAAAAAGAAATTATACCCCCCCGACCCGCCTCACATTCCTGAACAATGGGAAAAATATGTAGGCAATTACATGGTTTATGATACTTTGGGCAATTATATGTACGACATGAGCATTTCACATTCTCAATCTATTGCTCTTTCTGGGTATCAACCGAACGATAGTTTAACCATTACCAATTTTGCGGATACTTTTGATTTAAGATTTCCATTTGTTCCGAATTATACAGATTTAACTTTTTCACAAGAATTTTTAAATATCCAATTTCATGATTCACTAAAAGATTATAATAACAAGATGTGGTGGGTTGGGAGTGAATTTTTTGATGCCACCACCACCACTAAAGAAAACTCCTTAATTAACGACACGATGGTAATGTATTTTGTTATGGACAACATTAAATTTTACATTAACGAAGCCCAACCGTATTTTAGGTGTGAGTGCAAACAGGTGGCTGTAAAACAATGAAAACTATCTTCATATCCTTCATGTTACTACTTATTATTTTTGCGTGTGGTAAAAAAGAAATTATACCACCCGACCCGCCTCACATTTCTGAACAATGGAAAAAATTTATTGGCAATTATAAAGTAAGAAAAAAAATGATTAAACGCTATTATATCTTCTTAACCTTATTTGGATGTACTATACTCTCTTTTGCACAAGAAACAGAAGGTACCACGCCACAAAAAACGTACAAAAATTCGGTTTTTATTGAATTATTAGGGGCAACAGGATATTTTTCTTTAAATTACGAAAGAAATGTACAGCTAAGCAAACAGTTACACATTAAATTAGGTGGAGGAGGTGGGTATTTTGTTAAAACTAATTACACTCCTTTTATCTTATCTTATGTATTAAGGTTTGATTTACAGTATAGTAATAAAAAGATTAGTCCTATTGGTGGTTATGCTTTTTCACATAACTTTGATTTGGAAAACACTGAAAGCCCTTATTTAGTCCATAGCCTAAATTTAGGAATTAACATAAAGATTATGAAAAGATTGGATCTTTTACCAAAATTTTATATGATGTTTTTTTATGAACCAAAGTACAGCAGTAAATACATTATATATTGGTCGGGGTTACAAATAAAATATAAATTTTAGTTATGAAACAGTTAATAACATACTTATTGCTTTCATGTATAACTTATTCTTTGTATGCACAAACTCCAGCTAACGACCCTCATTGGCAATTGATATTTCAAGATGATTTTAATTCTATAAACACTAATTGGGAAGTTCATAATAATCAAGATAGATGGGCTATTACTTCGAATGATTTGTTAAGAAAACAAGTGGTTTTTACAAATCAAACCTCTAATGTTCGCGTTGAAAATGGAAATCTTGTTATGCAAGTGAACCATGAGAACTACACATGCCCTTCAAGTGCACTTAATTTGTTTGGATGCTCTAATCAGCAACAAACGGGATTAGGATATAATTATACTTCAGGATGGGTTACATCTAATATTTTATTTCAATATGGCTATTTAGAAGCAAAAATTAAAGTTGATAGTAAAATAAATCTGCATCCAGCATTTTGGACTTATAGTGGATCTGGTTTGCCATATAATGAGATTGATATATTTGAAATGTTACCTGGTTCTCATGAAGGAAATTGTTCTACAGACTCAGACTCTAGTAACAATAATAGTTGCTTCCATGATAAAAATTTTATGACTACAAACATTCATTTAACCCCACAAATAGGTAAAAATATTGTTTTAGAAATTCAAAACTGTCCCTAATGACAACAAAAATAATTTTAACAGGTATTTTATTCACTCTTTTCTCTTGTAAAAAGATACCCTTTGATTATAGAAATAAATTTATAGGTAATTATGAGTTTACTACAAGTTATAAGTATTTTCAACCATATGTATTAGATAGCACAAGTGTGGATCCTCCTTATTTAGGAAAAATAACAAATGGTGATACTTATAAAACTGACTATGGAGAAAGATCACTACATATCACTTATGAAGATAATAAAAGTATGGATTTACTTGTTGACGATTCGGGAGGCCTTGCAGGAAAAACCACAGGTTATTTTACAGAGAACGGTGGAAAAGTGTATCTGCATACTCATTTTGGTGGTTTAGGTGCCTTTACGAATAGAACTATAGTAGGCATAAAAAAATGAAAAAAATAATATCCATATCATTTATTTTAGCCGCTTTTTTATCGTGTAAAAAAATACCATTCGATTACCGAAATAAATTTATAGGAGATTATGTTTTTACTAAACAATATAAGTTCTTTTATCCCCCAAATAATTTTATTGATACTATTTATCCAGCAAAATTTAATGGCTACATTCATTATGGGAAAGAGTCTCATCAAATTGAAATTTACTATGATGATTTTATAAATTCAATCGGAGACAAAGAAAAACTTATTACTCAAGTATATATAACTCGAGATGGGGTATTTGGAGGAAATTCTCCAACTGGTAAATTTACTAATCAAAATGAGTTAGCATTTGCTTTTAGCACTACTGCTCTAGGTGGTGTTGGTGGTACTACATATACTGGAAAAAAGAAATAACTTTTAAATTATATATTATGAAAACACAATATTATTATTTTATAGTTGGCTTATTATTAATAAGTAACTTATCTTATGCTCAATTACAAATAACCAATCAAGGGCGTGTAGGAATTGGAACAAACGCACCATGGGAAAGATTGCATGTTGCAAACGGCTCTGCAATTATAGCCAACAATGGTCGCTCATTACGTTTATGGCCTTGGATAGGAGTAAATATAGGGTCTAATTATAGAAACATAAGTATGTGGGAAAAAGACTCAAAATGGAATGATGTGTATGCTAGAAAATATTTTACTGTTTCAGATAAACGACTTAAAACGGAAATTAAACCTATTAAAAATGCGTTAAATATTATTTCTCAATTAAATGGCGTTTATTATAGATATAAAAATGATAGTGTTATTTTACCCAAAAATTCTTTAATAGACATAAGTAAAGACTATAGCTACGGATTTATTAGAAAAGATTATACCTAATGCTGTAAACACAACTGCACATAATGTTAAGGCTGTTGATTATAGTGCCATTACACCTATTTTAGTTGAAGCATTTAAACAGCAGCAGCAAATTATTGAAGCCATGCAATATAGGTTAGATTCAATAACTACTGAATTGAGTTTGTGCTGTAACAGTTCATCATTAAGAATAGCTGATAATACGAATGAAGATGGGGAAAATAATGTAAGTATTATTAATGCTAAATTATATCAAAATAATCCAAATCCTTTTAAAAAGCAAACCTTTATAAGGTATGAAGTGCCAAAAATCTCTGTAAATTCATATATTTTAGTTTTTGATTTACAAGGTACATTAATAAAGAACATACCGATTCACAAATATGGTAAAGGCAAAGTTATTATCAGTGGAAATGAGTTAAAAGCAGGAATGTACGTTTATTCTCTTATCGTAAATAAACAAATAATTGATACTAAACGCATGATTTTATTAGATTAATGTAAATAACAGCAGCATTACTCAATAAGCATAAAAGTGCTAAATAACAACAAAGTTTTTACCCAAAAAGTTATTTACGAGTAAGCCATTATTTCAGTAACACTTTCCAAGCGTCCATAATTTTATGTTGTGCAATAAGTTCTTTTGCTAGTTGGTGCTTTTCTCCTTTTGGAGCATTAAAATTGGCTATTTCTTGTTGGGTTGGCAAATTTTCTACGCTTCCTAATAAACCTAAATCGTTACCTGTAAGTATTTTGCTGTTGCTAATATTTTTAGGAATTTTATCAACACCAATGCCAATGGTAGTAATGGGTTTTTGAATTTCGAACATGGAATTTTTGTCGGCTCGGCAATACCAATTTCCACCCATGCGGCTAACTAAATCAATTTTATGTTGGTCAATCATTCCTTTTTCGTCTAAAATATCTTTTTTAATGTGGATTTTCAACACTTCACAAATTACCAAATTGCCAGCTCCACCATTTTTACCGAGTGCTATAATTTCATTTACTTTACATTCAAATTGAACAGGCGATTCTTTTACCCTAAATGGTTTAATTAAATCGGATTTAAGAGGTGTTAACCCTGCTTTTATAAATTCGTTTACCCCTTTTGGATATGGAGAACTT
>CAZVEW010000087.1:0-10467 GCA_964625955.1 uncultured Vicingus sp. | reverse complement strand
TTAGGGTACGCTTGTTTAGCAAACAAGTCCTTTCGGCCACTCAGGCACCTCTCCTTTAAAGGGAAAACAAAAGTAACAAACCATTTTAAATCAGGAAACTATTTTTAATTATTTTTATAATAATTCAAATTCATCTCTATTAATTCACAATTTGTCTAAAATCGGTTTGAAATTCAATTTGTAATATTATATTTGTGTCGCTTTAATTAAAACAGAAAAAAATAATACACAGTAAATGAAAAAACTAATTTATTCAGCTTTATCTATCTCATTCATATTAATCGAATTATCTCTTAATTCTTGTGGTGGAGATAAATCAAACAATAAAAATACTGATGAAGTAAAAAATAATAGTCCAATAGTAATTAGCCACGAGCTATCTGATGCACAAATGTTAAATCCTGTTGATTATTCTGATGCCGGTGCTGGATACATACTTTCTAATATGTTTTACTCTTTGTTAGCAATAGATTTTAATACTTTAGAGTCTGTTCCTGTAGTTGCTGAAAGTAGGCCAGAAATTGAAGTAACAAAAGATGGCAATATGAACATTACTTATAACATAAGACCTGAAGCAAAATGGGATGATGGCACTCAAATTACTGCTAAAGATGTTGAATTTGCGATTAAAGTAATTAAAAATCCTAAAGTAGATAACTTAAACAATAAACCTTATTACGAATTTATTAGAGATATGGTTTTTTATGACGATGATCCATTAAAGTTTACTTTTATCTGTAAAGGTGTTTA
This sequence comes from uncultured Vicingus sp., assembly GCA_964625955.1. Taxonomy (GTDB): domain Bacteria; phylum Bacteroidota; class Bacteroidia; order Flavobacteriales_E; family Vicingaceae. The sequence goes on along the minus strand of CAZVEW010000087.1, from coordinate 9,717 downwards.
TATTTTAGCAGAAGTACAAAGTGGTGATGCTCCTTTAATGCCTCGTAAAGTTTATGACCCTAAAGGATTAATGGACGATTTTACCATTAAAGAACTAACAGAAAATAACGATGAGTTAGCAACTAACCCTAAAATAATTGAGTTTGCCAAAGATTTTAATTCAGAAAAATATCAACGAGATAAAAAATTTATAGTCGGTTGCGGCCCTTATTTATTAGATGAATGGCAAACAGGACAAAAAGTTGTATTGGTGAAAAAGAAAAATTGGTGGGGAGATAAATTGGCTGATAAAGGAATGTTTTTCGATATTCATCCACCAAAAATTATTTACCAAACAATAAACGACCAAACAACCGCAAAAGAAGCATTAAAAGGTGGTGAAATTGATGTAATGAGAGGTATTAAAGCTAAAGATTTTAAAGAATTATTAAAATCTGATAAATTTATTAAAAACTTTAATGCACACACCCCTCCACAAATGGCATATACCTATTTAGGGTTAAACGTAAGGAAACCTATGTTTTCTGACAGAAGAACAAGACAAGCCTTGGCTCATTTAATTGATGTTGATAAAATTATTAAAGTAATTGCTTTAGGTTATGGAGAAAGAGCTGTTGGCCCTATTCATCCAGCAAAAACAAAACAATACAACCACAATATTAAACCATACGATTACAACCCTACAAAAGCCAAAGAATTATTAGCCGAAGTTGGTTGGAAAGACACCGATGGAGATGGCATTTTAGACAATACAATTGATGGGGAAAAAATTAAATTTGAGATGAACTACCTCTACAACCAAGGTAATGACTCAAGAAAAGCGGTAGGTTTAATGTTTCAAGAAGAAGCAAGAAAGATAGGTATTACTGTTAATGTAATTTCTCAAGATTGGTCGATTTTCTTAGAACACACCAAACAACATGATTTTGACATGTATTATGGTGCATGGATAAGTTCTCCTATACCAAACGATCATAAACAAATATTTCACACATCATCTTACAATGGAGGCTCTAACTATACAGGGTTTGGAGATGACCAAACAGATGCTTTAATAGATTCTATTAGGGTAACATTAGACGAAGATAAAAGAGCAGAAATGAATCATAGGTTCCAACAAATTTTACATGATGAATGTGCTTATATCTTCTTATACTATCCAAAAGAACGAATAGGAATACACAAAAGGTTCTCCAATGCAAAAACCACAGCAATGCGACCAGGATACAGATTAAGCGGTTTTACAATTAACCAGCCAAGTGCTCAATAAAAATTAATATTTCTACAGTATGTTTAAATACATTATTAAAAGATTATTAATATTTATACCCACTTTAGCAGCAATTTCGCTATTAACATTTGTGATAAGTATTAATGCACCAGGAGACCCTGTTGAAAGTATGCTTAACCAAAATGTTGGTGGAGAAGGTAGGTCAAGCGATAAACTAGCAGGAGAGAAAGCATACAACGAATTACGTCATCAACTTGGTTTTGATTTACCTTTGTTTTACTTCTCTTTCACAAATGCCACCTACCCCGATACCCTATACAAAATCCCAAAAAAATCTCATAGAGAAACTTTACAAAGGTTATCTTATGAGTATGGTGAATGGAACAATGTTTCTGCTTATTACTACGCTTTAAGAAAATTAGAAAATAAAATATTTACCATAGAAATTAATGAAAATAACTCTACATCTTTAAGAAAGATTAAAGATGCCATTAGTGAATTATACATCAACTATAAACACGACAAAATTCAATCAACCATTGAAGATATTGAGTTTGAAATTTTTAAAAAAGGGAAGAACAATATTAAAATAAATGCTGAAACAGAATATTTAACGTTTATGAACGCCTATGAACACATGAATATTTTTAAAAACACGTTTAACCGATATATTCCAGCATTTCATTGGTACGGACTTAATAATCAATATCATAACTGGATTTGGGGCTTTGTAAGAGGAGATTATGGCATCTCTTTCCAAGATAAAAGACCTGTAAGTTCTAAAATATTCGATGCCTTAAAATGGTCAATGATTTTAAGTATACTTTCAATTATTATAGCCTATGTTGTAGCAATTCCTATAGGAGTAAGATCTGCTGTAACAAAAGGAAGCTCTTCAGAAAAACTAATAACAACCCTTTTGTTTTTATTATATTCATTACCTAATTTTTGGATAGCAACCATGCTAATTCAGTTCTTAGGAGGAGGAGGTTTAGATTGGTTCCCAACATTTGGATTAGGAAACCTTCCAGATTCAGCTCCTTTTTTAGATAGATTTTTTGAAACAGCCTATCACTTTATCTTACCCCTATTTTGTTTAACCTATGCTTCTTTCGCTTTTATTTCTCGTCAAATGAGAGGAGGAATGCTAGATGTATTAGAAATGGACTTTATTAGAACAGCTAAAGCTAAAGGACTAAAAAACAAAGTGATAGTTTGGAAACATGCTTTTAGAAATTCTTTAATACCTATTATAACCTTATTTGCAAATATTTTTCCTTTAGCCATTTCAGGCTCCTTCATTATAGAAATTATTTTTTCTATCCCAGGTATGGGTCAACTTACCTTAAAAGCTATATTTGCTAGAGATTTTCCAATTGTATTTACTGTTTTAATGTTTACTGCAATATTAACCTTAATAGGAAATTTAATAGCCGATATCTTATACGCTTATGTTGACCCTCGAATTTCATTTTCTAATAAAAATAACTGATAATGAAAATTTTTAAATCATTTGGAATTAAAGCAAAAGAGGACAAAGTAATTACTCTTATAGAACAAAGAGAGCAATTTAATGGAAAAGAAGATGAAAGCTATTGGGCAATTGTAAGAAAACAATTTAGAAAAAATAAAATTGCCGTTTGGTCGTTAAGAGTGGTCTATTTTTTCGTGTTTATTGCCTTCTTTGCTGATTTTTTAGCTAATGAAAAACCTATTGTTGCTAAATATAACGACAACATTTATTTTCCTGTTTTAAAAGAATATGCCGTTGATATGGGAATATCTACATGGCAAACCGAATTTGTAAATGTTTCATGGAAAGATTTAAAATACGATTGGGTTGTTTGGCCTTTAACACCATATTTACCAAAAAATATTGACTTTATGAATCCTTCTGTAAGTCCATTTGCCGAACAATCGGTGCCATCTCTTAAATGGAAACATTGGTTTGGAACAGATGGCTTAGGACATGATATTTTTGCAGGAATGATACACGGAACAAGAATTGCACTATTAGTAGGCATCGTATCTATGGGGATTGCAGCCTTAATAGGCATATTTTTTGGTGCTATCGCTGGATATTATGGCGATGATAAATTAAAAATGAGAATAACATCCGTAATACTCTATGTTTTTGGATTTGTTTTTGCTGTTTTCTATGCTTTTGGGGCAAGGTCTTACATCCTTTCTGACGCAATAAGCACCTCTTTTAGCAGTTTTGCGGTAGAACTTCTTATTAGTTTTATCATTTTTGCATCAATAATCTTTGCATGTCGATTATTAGTGCTATTGTTTAGCAAATTACCTATCTTTAATAAAAAGATAACTATTCCTACAGATATATTAATAAGTAGATTAATCGAAGTTGTTGTTTCTATACCTCGTTTATTTTTAATAATATCTATTGCTGCCGTAGTTGCAAAACCTTCCATCTTTATTGTTATGATGATTATTGGCCTAACTTCATGGACAGGTATAGCAAGATTTACACGAGCAGAATTATTAAGGGTAAGAAACTTAGAGTACATTGAAGCTGCAAATGCATTAGGCTATAAAGAATTTAGAATAATTGTAAAACATGCCTTACCTAATGCTCTATCACCAGTATTAATTTCAATTGCTTTTGGCATAGCTTCAGCTATTCTAATAGAATCTACACTTTCATTTATTGGTGTTGGTGTTCCTGCCGAAACAATTACTTGGGGCTCCATGCTTTCATCTGCAAGACAAGATACAACTGCTTGGTGGTTAGCTGTAATACCTGGTTTCGCAATTTTTGTTACTGTTACTATCTATAACCTTATCGGTGAAGGATTAACTGACGCCATGAACCCGAAATTAAAAAAGTAAATAATTTAATTATAACTCTCCTTTAACATTTTTTAACAAGTAGCACTATTATTTATATTGCCAAATAAAAATACGTGCTTACTTTTGGTAGAGATAAAATATTTTAATAATGGAAGAAACTAACTTAAACCAACCAATTAATCCTGTTGTTAATCAAACAGAATTAAGCACATCTACATCTAATGTTGATATTAAAGCATTAAATGAGAAAATTCAAAGAGAAAGTGCCTTTGTCGATTTATTAACCATGGAAATGGACAAAGTAATCATTGGGCAAAAACACATGACTGAAAGATTGTTAATAGGCTTACTCTCTAACGGGCATATTTTGTTAGAAGGTGTGCCAGGGCTAGCAAAAACATTAGCAATTAATACATTAGCAAAAACAATTGACGCTCAATTTAGTCGATTACAATTTACGCCCGATTTATTACCAGCCGATGTTATAGGAACAATGATTTACAATCAAAAGCAAGAATCTTTTACGGTTAAAAAAGGTCCTATTTTCGCTAATTTTGTTTTAGCTGATGAAATAAACAGAGCACCCGCCAAAGTACAAAGTGCTCTATTAGAAGCCATGCAAGAGAGACAAGTTACCATTGGTAAAGAAACATTTTCGCTACCCGAACCATTTTTGGTTTTAGCAACTCAAAACCCAATAGAACAAGAAGGAACCTACCCCCTACCAGAAGCTCAAGTTGATAGATTTATGCTAAAAGTGGTAATACACTATCCTAACAAAGAAGATGAAAAATTAATTATTAGAAATAATATTTCTAAAGCTGGCTTTCCAAAACCTAATTGTGTGTTAAAACCAGAAGACATACTTAAGGCACGAGAGGTTGTTAAAGAAATTTACATGGATGAAAAAATTGAGCAATACATTGTTGATATTGTTGATGCAACAAGAAATCCTGCAAATTATAATTTACCCGATTATAAGAATTTAATTTCTTTCGGAGGCTCTCCTCGTGCAAGCATAAATTTAGCCTTAGCAGCCAAAGCATTTGCTTTTATTAAACGTAGAGGTTACGTAATTCCTGAAGATATAAGAGCTATTTGCCATGATGTACTTCGCCATAGAATTGGGTTAAGTTATGAAGCAGAAGCAGAAAATATCACTTCTGAAGATATTATTAATGGTATCTTAAACAATGTTGAAATACCTTAGTTAAAATCTAAAATGAAGATTAGCAATTAATCTCTAGTCAAATGAGCAACAACGCCACAGCTGAACTCTTAAAAAAAGTAAGAAAGATTGAAATTAAAACCAAAGGATTGAGCAATCAAATCTTTTCTGGAGAATATCATTCTGCTTTTAAAGGAAGAGGTATGGCTTTTAGCGAAGTTAGAGAATACCAACATGGTGATGAAATTAGAACCATTGACTGGAACGTTACAGCTCGTTTTAACCATCCTTACATTAAAGTTTTTGAAGAAGAAAGAGAACTAACGGTTATGCTTTTAGTAGATGTTAGTGGCTCGAACACTTTTGGAACAACGCTAAGAAGTAAACAAGAACTAGCTACCGAAATTTGTGCCGTTTTGGCCTTTTCTGCCATACAAAATAACGATAAAGTTGGTGTGATTTTCTTTTCAGATAAAATTGAAAAATTTATTCCTCCAAAAAAAGGTAAAAGCCATATTTTGATGATAATAAGAGATTTATTAAGTTTTAAACCCGAAAGTACAGGAACAAATATCTCTCAAGCGTTAAAATACTTTAACAATGTAATAAAAAAAAGGAGTACCTCTTTTTTAATTTCCGACTTTATTTGTGAAGATGATTTTGAAAATGACCTTAAAATTGCTGCTCGTAAACACGATTTAATTGCATTAAACCTTTACGACAAAGCTGAAAAACAACTTCCAAAACTAGGGTTTGTTCCTTTATTAGATAGCGAAACAAATAAAATACAGTGGGTTAATACCTCGAATAAAGAAACAAGAAAACATTACAAAATGGAAGCCTTAAAACGAAAAGATGAATTAAAAAATCGCTTTAAGAAATCAGGCGTAGATGCTGCAAATATTTCTACGAGCGAAGATTATGTAAAACCATTAATGCTTTTATTTAAAAGACGAGGAGCATAATGAATAAGAATTATGAATAAGAAATTATTTTACATATTAATTTTTACATTTAGCTGTGCCTTCTTACAAGCCCAACAAACAGTAGTTTCTGCTTCAATAGATACTAATTCTATTTTAATTGGAGAGCAAGCAAAAATAGAATTATCCATAAGCTATAAAGTAAATAAAGGAACTATCTCTATTCAACTTCCACAATTATATGATACAATTAACGAACATATTGAAATTGTGCATCAATCACCTATCGATACAATTATTGATAAAAATGATATTACTTCGTTTAAACAAACCAAACAAATTACAATTACCTCTTTCGATTCTGGCTACTATGCCATTCCTCCCTTTAAATTTATTGTTAATAAAGACACTTTGGTAACAGAACCTATTTTATTTAAAGTAAATACTGTTTCTGTTGATACCACAAAAGCTATTTTTGACATTAACAAACCATTAGAAGAACCATTCTCTTTTGTTGATTGGCTTAAAGATAATTGGCCTTGGATAGCAGGAGGAATAATTTTAATTGCAATTATCATCTTCTTAATCTATTACTTTAAAAATAAAAAACCAGCACCTGTTAAAGAAGAAATTATTCCTGATGTTCCTATTCATATCATTACTCTTCAAAGATTAGAAGAAATTAAAAAGCAGAAATTATGGCAATCGGGTAAAGTAAAACAATACCATAGCGAAATATCCGAAGTTTTAAGAAGCTACCTTGAAGGCAGATATCAAATAAAAGCCCTAGAAGTAACAACAAACGAAATACTCCACAGCTTAAGATTACAAAATATTTCGCAAGAATTGATGAATAAATTGTCTCAAACATTAGTGCTTGCCGACTTGGTAAAATTTGCCAAAGAGAAACCATTACCAAACGAACACGAAATAAGTTTATTAAATACTATTGAGTTTGTTAATAGTACAAAATTGATAATTGTAGAGAATAAAAAAGATGTTAATTAATTGGAGAGAAATATCATTTGCAAACCCAGAATTTTTCTGGCTACTACTCGTTATCCCTTTAATGATAGCATGGTATGTTTTTCGACAAAAAAAACTTTATGGAACAATAAAAATTACCACATTAAAAAGCTTTAACACTTCTTCTTTTAGTCAATTTAGACACAGTTTTATTGTGTTGAGGGTATTTGCTTTAGCGGCACTTATAACGGCAATTGCAAGACCACAAACCTCGTTAAGTTGGCAAGATGTTACTACCGAAGGCATTGATATCGTTATAGCTTTAGATATTTCTAGCAGTATGTTGGCCAGAGATTTTAAACCAAATAGATTAGAAGCTTCAAAAGATGTAGCTATGAAATTTATTGAAGAAAGACCTTCAGACAGAATAGGCTTGGTAATATATTCTGGCGAAAGCTTTACCCAATGTCCTTTAACCAGTGACCACGATGTTTTGTTAAATTTATTTTCATCAATTAAAAATGGCATGATAGAAGATGGAACAGCTATAGGAATGGGCTTAGCAACTGCTGTCAACAGATTAAAAGATAGTAAAGCAAAAAGCAAAGTAATTATCTTATTAACCGATGGTTCTAATAATTTAGGAGATATTCCTCCTTTAACCGCGGCTGAAATCGCAAAACAATTTGGCATAAGAGTTTACACCATTGGTGTTGGCACTAACGGGATTGCTTCTATGCCTGCTTATCGCGATCAAACAGGTAAGATATATTACGAAGATATGGAAGTGAAAATAGATGAAAAAAGCTTGAAAGAAATTGCAAGAATTGATAATGGAAGATACTTTAGGGCAACCAATAAAAACAAATTAGAGAAAATTTATAAAGAAATTGACAAACTAGAAAAATCAAAAATTGAAGTAACAGATTACAAAAAGAAATCAGAGAAATTTTGGCCATTTGCGTTGCTAGCCAGTATTTTAATCTTAACTGAATTTTTATTAAAAAACACAATATTTAAAGGCATTGTATAGATTTGAACATAACATATTTCTTTGGGTATTATTGATAATTATCCCTTTAATTACTTTAATGTATTTTTTTAACCTTTATTGGAAGAAAAGAGTACTAAATCAATTAGGAGATGAAAGATTAATTAAAAAATTACTCCCAAATGTGTCTCATAAATTAGCAACATTAAAGTTTATTTTATATGCCATTTCATTGTTGTTTCTTTTTGTGGGATTAGCTAATCTCCAATTTGGCACAAAATTACAAGAAGTAAAAAGAGAGGGTGTTGATTTAATGATTTGTTTAGATGTTTCTAACAGCATGATGGCAGAAGATATCACTCCCAATCGATTAGAAAGATCAAAACGAGCTATTTATCAATTAATAGATAAATTACATAACGATAGAATCGGCATTATAGTTTTTGCAGGAGAAGCTTATGTGCAACTGCCTATTACTACAGACTATTCTTCAGCAAAATTATTTTTAGAAACGATAGGAACAGATATGATTCCTACACAAGGCACATCAATAGGATCTGCTATTGATTTGGCAATGGAATCTTTCAACTTTAAAGATGGTACAAGTAAGGCTATTATTGTAATTACAGATGGAGAAAACCACGAAGAAAATGCCATTGAAAATACAGAAAAGGCTGAAAAGAAAGGCATTACAATTCATACAATTGGTATGGGATCTAAAAATGGATCGCCTATTCCTATCTATAGAAATGGTAAACAAATTGGGTTTAAAACTGATAAAGAAGGGAATACGGTTGTTTCTAAATTAAATGAAGCAATGCTTAAACAAATTGCCAGCACAGGTAATGGCAGCTATGTAAGAGCATCTAATGCAAATGCTGGCTTAAATATTATAATGAATGAAATTAACAAAATGGATAAAAAAGAGTTTGGCAGTAAGGTATTTAAAGATTACGAAGATAGGTTTCAAGTATTTTTAATAATTTCTTTGATTTTATTGGTCTTAGAGTACTTTATTTCTAACAGAAAAAGTAGTAAATTAGATAAAATAAACTTGTTCGAAACAAAACATAAGTAATGAGATATATTTTATACATATTAACTCTTTTAATAAGCCTTAACGTTTACTCTCAAGAAGAAAAAAAATACATTAGAGAGGGTAATAAACTTTATAATAGTAAAAAATATGATGCTGCAAATAAAAGCTATACAAAAGCATTAGAAAAAAATGAAACATCTAATAAAGCCGAGTTTAATTTAGGAGATGCTTTATACAAACAAAAAAAATACGCAGAAGCTGCTCAACATTTTCAGAAAATTGCAGAAAAAACTACCAATACAAAATTAAAAGCTAATGCTTATCATAATTTGGGGAATGCTTTACTCGAATCAGAGAAATACAAAGAAAGTATAGATGCTTATAAAAAATCTTTACGATTAAATCCTAAAGCGGATAAAACAAGAAGTAACTTGGCGTACGCCATGAAAAAATTAGCACAAAAACAACAACAAAAGAAAGACAAAGACAAAAAGAAAAACGATAAAAACAAGGATAAAAAGAAAGATGACAAGAAGAAAGATGACAAAAAGAAAGATGACAAAAAGAAAGATGACAAAAAGAAAGATG
>CAZVEW010000086.1:3017-10482 GCA_964625955.1 uncultured Vicingus sp. | reverse complement strand
ATTTCATACTTTTTTTAATCTTTAGCAAAAATTATTACTTTTATCTTATACTTAAAGGTATTGTATGTTTTTTTACATTATCGTTGCATTACAAAAATAGAAAATTGGAAGGAACTAAAATCATAGACTCGATTATTGAAGAACAACTTGTTTTATGTAAGAATGATATAAGCAAACTAAAGCCATTGCTTACTCAATTTGCAAAAATGGCAGCAATGAGTAATCAAAAAATGATTACCCACTATTCAGTACTTATAAGAAAAGCTTGTTTACGCTGGGAAGTAGAAAACAAGGAAATTGAAGGGATAAGATTATTGTGTGATGGCATGTCAAAATACTACCAAGCCAAATTTCAAGAAGTAATTCAACCTTGTGGTAAAGCACTCTTTATTTTAGAAAAATCAGCATTTACCGATCTCTATGGTTTAGGACTTATGATTTATGGTGCTACACACAGAAGTTTAGGAGAACTTGATACTGCAGTTGAATATTTAATAAAGGGGACAGAGACCATTAGTATTCAAGGAGAGTTAGGCATCTATAATTGCTACTGCTATTATCAATTGGCTGAAATAAACGTACACATTAAAGACTTCTTTACCGCTGAAGAACATTACAATCAAGTAATTGACATTGCAACAGAATTGAAGAATTCTTCAGTACTCTTCAGAGCTTACAATGGAATAGCCAATTTACATTTATCAAAAAAAAATCTTGATAAATGTAAAGAATTTCTTGATTTATCCTTAACCATTAATGGCGTTAGTAATGCAGAAAAAGGACGCAGCTATTGTGATCTTGGAATTTATTATTACGAGAATAGAGAATATAAAAAAGCCGTTGAAATTTTAAAAAAGAGTTATGATATTAGAATCAAATCTGATTTGCATGATGCAGCATCTACCAGTTTACTAAATCTGGGTAAAACACAATTGGCATGTAATGATTTAGAAAAGGCTTTAAAATCCTTAGAAGAAGGTCTTGCAATTTGTCTAAGATATCAATCAAAATCTAAACTTCTCTTGTGTTACAACTTAATGGCTGAAACATACGATAGACTTGGCAACTGGAAGAAATCAACAGAATCGTTTAAACATCACAATAAGCTTCTTAATGAAGTAACAAGTAAGCAACTTCAAAATATTTATACGCTTAAAAACAAGCAAATCAATAAGCAAAAATCAATAATTGAGGAAGCCCATAAAGAAATTACAGATAGCATTAACTACGCAAAGCGACTACAAAATGCTATTCTTCCCTCTTTTGAAGAAGTAAACAAACACCTTCCTAGTAACTTTATTTTTTTTAAACCCAAAGACGTGGTAAGTGGAGATTTTTATTGGTTTGAGCAGGTAAACGGATATATTTATTTGGCTGCAGCAGATTGCACTGGTCATGGAGTTCCTGGAGCAATGGTAAGTATCGTCTGTTCCAATTCTTTGAATAGAGCAGTAAAAGAATTTGGCATTACTGAACCTTCTAAAATACTCGACAAAACTAGGGAGTTAGTAATTGAAACATTTACTAAAAGTGGTGAAGATGTTAAAGACGGAATGGATATTTCGCTATGTGCTTTTAACAACAATAAAGTCGTCTATTCTGGAGCCAACAACCCATTGTGGATTGTACGCAAAACCAAATTACTTACTCAAGAAGAAAAAGAAGCTAAAAGTACCATTATTCAGAACGATTTATCGTTAATAGAATACAAACCCGATAAACAACCTATTGGGCTTTATGAGAGAATGAAAGATTTTACTCAAGAAGAAATCGACTTATACCATGGAGATAGTCTTTACTTTTTTACAGATGGTTTTGCAGACCAGTTTGGAGGAGAAAAAGGAAAAAAATTTAAGTACAAACCTTTTAAGGAATTGTTGATAGAACTACATACAAAACCAATGAAAGAACAAGCTCAGTTTATTTCTAATGCCTTCGACAATTGGAAAGGAGAATTGGATCAGATTGATGACGTCTGTGTAATTGGAGTAAAAATTGAATAAACTAAGTGGTACGTTAAATAAACATCTTGAATACTAATTTGAAACAAAAATCAAATTACGATGCCTTGGAAAGATGCAATGATTGTGGAACAAAAAAATGGCTTAAAAATTTGTAGATAATTAAAAATTATATATATCTTTGCGTTCCGAAATTTTACGGAGAGGATATTATAAACAATATAAAATGAAAAGGACATTTCAACCATCAAGAAGAAAAAGAAAAAATAAACACGGTTTTAGAAGCAGAATGGAATCTGTAAACGGAAGAAAAGTTCTAGCAAGGCGAAGAGCTAAAGGAAGAAAAAAGTTAACTGTTTCTGACGAACCAGAACACAAAAGATAATATTTGTAATTAATATATAAAAAAAGGAATACAGTTCGTATTCCTTTTTTTTTAAACAATTTTTTTAGATTGTTGAAAAATAAGCTTTATAAATAAACTCATTTGAATTAATTTCGTGCAGTGATAAACAAACTTCAAACCTCAAACCTCAAACCTCAAATAATAAATATAAAATCTATGCCAAAAGATAATGCAATAAAACATGTTTTAATAATAGGTAGCGGTCCCATTGTAATTGGTCAGGCTTGTGAGTTTGATTATGCAGGTTCTCAAGCCTCTCGATCTTTACGCGAAGAAGGAATTGAAGTTACCCTTATTAATTCCAATCCAGCAACTATTATGACCGATAAAGTAGTGGCAGATAACGTGTATTTGCAACCTCTTGAACCTGAATCGATAGAAAATATTCTACAAAAACACACTATTGATGCCGTTTTGCCTACCATGGGCGGACAAACAGCATTGAATTTGTGTATTGAATGTGATGAAATTGGCTTGTGGAAAAAATATGATGTCGATATTATTGGTGTTGATATTGCCGCCATAGAAATTACCGAAAACCGTGAGCGTTTTAAAGAATTGATGGACAGCATAGGCATAGGACAAGCACCATCAGCTACAGCTAAATCTTTTTTAGAAGGCAAAGAAATAGCCCAAAAATTAGGTTTTCCGCTAGTAATTCGCCCTTCTTACACTTTAGGCGGAACAGGTGCTGCTTTTGTGCATACACAAGAAGAATTTGACGATTTGTTAGATAAAGGCTTGCACGCTTCTCCCATACACGAAGTTTTAATTGATAAAGCTGTTTTAGGTTGGAAAGAATATGAATTAGAGCTGTTGCGAGATAAAAACGATAACGTTGTTATTATTTGCTCCATCGAAAATATGGATCCTATGGGAATTCACACCGGAGATTCAATAACCGTAGCTCCTGCAATGACTTTGTCAGACACAACATTTCAGAAAATGCGAGATATGGCAATAAAAATGATGCGTGCTATTGGCGATTTTGCTGGGGGCTGCAACGTTCAATTTGCTGTTAGCCCTGATGAAAATGAAGAAATTATTGCCATAGAAATTAATCCAAGAGTTTCTCGTTCTTCGGCATTAGCATCTAAAGCAACAGGTTACCCAATAGCTAAAATTGCCACAAAATTAGCAATAGGCTATTATTTAACCGAGTTAGATAATCAAATAACAAAATCTACATCGGCCTTTTTTGAACCCACTTTAGATTATGTAATTGTAAAAATACCGCGTTGGAATTTTGATAAATTTAAAGGCTCAGATAGAGAATTAGGCTTACAAATGAAATCGGTTGGCGAAGTAATGGGCATCGGTCGTTCTTTTCAAGAAGCACTCCAAAAAGCATGTCAAAGTTTAGAAATAAACCGTAATGGGTTAGGTGCTGATGGTAAAGAATTAACTAATCAAGATGCCATTATTAAAAGTTTAGAAAAACCTAGTTGGGATAGGTTATTTCATTTGTATGATGCCATTAAACTCGGTATCCCATTTAAAACTATTGTAGAAAAAACAAAAATTGACGTTTGGTTTTTAAAACAAATAGAAGATTTTATCCATCTCGAAAAAAGAATACAACAATACACCTTAGCTGATATTCCTAAAGATTTAATGTACGAAGCCAAGCAAAAAGGCTATGCCGATAGGCAAATTGCACATTTATTAAGATGTTTAGAAAGTCAGGTTTACAAAAAAAGAAAAGAACTAAATATTAATAGGGTTTACAAATTAGTAGATACCTGTGCCGCAGAATTTCCCGCACAAACACCTTATTATTACTCTACTTTTGAAGATGAAAACGAATCTGTTGTATCTAACAAAAAGAAAATAGTTGTTTTAGGCTCTGGTCCTAACAGAATAGGACAAGGAATTGAATTTGATTATTGTTGCGTACATGGCGTAATGGCTGCTAAAGAAATGGGTTACGAAACTATCATGATAAATTGTAACCCCGAAACGGTTTCAACCGATTTTGATACTGCTGATAAATTATATTTTGAACCTGTTTTTTGGGAACACATTTACGATATTATTTTGCACGAAAAACCCGAAGGAGTTATTGTTCAGCTTGGCGGACAAACTGCCTTAAAATTAGCCGAAAAATTAGAAAAATATGGCATAAAAATAATAGGAACTTCTTTTGAAGCACTCGATTTAGCAGAAGACAGAGGACGATTTTCTAAAGTATTAGAAGAATTAGAAATCCCTTTCCCAAAATATGGCATTGTAGAAAGTGCCGAACAAGCCTTAGAATTAGCTAAAGACCTTGGTTTTCCTTTATTGGTTCGACCATCTTACGTTTTGGGCGGACAAAAAATGAAAATTGTTATTAATGCAGACGAATTAGAACACCATGTGGTAGATATTTTACGTTCTATGCCAAATAACCAAATTTTGTTAGATCATTTTTTGGGCGGAGCAATAGAAGCCGAAGCCGATGCCATTTGCGATGGCAAAGATGTTTATATTATAGGTGTGATGCAACACATAGAGCCAGCAGGCATTCATTCTGGCGATTCTTATGCTGTATTGCCTCCTTATAATTTAGGAGATTTAATTATTACTCAAATTGAGGAAATTGTACAAAAAATAGCCATTGCCCTAAAAACAGTTGGCTTAATAAATATTCAATTTGCCATTAAAAATGATGTAGTTTATGTAATTGAGGCAAACCCAAGAGCTTCAAGAACTGTCCCCTTTATCTCTAAAGCTTACCAAGAACCTTATGTAAATTATGCAGCAAAAGTAATGATGGGCAAAAAGCTAAAAGATTTTAATTTTAAACCCATAAAAAAAGGTTATGCCATTAAAATTCCTGTTTTTTCTTTCGATAAATTTCCTAATGTAAATAAAGAATTAGGTCCAGAAATGAAATCTACAGGCGAAGCTATTCGTTTTATAGATAGTTTAACCGATAAATTTTTTAGAGATGTTTATGCCGAAAGAAACTTGTATTTAAGTAGATAATTTAGTTTTTTTAGCTAAGTTCTAACGCATAATGTGGGTTTAATTAAGCGATACTACTGTTTTTTGATCAGATTTTCATCCTTCAATTATATCATGGGTGGAAAAAGATATAGAACAACCATGAACAACATATCAAGAACAAGTGTTGTTACGTTCAGTATGTGAATCCGCTAGAGATAATTTGTATGAAAGATGGATTAGCTCTTTTATGGTGTTGCAACCAAGATATTTGCCGCAATACCTCAATTGGTTCGTGTTTTTATCAAAAATAGGAGTTTGCCCTGCAACAAAATAGGCTCAATTTTTTTTTATCCACAAAAAAAACTCACCTTTGCAAAATCTACACTACTTGTAGATATAACCACTCGATTGGTACAGAGAGTATTCTTAAGCGAATTAGTCCCGCTGAATAAAATCTATACCGATTCGGTATAAAAAAATAAACAAATGACATTTAAAGAATTAGGTCTTAATAAAGATTTATTAAAGGCTGTAGAAGAAATGGGTTTTGAAACACCATCAGAAATCCAAGAAAAAACAATTCCAACATTATTAGAATCAGAAAAAGATTTAGTTGGGTTAGCACAAACAGGAACAGGAAAAACGGCAGCTTTTGGGTTGCCAATAATTCAAAAAATTGATACAGATTATCGTGAAATACAAAGCTTAATACTTTGTCCGACACGAGAATTGTGTATGCAAATTTCTAAAGAATTAAAATCGTATGCCAAATACTCGCAAGGTGTTAACATTGTCGCTGTTTATGGCGGAGCAGCCATAAGTGAACAAATAAGAGCCATTAAAAAAGGCGTAAATATTATTGTAGGCACTCCTGGCAGAACCATTGATTTAATGGGTAGAAAAGTATTAAGTTTTAAGAGCGTATCAACAGTAGTACTCGATGAAGCAGATGAGATGCTTAATATGGGGTTTAAAGAAGATATTAATCAGATTTTAGAAGGAACACCAGCATTTAAGCATACTTGGCTGTTTTCTGCAACCATGCCCAGAGAAGTAGAGCGAATAGCAAATAATTACATGGAAGATCCTCTTAAAATTACAGTAGGGACAAAAAATAGTAGTGCCGCAAATATCGAACATAAATATTGTTTGGTAAATGGACGAGACCAATACCATGCTTTACGCAGATTTATTGATTATACTCCAGGTATGTTCGGTATAGTTTTTTGTAGAACAAGAAGAGAAACTAAAGAGTTTGCAGAACGTTTAATGACAGATGGTTACAATGCTGATGCCTTGCACGGAGATTTATCACAAGCACAACGAGATGCCGTAATGAATAAGTTTCGGAATAGAGCTTTACAAGTATTGGTTGCTACCGATGTTGCGGCAAGAGGTATTGATGTAAATGATGTAACACACGTTTTTCATGTAGGTTTACCCGATGAAATAGAAGGTTACACGCACAGAAGTGGTAGAACAGCTAGAGCAGGAAAATCAGGCATGTCAATAGCTTTAATAAGCCCAAATAAATCAGGTAAAATACATTTAGTAGAAAAACAAATTGGTAAAAAATTAGAACTTATAAAAGTACCTTCTGGTCAAGATATTTGTGGAATGCAGTTAATGAAGCTGATTAAAAACGTACACGATGTTGAAGTAAACGAAAAAGGAATAGCACCTTTTTTAGCACAAACATTCGAAGATTTAAAAGAATTTTCTAAAGAAGAATTAATTGAAAGATTTGTGTCGGTAGAGTTTAACAGATTTCTTAAAACCTACCAAAAAGCAGGCGATATTAATGTTGACCCTAGCAAAATGAGAAAAGGAAGAGATAGAGATAGGAGTGATTTTGGTAGAGGAAATAGAGCTGGAGACAGAAATAGAGAGCAAAATACAAATCGAGTTTTTATTAATGTCGGTAAAATGGATGGCTTTGAAAATAAAGGTCAGTTATTAGGGTTTTTATGTAACCAATCTGGTATTGATGGTGGTACTGTTGGTAAAATAGATTTATTTGATAGCTTTGCTTTTATTGGCTTAGAAGAAGGTGTTGGAGAAAAATTAATAAGCAAAATGAACGGTAAAAATATCGAAAATAGAGATATTAGAGTAGAATTTTCTAAAGATAAACCACGAGGCGAAGGAAGAAGGTCTGGCGGTAATA
>CAZVEW010000086.1:0-2917 GCA_964625955.1 uncultured Vicingus sp. | reverse complement strand
GTAGAATTTTCTAAAGATAAACCACGAGGCGAAGGAAGAAGGTCTGGCGGTAATAACGACAGAGGAAGAAGAAGCTATAACTCAGATAGAGAGAGAGGTGGAGCTAGAAATTACAGAGAAAGACGAAAAAGAAGATAATTTTTTTAAACTTTTTAAAAGAGGAATACAACATTGTATTCCTCTTTTTAGTTTTGTTATATTTGTTTCTACAAAAAATAAAAATTGAATACCTTACAAATAGCAAAGCAAATTCCATTTAAAGTTCTTTTAAAAAGAGTTCTCAAAAGGATTTTACCAATTAAAAAAATAAATTACATAGCACAAGAATTTAGAAATTCTTTACCCGAATACACTATTAATTCTTTATTAGATGTAACAAAATTTAAAAACAGTCATCTTACGCAAGAAGTAATCGCTCATTATTTAAACCACGAGTTTAATTTATTAGGAAGTGGTTGGGTTTGCCGAAATACTAGAAATCTTTTAAAATTAAAAGAAAATCATCAAAATTTTCACAAAGATGTATCAATAATTATTTCAAAAAAATACCAATTTATTAATTGGCAATTAGATGTAAAAAGTGGCTTTGAGTTTAATATTACCAAACAATTTGATAAGCAAGTAATTCCTAAAAACAAAGATGTTGATGTTAAAAACTGCTGGGAATTAGGTCGTTTACAGTATTTACCTCAACTATCACTTTATGCGATTAAAACAAAAAATAAAGAAGAGTTAATTTTAGCATTTAAAAATCAAACCTTAGATTTTATTATTTCTAACCCCATAGGAATGGGGGTGCAATGGGCTTGTACAATGGATGTGGGAATTAGGGCTAGTAATTTACTTTTGGCTTACGATATTTTTAAGCAAATAGATGATGAAAATATTTTAGATGATAAATTTACATCAATATTTAGCAATAGCATCTACCAACACGGATTGTTTATTTTTAATCATTTAGAACACAAAGAAGGAGCGGCAGGAAATCATTATTTGTTTAATTTATTAGGCCTATTATTTGTTGCTAATTATTTGTCATTAACAACTGAAATAAAACTGTGGAAGGATTTTGCCACAGTTGAACTAATAAAAGAATTTGAAAAACAATTTTTTAGCGATGGAGGGAATTTTGAAGGATCAACAACTTACCACTGTTTAAGTGCCGAAGCCATGTTATATGCCACAGCTTTAATGTTACGAAACGGAAAAAAACTTAGTCAAAATTACATTAATTTGCTGTATAAAGTAGCTTGTTTTATTAAAGATATTGTTAAACCAAATGGAGAAATTCCTCAGTTTGGAGATAATGATAGTGGCAGATTGTTTAAATTAAATAACGAAGATGAAAACTTATTAAACAATATATCTTTATTGGCTGGCTTTGCGGGATTATTTAAAAAAGAATTTGATGAGTTTTGTAGTCAATACGCTTTAAATCAAGAAATTGTATCACAATTAGTTCGTCATCTTAAATTAGAAAATAGCTCTTATACAAAACCAAAAATGCCCACTCAATGCTTAATTCCAAACCATCAATACACAAAAGAAACAACAATAGATTTTTGTGCCAACATTAAAACCAAAGAAATAGTACAATTTGTTTACCCAGAATTTGGTCTTTATGTTTTTAAATCTCCTCACTTTTATTTAGCAATAAGTACCATCTCCAACAAAAAAATGCACCACAGTTGGGGGCATGTGCATAATGACAAACTTTCTTTTGAACTTCAAATTAATGGTGTTGATTTAGTTAAAGATGCAGGAACTTACACTTATTCTGCTTTTCCTAAACTAAGAAACGAGTTGAGAGGTACAAAAGCACATCATGGGATAGTTGTAGCAGGAGTTGAGCAAAATAATTTTAGTAAGGAAGTGAGTCTTTTAACTTATATGGATAGAGAGGTGGAATGTAAATTATTGGCAATAAATAATACTTCAATTACCTTGCAAGCTAGTTATTATGGCGTAAAACACGTTCGAAAATTCGATATTTTATCAAATAAATTAGTTATTACAGATTATTGTAATAAAGCATTTAAAGTAAATATTAATAAATTTGGTAAGCACTCGCCAAATTACGGAACTATTGTAGATGCTAAGTATTGAAAATGTTATGCTATAGAATGCTTGGGTTTGATTTACTATATGCAGGAACAGTAATAGGTGTTTCTCCTTTTGTGCAATCTGCTTCGTCTTCAATTAACTTAAACTTTCCGAACTTTGGACAATGAAAAATACTTTAATAAGTATATTAATGCCTGTAAAAAATACAGCTCAGTTTTTGCCAACTTGTATAGATTCTATTCTTTCTCAAACAGCAACAAATTTTGAACTTTTAGCAGTTAACGACCATTCTACAGATAAAAGTTTAGCTATTCTGAAAAGTTATGAACGTTTCGATAAAAGGGTAAAAGTTTATCAAAATAAAGGTAAAGGAATAATTAGTGCATTGCAATTAGCTTTTACAGAGAGCAAAGGTAATTTTATTACTCGCATGGATGCTGATGATATGATGGCATTAAATAAATTACAAGTAATGCAAAATTTATTGCTTCAAAATGGTAAGGGAAACATTGCTTTGGGCTTGGTAAAATACATTGCTAAAAATGGGGTAGGAGAAGGGTTTAAAAAGTATGAACATTGGCTAAATAGCTTAATTTTAAAAGGAAATAATTTTGATGAAATTTATAAAGAATGTGTTATTCCATCACCTTGCTGGATGCTGTATAAATCTGATTTAGTGAAAACAGGAGCATTTAATAGTGCTGTTTATCCTGAAGATTATGATTTGGCTTTTCGTTTTTACCAACACAAACTAAATTGCTTGCCATCAAATCAGTTGCTGCATTATTGGCGTGATTATCCTACACGAACATCTCGCACAAGTTTGCATTATGCTGATAATACTTTTATTAAT
>CAZVEW010000085.1:5606-10569 GCA_964625955.1 uncultured Vicingus sp. | reverse complement strand
TTGGTGAAAGAATATTTGACAGACTTGTAATTGCTAATATTACTAGTTATGACTATTTATGACTAATTACGGATATACAGAAGAATAATATCAAATTAAATTCAAAAAAAAACCATTTATAGAACCTAAAGACTTATAATCGTTAAGTTTTTAATACCTTTGAAAATTATAGGGGAGTTCTCAGAATATGTTTAAAGAAGATTTTCTACATTACATTTGGAAGTATAAATTATACAATTCACTTAATTTAACGACCACTAAAAAGGAGCAATTAGTAATAATTTATGCAGGATTAAAGAATAGCGATGGAGGACCAGATTTTTTTAATGCTAAAGTAAAAATAGGCAAAACTACTTGGGCAGGAAACGTAGAAATTCACTTAAAATCTTCCGATTGGATAAAACACAAACATCAACACGATAAAGCTTATGATAATGTAATTCTACACGTTGTGTATGTAGATGATAAGGAAATAGTAAATCACAACGGAGAAACAATTCCTACCATTGAGCTAAAAAATATAATCGATAAAAATTTAATAAAAAATTACGAACAATTACAACTATCTAAAGATTGGATTGCATGTGCTAATCAAATAAAAGATGTAAATAACTTTATAATTTCTAATTGGAGAGAAAATTTAGCTTTAGAACGCTTAGAAAGAAAATCGGAAGAAATTAAAACAACCCTTAAACTTAATAAAAACAATTGGGACGAAACGTTTTATCAATATTTTTTTAAATATTTTGGCTTAAAATTGAATGCAGCACCTTTTTTATTGCTTGCAAAAGATACACCTTTAAAAATATTTCAAAAACATAATAATTTAAAAAGCATTGAAGCATTATTATTTGGTCAAGCAGGTTTTTTTAATGAACAACTTAATGATGAATATTTCAGTAGTTTAAAAAAAGAATACCAATTTTTAAAATCGAAATTTAAGCTCCAACCAATAGATAAAAGCTTATGGAAATGGTTAAGGTTAAGACCAAATAATTTCCCGACAATTAGAATAGCACAATTAGCTAAAATATTTTATGCAAACCCACGTTTGTTTTCACAAGTATTAGCCATTAATTCTGTTAAAGACGTAAAAAAAGTAATATCAGTTTCAGCTTCAAAATATTGGGATAATCATTATCAATTTGGGAAAATAGCTAAATCATCTACAACAAAAAAACTTGGAGAATTAATGGCTAATAATTTGATTATAAATGTGTTAGTTCCATTGATTTTTGTGTATGCCAAAATTAATGCTAATGAAACTTTAGCCGAAAAATCAATTAATTGGCTAACAGCAATAAAAACAGAAAACAATTCGATAGTTAAAAAATTTAAAACATTGGGTATTGAAACTAAAAACGCAATGGAAAGTCAAGCATTAATTGAACTGAAAAATAATTATTGTTCTCAAAAAAAATGTTTAACTTGCGGTATTGGTAATTATTTAATAAAAAATGATTAAAAAAATTCAAACATATTTCGAAAAACAGGCTTTTGGCGTTTGCAGTTGGTGGGGCGAGAAATTACAACTTAAATCTAGTAAAATAAGAATGTCATTTATCTATTTATCGTTTCTAACTTTTGGCTCTCCTTTAGTAATATACCTAATTATGGCATTTATTTTAGAACACAAAGAATATTTTAAATTTCAAAAAAGGAAATCAGTTTGGGAAATATAAGCGAGCTAAGTGATGTTAAATTTTAAATATTTTAAAAAACTTTATGTTGCATTATTTCTGTTATTTGTTATTATCTGTACAGGTATTGTTGGGTTTCATTTAATTGAAGATTACACTTTTGGAGAAGCATTTTACATGACAATTCTTACTGTTTCTACCGTAGGCTTTAACGAGGTAAGACCATTAAGTGATGTTGGAAGAATATTTACCATATTTTTAATCTTATTTAGTTTTGGTACTTTTGGTTACGCAATTTCATCTATCTCATTTTATGTGTTAGATGGCGAATATAAAAGGTACTTTAAAGATTTAAAAATTTCAAAAAAAGTGAATAAAATTTCAAATCATACCATAATTTGTGGCTTTGGCAGAAATGGCAAACAAGCAGCTTTCGAGCTTGAAGCTCATCATAAAAAATATGTTGTAGTAGAAAAAGACAAAGAATTAACCAACGAGTTACGAGAAGCAAACAACATTCCTTTTATAGCAGGAGACGCAACTTTTGATAAAACATTAGAAAAAGCAGGCATAAAAACAGCCACAGCATTAATTACTACTTTGCCAAAAGATGCCGATAATTTATTTGTTGTGCTTACCGCAAGAGAAATGAACCCTAATTTATTAATTATTAGCCGAGCATCTGACGATAATTCTGATAAAAAATTAAAAAGAGCTGGAGCCGATAATGTAATTATGCCAGATAAAATAGGAGGAGCACACATGGCATCATTGGTTATTAAACCAGATATTATTGAATTTATAGACCATGTAATGGGGCAAGGAGAAGGATCGATAAATTTAGAAGAAATTACCTTTGAGAATTTACCTGCCGAGTTTAAAAATAAATCAATAAAAGAACTAGGTATTAGAGATAAATCTGGGGCGAACATTGTAGGTTTTAGAAATCCCGAAGGAGAATATATTATTAACCCTTCGCCAGATACCATTATTATGCCTAAAGCTAAAATATTTGTTTTAGGAACAATTGAGCAAATTAATGCTTTTAGAGATTTTGCCACCCAACAAGATGTATTAAAATAAAAGTGAATTTAATGAAAATCTTAATCACTGGAAGTAACGGTTTACTCGGTCAAAAATTAGTTAAACTACTTGCCAACAAAAAGCATATTGAACTTTTAGCTACCTCAAAAGGTAATAATAGAATAACTAACACCGCAGGATATCAATACCAATCTTTAGATATTACCAATAAGAAAGAAATTGAACAACTTGTTGCTAAATTTAAACCCAATGTAGTTATAAATACCGCAGCAATGACCAATGTTGATGCATGCGAGCTAGACAAAGAAAAATGTTGGAATTTAAATGTAAATGCCGTAAAATACCTTATCGAAACATCATTATTACACCATATTCATTTAATACATCTTTCTACCGATTTTGTTTTTGATGGCGAAAAAGGATTTTATAAAGAAGAAGACCAACCCAACCCTTTAAGTTATTACGGAAAATCGAAATACGAAGCCGAAAAATTACTACAAACCAGCAACATTAAATGGAGCATAGTACGAACCATAATTGTTTACGGAATTGCAGAAAATATGAGCCGCTCTAACATTGTACTTTGGGCAAAAGAAGCCTTAGCAAAAGGCAATCCATTAACCATTGTTGATGACCAATTTCGTTCGCCAACCTTAGCCGAAGATTTAGCCATGGGCTGTTGGCTAATTGCCGAAAAACAAGCAACAGGAATTTACCATATTGCTGGTAAAGATGTTATGAATATTGTTGAATTAGTGAGCCGAGTAGCCGATTTTTATGGGTATGATAAATCCATTATTACCCCAATTAAATCAACCACGCTAAACCAAACAGCAAAACGACCACCAAAAACAGGCTTTGTTTTAGCTAAAGCTATCAAAGATTTAAACTATTCTCCTTGTACTTTTGAGGAAGGATTGGCGATTTTGGATAACCAGTTGAAAAGGCATTCCTTGAAATGAAAATTTTAAAATATTCAATTACTCATCGATTTTTGTTTGAGCAACAACTTCTATTTTATTTTAAAAATAAAAAAAACATTGTGTTTTTAAATAGCAATGCTGCTGAAAAAACAAATTTATTGGCTGTTGCTGATAACGATAATAAAGCTAAAAATGATTGGCAATTTGGTTTTATTACTTACGATTATAAAAATAAAATAGAACAACTCACGGCTAATAATTTTGATGGAATTAGGTTTCCTGAAAAGCATTTTTTTACACCAGAACTCCTTTTTAAAATAAAAGAAGAAGAAGTTGACGTATTATATCAAACGGAAGTTTATACGCAGCAAAAAGTAGAAAATATGCTAACAGAAATTGAGAATGTTGCTGTTATTCAGCAAAAACATAGAAAAATTAAAGTTGCTCCACGTGTTACTAAATTAAATTATTTACAAAACGTAAAGACCTTAAAAAAGCACATTCAATTGGGCAATATTTATGAGATAAATTATTGTCAGGAGTTTTTTGCTGAGCAGGTAAAAATTACTCCTATTGAACTTTATTTTAAGTTAAATAAAAAATCTCCCATGCCATTTTCTTGTTTTGTAAAATATGATGATAAATTTTTGATGTGTGCTTCTCCCGAAAGGTTTATAAAAAAGGAGAAAGATAAAATTATTTCTAAACCTATAAAAGGGACAATAAAAAGAGGAGACACGCCAAAAGAAGATGAGCAACTGAAAAATCAATTATTTACTGATAAAAAAGAGCGAGCCGAAAACATAATGATTGTAGATTTGGTAAGGAACGACTTAGCCAAAATTGCTCAAAAAAGCTCGGTTAAAGTTGATGAATTGTGTGGTATTTATTCTTTTCCACAAGTACACCAAATGATATCTACCGTAAGTGCAAAGCTAAAAAAAGAAGTTGATTTTAACACCATTTTAAAAGCCACCTTTCCAATGGGCAGTATGACGGGTGCTCCAAAAATTAGGGCAATGGAGTTGATAGAACAATACGAAACCACCAAGCGTGGATTGTATGCTGGAAGTGTTGGCTATATTGCCCCAAATGGAAATTTCGATTTTAATGTGGTAATTAGAAGCATTTTATACAATACACAAAATAACTACCTTTCTTTTATGGTTGGAGGTGCAATTACGCATCTTTCTAATCCCGAAAAAGAATATGAAGAGTGTTTGCTAAAAGCAAAAGCTATTTTAGAAGTTTTGAATTTTGAGTTATAAAGTTCATAAAGTTGAAAGTTATAAAGTTGAAAGTTTGTCAAGTTAAACTTCTAAAATGCGTTATAGATTCCAAACCCATTCTCTCATT
>CAZVEW010000085.1:0-5506 GCA_964625955.1 uncultured Vicingus sp. | reverse complement strand
CTCATTAACTCATTACATAATTAATTCTCTGGTATTTTAAAGCTTAAATGGGTTACCATGGCTTGTCGCTCGAAAGAAAGTAACCAAAAGTGAATAATTTCGGGGTTATCAATATCTCGGTAAATTAAAGGGCCATCAACACCAAAAAAATGGCTATCGACCCAATTATTCTTGCTATCTAAAATAAAACCATAATAAGGATTGGTATCGCTTGGGTGCGAATTGCAATAATTATAGGTTTCGTAAAAAGCATGATTTCCTATTCCCATAGGCATTTTTAGTGCATTATTGTAATCATTTAAAGCTAATTTTGGTAAGCTATCTATCTGAATACCACCAATAACCACTTTTGTAAGATAGGTGGTGTCGGTATTTCTTGCAAATGTAATATCAAATTCATAATAGGTTTTTCCATCATTATTTTTTGAGCTTGTTTTTCTTAAAATTACCTTTTTAGGGATTCCTAACATACTTAAAGTTGTTGGTCTCGGTTGAGCTTTAGCATAAAAACCCGGATAAGCAAAAGTGGCAAAGGTGGTAGAATCGTTTAATAATTGATTAATTGATGTTGGTTTTGGAGGATAAACAATGTCTTTATATTTACCTTTTCTGGCATTTGTAAGCGGATACATTTCATTGTTATAATTTTTAAACTTCAACTGCCATTCGTTGTCAATTGTTCTTAATTTACTAAGGTCAATTACTTTTGTTTCGGGTGTTTTCCAATTAATTAAATGGTCTTTATAATCGTTAAAAACGAGTTTTCCTTTATTTTTTTCATTAAATAATTTTTCATATAAAGCTAACGGAAACTTAAACCAACCATGATACATTGATTTTTGCTTACCATCTTCATTGGTGTAGGTAATAATTTCCCACAAAGTACTGTTTAAGCAATTTCTAGCCAAATCAACCCGAACGGTTTTTTTACCTTCTTCCTTATTTTTAGCAGTATAAAACTGATTTTTAACAAATTTAACTTGTTGCCTGTTCCATTCTGAATTTATAATACCAATGTATTTTAAATAATTGCTTGTAATGTAATTTGGAACAGTGGGCATAAAATCTAAAAGGTTTACATGCTCAATTTTTAGGGTATCGCTAAATTTGTTTGAAGGAAAAAAGGTAACTGTAAAATCGGTTGCACTATTGCTATCAATTTGCACTTTATGATGTTCATATTTATCCCAAAATTTACTTCTTCCGTCCATGTCAGGATTGTCGGGGTAAGCTGCGTCAGTCATTTCCTTAACTTGGGCAGTATTAATTAACAATTTATGAGGAGTTTCTTTATTTTTGTTTTTACAAGATGAGAAAGCAGCAACTAAAATAACAAAAAATGGCAATATATGTTTCATAACATCTAAATTTGAAAGTACAAACTTAATCAATGGTTTGCTTACAATGTTTTATTTTTTGTTACTAATTTCACAAAAAAGATTAAAAAATTAAGTTGATAAATACTTTTCAAAAATATTGTAATGATAACCAGTTGTTTAATACTACTGATAAAATACTTTTAACCGTTAGTGGAGGTAGAGATTCTGTGTTTATGGTTCATTTGTTTTTTGCTGCTAAAATTGATTTTGGCATTGCCCATTGTAATTTTAATTTAAGAGGTGAAGGGGCTAATTTAGATGAGCAATTTGTTAAAAATTTAGCATCAAAACATGATATTCCTTTTTATGTAAGCCATTTTAATACAAAAGAGTTTGCCTCTAAAAATGGTATTTCTATACAAATGGCAGCTCGTGAGTTGCGTTATACTTGGTTCGAGCAAATTAGAAAAGAAAATAATTATGATTTTATAGCAACTGCACACCATAAAAATGATGTTGCCGAAACCATGCTTATCAATTTAACAAAAGGAACAGGATTAGCTGGCTTGCACGGAATTAGCAATAAAAAAGGTGAAATTATTAGACCCATTTTGTGTTTTAGTAGAAAAGAAATTGATGCTTACATTACTAAAAATAATATTGAATTTAGAGAAGATAAATCTAACACAGACACAAAATACTTAAGAAATAATATTCGCCACAACATAATACCCGAATTGGAAAAAATTAATCCTCAAATTATTAACACCTTAAATGAGGAAGCCATTCGGTTTAAAAATGACGAACAAATTATTGCTCAAAAAATTAAGGAAGAACAAAAAATACTTTTTTCAAGCAAAAATGAAGTAATACAAATAAATATCAATAAATTAAAAAAGTACCAACCTTTAACCACTTATATTTATTATTTTTTTAAAACATTTGGCTTTAATTGGGCTGATGCTAATAACATAGCAAATGCACTTGATGGTATTGCTGGTAAAAAATTTGCAAGCAAAACGCATCAACTACTGATAGATAGAAAACAGGTGCTAATTGCTGCTTTAAGCCACATCAACACTCAAGCATATACTATAAATAATTTTACAGCGTTAAATAGAGCAGTACCTTTTGTGCTAACTGCAAAAATAGAGGATATTAAAAAAGTTAAAATCGAAAAATCGAAAAATTATGCTTTTTTGGCTGCTGATAAAATTAAATTTCCTTTAACATTAAGAAAATGGAAAAAAGGAGATGTTTTTCAGCCTTTTGGCATGAAAGGAAAGAAGAAATTAAGTGATTTTTTTGTAGATGAAAAATTATCTTTATTCGATAAAGAAAGCGTTTGGTTATTAACTTTTAACACGCAAATTGTTTGGATTGTTGGTTATAGAATTGATGATAATTTTAAGCTCACATCTTTAACCAAAGAGGTATTAATTTTAAATATTTAACCGTTTATTTTTTTGAATTTTACCGACCAAATAGGACATACTGTACAGTTAGAAAATTCGCCTAAACGTATTGTGTCATTAGTGCCATCGCAAACAGAATTATTGTACGATTTAGGTTTAACAAAAGAAGTAGTTGGTATTACAAATTTTTGTATTTATCCGCAAGGTTGGTTTAAAAATAAAACAAAAATTGGCGGTACAAAAAAAATAAAAATTAGTAAAATTAAACAGCTTAATACTGATTTAATTATTGCCAACAAAGAAGAAAATACGAGAGAACAAATAGAACAGTTACAACAATATTATCGAGTGTGGACGAGTGATATTAATAATTTGCAAGATGCCTTAAATATGATTAAAAGTATGGGAGAAATTACAAATACCGAAAAAAAAGCAACACTTATTATTCATCAAATTCAAATGCAGTTTAATGATTTATTACATCATCAAAAACCTAATAAAAATGTATTGTATTTAATTTGGAAAAACCCGTACATGAGTGTTGGTAAGCATACTTTTATTGATGATATGTTGATGAGGTGTGGATTAAAAAATATAGTAGCAAAACAAAACAGGTATCCTATTCTTACCGAAAAATTTATTAAGCAAGTCAATGCCGATGTAATATTACTTTCGTCAGAACCCTATCCGTTTAAAGAAAAACACATGAATAATATAAAAAAAATAAGTCCTGATGCTAAAATAATTTTAGTTGATGGGGAAATGTTTTCGTGGTATGGTTCAAGATTACAATTAGCTCCAAAGTATTTTGTAGATTTGATAAATGAAATTAATAGTAAAACCCTAAATTAATATCAAGCACACTATAAAAATATTATTGCTTATTGGCTTTTTTTTATTTTTTGAGAATGGGTTTTCGCAAAAAGTAGGTCTAGTCTTAAGTGGAGGAGGGGCAAGTGGTATAGCACATATTGGTGTGTTAAAAGCACTAGAAGAATATGGTATTCCGATAGATTACATTACAGGAACTTCTATGGGAGGTTTAGTGGGAGCTTTATATGCAGCAGGATATTCGCCCAAAGAAATAGAAAAACTTTTTGTTTCTGACGAGTTTAAAAGTTGGGCACAGGGCAATTTAGACAATAAATATATTTATTATTTAAGAGAAAAAGATGAATATGCTTCTTTAATAACCTTTAAACTTTCTACAAAAACTATTTGGGAAACAAGTTTGCCAACAAATTTAATATCTCCTAATGCCATTAATTATGGTTTAATGGAATATCTTGCCCCAGCAACAGCCTACGCAAAAAATAATTTCGATAGTTTATTTGTTCCTTTTAGATGCGTTGCTTCAGATATTATTTCAAAAAAAGTAGTAATTATGAAAAACGGACAATTAGCAACGGCTGTTAGAGCATCAATGGCGTACCCTTTTTACCTTTCTCCCGTTACCTATAAAAATAAGCTATTATTTGATGGGGGCTTGTATAATAATTTTCCATCAGATATTATGTGTGACGATTTTAATCCAGATTTTATTATTGGAAGCAATGTATCTTCAAATTTCCCACCACCAAAAGAAGATAATATTGTTTCTCAAATAAAAACAATTATAGCAAATAACACCTCTTACGCTGTACCTTGCAAAAATTCTATAATTATAAAACCAAATGCCAAAGATTACTCAACCTTTGATTTTGATAACAATGAAGAACTAATTCAAATTGGCTACGATGCAACTGTTGTACAAATAGCAAAAATTTACAAAAATATTACAAGAAGAGTTGAAGCAACAACATTAGCCAAAAAACGAGCAAGATTTAGACAAAATTTAGCACCACTAATTTTTGATAAAGTAATTGTTAAGGGATTAAAAAAAGCACAAAATCAATATGTTAGTAAATCGCTCAGAATTAAAAAAGATACCGTAAATGCCAGAAAATTACAGTCAGAATACATCAAAATTTCATCTGACGATAAAATAAAATCAATCTATCCAGAAGCCATTCATAACGATACTAATAATTATTATACGTTAGATTTAGATGCTAAAAAAGGGAAAGATTTATTTGTTTCGTTTGGAGGTGTTTTTTCTTCTCGGCCCATAAATGAAGGATTTGTTGGTTTGCAGTATAATTTGTTAAGCAAAACAGCTTTATCATTAATTGCAAATTCTTACTTTGGAAAATTACATAACTCAGTAAATGTTGGGTTTCGTTTTGATTTTCCTTTCCAAATTCCATTTTATTGGAAAACAACTTTTACTGTTGATGGTTGGGATTATTTTAGAAGTAAATCTACCTTTTTTGAAGATACAAAGCCAGCCTATTTATTGTTAAACGATAGTTATTTTAAATCAGAAATAGGTTTACCCATCGCTTACAAAGGAAAAGTAATAATAGAAGGTACTGCTGGAGAGATAATTGATAAATATTACCAAACTAAACAATTTTTATCAACCGATACAACCGATAAAACAGAATTTCGTAACTTTTCTAGTGCAGTACAGTTTGAAAGAAACTCTTTAGATAGCAAACAATATGCCTCAAAAGGAAGTTTTTTATCTTTTGGCGTAAGGTATATTAACGGACAAGAACAAACTATACCGGGTTCTACATCTATTATGAAAGATAAATTTGAAGCCTCGATGAAATGGGTGCAACTTAAATTAAAATTTGATAAATATTTTAATAAAAAAGGAAAAGTTAAGTTTGGTATTTATGGTGAAGGCGTGTATGCTAACCAACCATTTTTTAATAATTATTCTGC
>CAZVEW010000084.1:0-10735 GCA_964625955.1 uncultured Vicingus sp. | reverse complement strand
TTTATAATGGTAATACTAGCAAATGCAATAGGTGAATGCGTTTCCTGATTAACAACAAAGCCTTTAACTTTAAATTTTTCTTGCGATTTTCCGTTAAGGATAAAGAAAAAAATTAATACCAGTAAAGTATAAGTTTTAAAAAGCATAAAGTATTTTATAAATCACTGAAAGTTAGTCAGTTTCCATTATTTATTTAGTCGGCTAACTGCATTATGTAATTTTTAGTGCCATTTTTTAATTTTAGTTTATTAATATTGTCAAGTCAATTCTAAAAAAAACTAATTAAATTATTTATGAAAAAAAGAACACAAACTGTCGTAATATTTTCTGCAATACTTGCATTTACAGCCTTAAGCTCTTGCGGAGAAACTCCTAAAGAAAAAGAGGAAGCAACTACAAATAAAGAGGCTACCATACAAACTACTGAGGAAAAAACTACTGAAGCAACAGATTATTCTGCAGGAGAAAAAGTTTACACAACTATTTGTTTGGCATGCCACCAAGCTACGGGAGAAGGAATTCCTGGTGCATTTCCTCCGTTGGCAGGGTCAGATTATTTAACTGCTGATAAAACTAGAGCTATTAAACAAGTTTTAAATGGTTCTGAAGGAGAAATTGTTGTTAATGGCGTTACTTTTAATGGTGTAATGCCTCCTCAGAAAGACGTTTTAAACGATCAACAAATTGCTGATGTGTTAAACTATGTTTCTCACACATGGAAAAATGATGGTGATACATTTACACCAGAAGATGTTGCTGCTGCTAGAAAATAAATATCTTAAAACAGTAAATAACAACAAAGCCGAATCAAAATTTGATTCGGCTTTGTTGTTATAGCAGTTTGATGTTAAACGTATATCATTAATAATGCCAAAAATCGTGTTCCATATTAAAGATATCATTTTTTATCTTTTCGGCCTCTAATAATAAATCTATTCCTTGTAAATAATCGACACTAGCCCTATCATAAACATTAGACCTTTTTAAGATGTAGCTGTTAAACATTCTCTTCCAAAAAATATCTTCAAAGGTTCTTCTTTCTGCATCATTTTGTCGGTTAAAAACATCCCAATTAGCAAAAGTATACCTAGCTTCAGGAAAGTAAATCCAATAAACAGGCTTTAATCCTTTATAATTACCATTTTCATCTAATTTCACCCGAAGTGGACATAAACCTATTATTCTTACATCCATAATGGAGCGTTCTCTATCGAAAAACCAATCCTCTTTTAGCCAATATTTTACAATATCTTGAGATTCAACTGGTTGGTAGGTATTGGATGGGATTGTTGGGTCTCCAAATTCATCTTCCATCATAATGGTAACTGAATCACCCATTTGGGCTTCCGCCTGACTGCCTGTTAATTTTATGGTAAATTCATCATTTATAGGGTCATAAGCATTTAATTCTCCATTTCTAACGGCATCTTTAATCACATCAAACAAACTTTTTCTGTCGTTAATTGCAGTAGTAGGGAAATATAAAGGATGATTAATTTTTTCTCTTAAATCAATTTCTCTCCATATCCTCCTATGCCACATAACATCTGCCTCTCTTACATGGGTATAAGGAACAACTCGTCTTGTTGGTGTATTTTCTTTTATCCAAGGCTTATCAAGAATTTTGTTGTCTTGTGCTTTTGCATTAAAAATTAATGCAGAAAAGAAACTTACAACTAATATTAATCTAACATATTTCATAATCAACCTCCTTTTTTACTAGATTACTTTTAAGATTATTGGTGCTAATTTTCTAGTACTACCATCTGGCATACTAACTTTAATTTTTTCTATGTAAAATCTTTGATTTCTTTTTGCAGATTTTATCATTGCTTTACATTTTGAATTAAGCCTGTTACCAGAAACCCTAATTTCATTAATTAAACCACTTTTTGTAGTAGAGAAACTAAATGATTTCACTTTTACTTTAATGTCGAAATCAAAGTTATCCATTTTAGCCTGTACGGTAGAAGCTGCTTTAAAAGCTGCTTTTTTTAGACTTGCCGAACCAGATTTCCCAGCTACAAATGATTTAGGATCAGGTATTCTTTTTACTCTAAATTCTTTTTTACCTAAAACCTGTTTTTTGCCAGTCGTTTTATCTACAGCAGAAACTACAATGGTAACTTTTTTAAGCCTTTTTGGTGGTCTCATCATAAATCCTTTCCCTGTTTTTCTTAATCCTGGAGCAGAAGCTGTAAAATTAGGTACTGGGGCAGAAACAGAAACAGGGTTATCAACACCAATGTAAAATACGTTCATTTTCTCTGCAGAAACTGTTGTTGAAGGTTTTCCAACCTCAAAAGAACTTTTAAAAGGATACGCTTTAGGTCCTTTTTTAGTTTTTAGCATAATCACGCCTCCCCAATCATGTACTCCCAAGTTTTCTTTTATTTTTAAATATCCTTTTCCATCTCTTATATCTTCTTTACTCATTTCATACCAATCGCCATCCCCCCATTTCGTTCCTTTAGTACCTTTCATAATTTTGTTTTCATCAAATTTTCCTGTTTTTTTAACTGCTTCAACAGCAGCACTATCAAAATCACCAATAAAAATTTTAGGGTCACTTCTATCATCATAAGCAGCCGTAAAAATAGAGGCCCTAAAAGAATCTCCTTCCATGATGTATGCTTTTGGCAAAACTGCCATACCTTCTACGGCATTAAAAGAAACACCACCAGCATCTATTCTTTCGTATAATTTGTTAATCACTTGTGCTTCAGCGGTTCTAACGTCTGATTGTATTTTAGATAACATGGTAATTGTTGCCGCCAATGGTGCATGATAAAAAGAAGCAACTTCCCAAGGGTCTAAACCCTCCGATGTTTTAACATCCTCCGTATTTAAGTAATTAACTTTTGTTGCTATTTCTTTTTGCACATCCTTATCATCAAAAACAGCTAAAATACCTTTATGGAAAGCATTTAATTTTTCTTTCAAAGTAAGAGCACTAAGTTCTTCTTCTCCAGGTACCTTCACGGGTTTAGCAGGCTCTCCTAAACCCATAACATGTGTCGGGATATCATAATTATCCTTCCCATCTACATCATCAATTTTTATAGTATCAGCAATCTCTTTAGGTAGTCCATCGGTTTTTTCAATTAATCCTATTTTTAGTTGTTTAATATGCTCATACATACCATCGGCTAATTTTTTTACTTTATCAGCCTTATCAGCCCATTTTTTCGCAGCAGGACTTTCTGCTGCTGCTTTACCAAAAGCTCTATAAATTATAGCATTACTTTCATCAAAAGTAACTGTTGTTTTTTCTATACCCGTATTAATTTGAATAAATGCTTCTAGTATAGATTTCGATATATTTAATGCCAACAGTGCAGTTAATACAAGGTACATCATACCAATCATTTTCTGCCTTGGTGGTAAATCGCCTCCACTCATAGTTTTAAAGTTTTAAATTTTACAAAAAATAATTAATTATGATTTCATTGCAGTTAACATGTTTCCATATACATTATTTAATGCAGCTAGATTAGTTGAAAGTTCAGCAATATTTTCTTTATATTTCTTAGTATCTTCAACAGATTCTGACAGGTTGGTCATTAAAGCGGTAATACCACTATACATTGCTTGCATGGTTTCTGCTTGTTGTTGAGAACCTTGTAATTGAGATTCGTAAGACCTATTTAATGCCTCTAAGTTAGCTGCCATTTTTTGCATTTCTTCTCCCGTATTCGTTCCAGTATTAGCGGCTTCGTTAAGCACGGCTAACGATTCAGAAGCTCGTGCATAATCATCGGACAGTTTACTTACATTGTTAGCAGCTCCTTTTAAACTTTCTGTATAATCTG
Source organism: uncultured Vicingus sp. (assembly GCA_964625955.1). Taxonomy (GTDB): domain Bacteria; phylum Bacteroidota; class Bacteroidia; order Flavobacteriales_E; family Vicingaceae. The sequence goes on along the minus strand of CAZVEW010000084.1, from coordinate 6,923 downwards.
AAGTTGCAACAGATGCATCAGAAATTTCAGAGAGTTTATTGGCATTGGTGCTTAAACTTCTTAGCCCTTCTCCTAAACTTTCAATTAATTCAGGTCCAATTTTGGCATCTTCCAACATGGTATCTAACTGTTCAATAGCAGTACCTGTATGTTCTATTTCATTCCCTTCTTCATCTTGCATGCCTGCCAATTCTGGGTATGCTAAAGTCCAGTCTAAAGGTAAGTGCTGGGGTTCAAATGCCGAGAAAGCAAAAATAATAGCCTCAGTACTTAGTCCAACAATAAGCATTGGTCCTGCTCCAGGCCAGTGCATAATTTTAAATAAGGCACCTACGATTACCACCGAAGCTCCTAATCCGTAGAGCATTCCCATAAAAGTTTTTCCTTTTTTTGTTTCAAATAAAAATTGTATTATTCCCATAATTTTTAGTTTTAAAGTTAATTGTTTTTAATATAGATAGGTTTTAATTTATTCATTTTTACAGATTATCATCTTGTCCTCTTCCTAAGTATGTCATTACACACCTAAAGCCAATGTAACATTTTGCAGTATCTTGGTACTCATAAGTTCTAGTACCTGTTTGTAGGTAATAACCTACATCTTTCCAAGATCCACCTCTAATTACTTTTCTTTTTAATACTTCAGGGTCATCATCTTTTGCATCATACAGGTAATCTGGGTTTAAATCGTGTGCAAAATTATAAGCCGATTCATCAAATGCATTGCTTGTCCATTCTGCTACATTTCCCGCCATACAATATAGACCAAAATCATTAGGGTTGTAAGAGTTAATTTTTACCGTATGGAAACCTCCATCATCAATATAATTACCTCTCATAGGTTTAAAATTGCCTAAAAAACAGCCTCTACTATTCCTAATATAAGGACCTCCCCAAGGGTATGGGCTACCATTTAGTCCACCTCTAGCGGCATATTCCCATTCAGATTCTGTTGGTAACCTAAACGGATTTACAATTGTAGAGCCTACTTCTAGTAAAAATTCATTTAACAATTCTGTTCTCCAAATACAAAATGCTGTTGCTTGTTTCCAAGAAACGCCAACCACAGGATAATCATCATAGGCTGGATGCCAGAAATAATTTCTTGTCATAGGTTCATTATAAGAATAAGTAAAATCATGAATCCATGCTAAAGTATCAGGGTAAACATTAATCACGTCTCTCATAATAAATTTAGATCTATCTATAGAAAATGCATGGCGAGCACCTTCTTCTCCATTTAACGCGTCTCTACTCGATCTTCTAGCTGCTCTACGGTAATCTATCCAATAATAGGTGTAATTTAATTTACGTGGGTCGATTTCTCTTCTTCCTCTGTACCTTTCGGCAGGGCTATAATACATTGGTTCTAATGCGTCTCTAGTTTCTTGATTCTCATTATACTTTAATTTAGCATACCAATTAATTGTTGGAGGATCAATATCTTGATCAAATTCATCTACCGAGTTTAAGTAGGTTTCTTCATCTATTTCTTCTCCCATTATTTTTCTAGCAATAGAATCTCTAATGTTATATACAAATTGACGGTATTCATTGTTAGAAATTTCCATTTCGTCCATATAAAAAGCTTGCACGGAAACTGTTCGTGTTTGTGCTGTTAATGCATAAGGCACATCTTGATCTGATGGTCCCATGTTATAGCTTCCCATCGGAATAAATAACATGCCGAAAGGGGTTGGTTGATACCATTCCTCTCTGCCTTGAACTCCTATTAGTTCTCCATTACCCTGACTACATGCGTAAAGGGCTACTATCGAAAATAATATTATTAATCGTTTCATTGTTACCTCCTTCTTTTTTTCACCATGTGTGAAATCACTTTTTAAATTAAAAGTTTGAATTGCTTTAAACGCAAACTAAAATAATTAGTTACATTATTTCTTATAAAAACCTAACAGAATGATAAACCTCTCTTACTGGTGGCTTAATAATGTTAGTACAATAATTAATCATAAACTCTATACTTCCACTGCTATAAGTAGCTAAAGTTGATGTTGTTAAATCGTAAGCTGCACCAATTTTTAACCCGGGTAAGTTTACAAACTGACCAACATGAACACCAGCTAAGATACCGATGGCATCTTGTACTCTATAAGTAACGCCTCCCCAAAACATTTTATTGTAATCTAATAAAAGATTTACGTCTAATTGTGTAGAGGCAGCGTCTGTTTTTGCAAGGAGAGAAGGTTTAACAACCCATTTCTTATCGTTGTTAATATCCCAATCATAACCAGCCATAATGTAATAATGCCTAGCTTGTTGGAAATTTAATGCTCCCTTTCCTCCTGCATCTGCAATATCTTTAACAGTTGTTTGAGGGATATGTAAGGTAGATATGCCAACATATAGTTTATTAGGTATATTATAGTATAAACCTGCACCAACATCAAAGGTTCCTGCAGAGGTTCCTGCATTTGGAATAGAAGGGTCATTAACGGGGTTATCAATGGCAATAAAATTGTTTTCGAAAGATTTACTTAAATAACCTACATCAATCCCTATACCTAAAACTCCAGGTCCAAGATTTTGGTGGTAAGCGTATGCAACTTTAGCAACTAAAGATTTTTCTATTCCTAGTTTATCTTGAAACACGGTTAATCCTACACCGTGTTTACTAAATCTTGCATCAACACTTAATAAATTTGTTTTCGGATTGCCTTCAAATCCTGTCCATTGTTGTCTTGACAATAAGGTAGCACAAATGCCTCCATTGTGACCTGCCGAGCCAGGGTTTACGCTTAATTTGTTAAACATGTTTTGAGTAAACTGAGCGTCTTGTTGAGCAAAAGCCCAAACTCCGGATATTAAAAAAGCTGCAGAAAGTACTAGTTTCTTCATACAATTATTGGTTTTTAGATGTTTTCTTATCTTAAATTAGTTGTCATTAGTCGGCTAAGGTAAATAAAATTATTTTTCTAGCAAAAACTTTTTCAACTTTTTAATGTTAATTACTTGTTAATAACTCAAAATTACGATAATTTTTGGAAAGTTTGCCACCATCTATTAGGAAGCTCATTTTTACAAGCAGTTTCGTAATCGTTGTAAGAGCAAGGTACTAATAGATGGCGTTCAAATTTTATTTTCTCATGAGATGGATAAGGAACATCCATCCACCATCGTTCACTTTTATCACTTTTGTAGAAAATTATTTCGTTTTTACCTTCGTTAATATTTACGGTGTATTTAAAATAAGACTTTCTGCTACCGATAGGAAAATCTTTTTTACGATTGTTTACACCATCTATAAAGTACCATATCATTTGAGCGACACTATGAGCTGTTTGTCCATTAATATCGTGTTCTGGGTTTACTTCATAAAATCCTATGGAGGTTAGTTTGTCGCTTAAGCCTGCATACCTACTTATTTGGCAGGCTTGTTCACCATAAAAGCCATTTGGCGAAGGGTTATTGTTGGCAGGAGCTTCAGATTGTCTGAGTGCAGAAATATCAAAACTTAGTATGTCTGCATTTCTAACAATAGGTTCTACTTCTTCTATTTTTTTTTGCACTTGTCCTAAACGATAGCTATCGAAATAAAGTTTTGCTATTAAATCAATTTCTTCTTTATCTGCAAAATAAGATTGATAACCTATATTGCTAAAATTGAAAAGGAAATTAGGTTGGTGTAAGATGATTTTTGTTAAAAAGTTGTTAGAATTTATTTCTTTCTTAGCTTCTCCAAGGTTAAATTTAGAATCTATTGTAACTAAATTAATGGTTTGCTCTAATTTTTTATAGGCCAAAAAATTAGCATAAGTTAAATCGTGACTTCCTCCTATAATAATAGGTATAACATTATTTTTTATTAATTCTTCTAAAATAGCACTTAAAGCGAAGTAAGTATCTTCAATACTATTCCCTATTTTCAGGTTACCTAGGTCAATAATTTTTGATTTTCCTTTTAGATTTACTAAGCGGTACAAATATTTCCTAATATAATTAGGGGCTAAAGCACATCCGTTATTGTTGGTTGCATTACGATCTTCACCCACACCAAGTATGGCAATATTAAATTCCTTTATGTTTTGCTCTCCATTAAATTGAGTAATAAAGTTAATCAGTTGATTTTTTGAATAATCAAAATCTAAATCTCCTTTGTTTAGGTTGATTGGTTCAAAATAGTTTGATAAATTCATACGTTTAAGTTAAAGAGTTTGTCAAAATAAAAAAATTTATTTTCACCAATGTTAGGGGCTATTTCTTTTTTGCTCTTATTTTTTTCTTTGGCGTTTTTTCTGCTATCATTTTTTTTACCTCATTTAAAGTTAATTTATCGACTTTAAATGTTTTTGGTAATTCAATTTTTGTTTTTCCTTTTACAATATTAAATCTTCCCCAACGTGCTTTTTGTACTGATATTCCTTCCTCATCCCAACGATGAATATATTTATCTATCTCTTTTTGTTTTTTATCTTCGATTAATTGAGCAATATCTTCGTGAGATAAATTATCAAAGTTGTATTTCTTATTTACATTGATAAACATGCCATTCCATTTAATAAATGGACCAAATCGTCCAACGCCTTTTTGAACGGGTAGATTTTCGTATTCAGCAATTGGTGCATCTGCTGCTTGCTTTTGTTTAATTAATTCGATAGCCCTGTTTAAATCTACACTAGCCATGTCTTCCTCTTTAGGAATGGAAACAAACATATTGTTAAATTTAACGTAAGGGCCAAATCTGCCTTGGGCAACTATTATTTCATGTCCTTCATGTTTTCCGATTGTTTTAGGAAATTTAAAGAGTTCTAAGGCTTCTTCTAAAGTAATTTTAGCAATAGTTTGTCCTGTTAATAAACTTGCAAATTTTGCACCACCTTCATCATCTGTTTTTCCTATTTGTGCCATTGGTCCAAATTTTCCTATACGCACTATTAGGGGTTTTCCAGATTCGGGATCGGTACCCAGCAATCTTTCTCCGCTTGCTCTTTCAGCATTTTCTAAGGTGTGTTGTATTTTTGTATGAAATGGATTGTAAAAATCTTGGATCATTTTATTCCACTTCTTCTGGCCTTCTGCAATGGCGTCAAATTGTTCTTCTACATTAGCGGTAAAGCTATAATCGAGTACTTTTTCAAAATTTTTGACTAAAAAATCGGTAACAACTGTTCCTATGTCTGTTGGAAACATCTTTTTCTTTTCAAAGCCAAAATTTTCTTTTGCAGTTACATCAGAAATATTGTCATTTTTTAAAGTAAGTGTGGTAAAATTTCTTTGTTTCCCTTCTCTATCTTCTTTAACCACATAGCCTCTTTTTTGAATGGTTGAGATTGTTGGTGCGTAGGTAGATGGTCTGCCTATCCCCAATTGTTCTAATTTTCTCACTAAACTAGCTTCTGTGTATCTGGGAGGATGGTTAGAGAAACGTTCTGTAGCAGTAATTTCTTGCATATTTAATGTTTCTCCCATTGTTAATGGAGGTAAAATGCCTTCTTTTTCAATCTTGTTCTCATCATCCGTTCCTTCTAAATAAACTTTTAGGAAGCCGTCAAATATCAAAACCTCTCCTTTTGCAATAAAATTTTCTGAGGTAGTTGAAACATTAATTTTTACCGTTGTTTTTTCTAATTGTGCATCACTCATTTGTGAGGCAATGGTTCTTTTCCAAATCAGATCATATAATCTCATTTGACCTGCGTCACCCATAATTTTATGGGTATTCATGTAGGTAGGACGAATGGCTTCGTGGGCTTCTTGTGCTCCTTTAGATTTGGTGGTAAATTTTCTTACTTGGGCATACTTCTCTCCATAGGAGTTTGTAATTTCTTTTTTTGCAGCACCTATAGCGTCATTTGAAAGATTTACAGAATCGGTTCTCATATAGGTTATTTTACCTGACTCGTATAAACGCTGAGCAATTGTCATGGTTTGAGAAACGGAGAAGCCTAATTTTCTACTTGCCTCTTGCTGAAGTGTAGATGTTGTAAAAGGTGCCGCAGGTGATTTTCTTGAAGGTTTGGTTTCTAAAGTTTCAATGGTAAAATTAGCAGTTTTACATTTATCTAAAAAACTTTCTGCTGCTGTTTTGGTTTTAAATCGTTGTGGTAGTTCTGCTTTTAAGATAGAATTATTACTTACTAAAAAGTGAGCTGATACTTTGTAAGAGGATTCGTATTTAAAATCTAAAATTTCTTTTTCTCTTTCTACAATTAATCGAACTGCTACAGATTGAACCCTACCTGCTGATAATGATGGTTTTACTTTTTTCCATAAAACTGGAGACAATTCATAGCCAACCAATCGGTCTAATATTCTCCTAGCTTGTTGAGCATCGACCAAATTTTTATCTATTTTTCGTGGATTTTTAATGGCATTGGTAATTGCTGTTTTTGTGATTTCGTGAAAAACAATTCTTTTAGTTTTCTCTTCTTTTAAGTTTAATGCTTCCAATAAGTGCCATGAAATAGCCTCTCCTTCCCTGTCCTCATCTGATGCTAGCCAAACTGTTTCTGCAGTTTTAGAGAACTTCCTTAATTCAGCTACAATTTTCTTTTTATCATTAGGAATGATGTATTCTGGTTTAAAATCATTTTCGATGTCAATAGAAATATTTTTGCCTGGTAAATCTCTAATATGCCCGAAACTTGACTTTACGGTAAAATCCTTTCCTAGGAATTTTTCGATTGTTTTTGCTTTGGCAGGAGACTCTACAATTACTAAATTTTTTGTCATTCTATGGCTAGTTTATGCTCAAATTTCCTACAAAGAAATGAAATAATATTTTATAATTCCTAATTGTTATACCTCTAACAGCTACAAAATTGTTTGTTTATCGTTTAAGAAACAATTCATTCTAATTTGATAATCAATGGATTGCAACTTAATTTAATATGCTTATTTTTTTAATTATTTTTTTAATTATAATTTATTTATGTACATGAACATCCATTTGTGGATAGGGA
>CAZVEW010000083.1:0-10822 GCA_964625955.1 uncultured Vicingus sp. | reverse complement strand
AATTAGAAATGATTTTAGAAGAATTACTGGTGCTTTTAAAATGTTTATCGAAAATATTGACACAGAAAATAACGAAAACGATATTTTGTTTTTTAATTTTTTAATACAAAAAGGTTTACATCAACAAGTTAACTCGTTTTATAAAAATAGTACCCAAAAATTAGCAGCAGGCAAAAATTATGCTCAACATATTCAATTTATTGAAGCCTATATTAACTACATCCAACAACAAGAATTGGCGACTTCTAAAAAATTTAAAAATTTAATTCAACTTAATGAAGAGAAAAAGAAACTACTCATTGCTCAATTTTCAACGCAATTTAGAACAACTGAATTAAACAATGTTTTTTTGAAAAGAAATTACCAAGCCTATTTTCCCGATTATAAGATTGAATTAGCAGCGGAGCAAATAACCATTAACACCACTCAAAATACTTATGACAAATACCTTTACTTAAAGGCAAAAAATTACCTCTTAAAAGGTAATATTAAAATTAATTGGCTACAAAAATGTATTACTTTTTTAATTAAACACGAGCAAGAATTAAATGAACAAACCAATGTAAATAACGAGTTACTTGTATTAAAAGCATCTGTTGCTTTAGCATATTTTTTAATGAATAAATTTGAAAAATCGTATAATACGTACACAGAAATTCTTACATTATTTGACAATAAAAAGGTAAAATCGCCCAACAAGCCTGCTATTATTTTTAACTTTATAACCACTTGTTTAAAGCTGGGAAAATACAAAGTTGCACTGTTAACCATTGAGAATAATTTAAAAGATTTATCTTCCATTCCTGCTTTTTCGTTAAAAATAATTTGCATTTTAAACATGTGCTATTTAATGGTAAATAAAGCAGCAAAAATAAATATTGATGAGTTGGAAAAATTACTTCACCAACAAATTGAATTATCAGAAAAAATATATGTTCGGTTAATTATTGCTATTTACTACTTTTCCATCAGTAAAAAAGATTTAGCAGAAAATGAAATTCAAAATTGTTATCAATTTATTCATCACCACAAAGAATTAAAAAATTACAATAAATTGATTTTAGTGCTTAAAAAAGTGATGGAAGATGAAGCTGATTTTGATATAGAAAAGGAAATAGCTGAACTTAAAATAAATTTTAACAACACGCAAATAAACTTACCCATTCTTTGGATGGAGAAATATTTATTACAACAATAAAGTTAAGGGTAGTGCTAAAATTATTAATTAACTATTGTCAACTTAGCAAATTTTAGTAATAATTGCTTGCGTCCTACATTTTGAAAATTAATAGTTGCCTTACCATTTTCTAGGTCTTCGATAATGCCATTGCCAAATTTTAAATGATTAATCATCATGCCTTTTTTTAGGTTTAAATCGTGGGCACTTACCACAGATGTCGTTGTATTAGCAATTTTGGTTAAATTTTTTGGCGTAGTTTGAATTACTTTTGGTGGCACATTCTTTTTTGTTTTATAATTACTTTTTGAAACATACTTTTTGGGCTCAAAAAAATCATCATTAAACCCCGCTGTGCTATTTTGTTGTAAACTACCTTTTTGGAAAGTATATTCCAAATGATTTTCATCAATTTCTTCGATAAACCGACTAGGTTCACAAAAAATTAAATTCCCCCAACGGTATCTGCTCGAAGCAAACGACAAATGAATTTCTTTTTCTGCCCTCGTAACAGCAACATAAAATAAACGCCTTTCCTCTTCTAAATCTGCCCTTGAGGTTAACGACATTTGCGATGGAAAAAGATTTTCTTCTAACCCTACAATAAAAACATAAGGAAATTCTAATCCTTTAGCCGAATGTATCGTCATTAAAGTAACCTTGTCGCGGTCTTCATCTTTCTCGTTATCGGCATTGGTTAATAAAGCAACATCTTGTAAAAATTCGGCTAAACCTCGTGGTGTTACATCTTCTTTCTCCTCATTTTCTGTTTCGGTAAAATCTTTTAAACCATTTAATACTTCCTGAATATTTTCGTATTTGCTAATACCTTCGGGAGTTCTATCGGTGTATAATTCTTTTAAAATGCCTGTTGTTGATGCAATGTCGTTACCTAAATCGAAAGCATTTTTTACATTAAGTTGGTGCTGAAAACTAGTAATTAAGCTCACAAATGCTGTAATTTTATTTTGAGTACCACTATTAATACCAATATTTATTTGGTTGATGTGGGTAATAATTTCCCACATACTTTTTTGATGATTATTAGCTGCAATTGCAATCTTATCTAACGATGTTTTTCCAATTCCTCGAGCAGGATAATTAATTACTCGTTTTAAGGCCTCTTCATCATTGGGATTAATTACTAAACGGAAATAAGCAATTAAATCTTTTACTTCTTTGCGTTGATAAAAAGATAAGCCTCCATAAATTTTATACGGAATATTTTTTCTTCTCAAAGCTTCTTCCATCGCTCTCGATTGGGCATTTGTTCTGTACAAAATAGCAAAATCTTTGTTTTTTGCTTGATTAGTAAGTTGTTTGTCAAAAATTAAATTAGCTATTATTTTTCCCTCTTCATTATCTGTGGCAGCTTGATGCACCAATATTTTGTTGCCTTCAATATTATTGGTAAAAACAGTTTTCTCTAATTGGTCTTTATTTTTTTTAATGATACTGTTTGCTGCATTTACAATATTTTTTGTAGAACGATAATTTTGTTCTAATTTAAAGGTTTTAACTTCGGGATAATCGTTTTTAAAGTTTAAGATATTTTGAATATTTGCTCCTCTAAAAGCATAAATACTTTGTGCATCATCACCAACCACACAAACATTCTGAAAAACTGCAGCCAATTTTTTAACAATGGTATATTGCGAAAAATTAGTATCTTGATACTCATCAACTAAAATATATTTAAACCGATGTTGGTATTTGTGTAAAACATCAGGAAAATCTCTTAATAAAATATTGGTTTTGTATAATAAATCATCAAAATCCATCGCTCCAGCTTTAAAACAACGGGTTTCATAAATTTTATAAACTTCGCCTATTTTTGGTTTTGCCGATTGCCTGTCTTCTGCCTGAATTGTTGTATTGTTAACATAGGCTGTTGCTGAAATGAGGTTGTTTTTTGCTGATGAAATTCTATTGTAAACTAAATTGGGTTTGTAAATTTTTTCATCTAATCCTTGTTCTTTTAAAATGGTTTTAATAAGGTTTTTGGAGTCTTTTGTGTCGTAAATGGTGAAATTTTGAGGGTAGCCAATTTTTTCGGCTTCATTTCTTAAAATTCGAGCAAAAACGGAGTGAAAAGTTCCCATCCAAATGTTACGGGCTTCGGAGTAGCCAACAATTTTACCAATACGCTCTTTCATTTCTTGAGCAGCTTTGTTGGTAAAGGTTAAAGAAAGAATATTAAAAGGGTCAACATCTTTATTAATGAGATGAGCAATACGATAAGTTAAAACCCTCGTTTTTCCAGAACCTGCACCAGCAATAACCATTACAGGTCCTTCGGTTGTTTTTACAGCTTGTTGTTGTGGTTCGTTTAGTTCGTTTAAATAATCCATAAAACAAAAGTAAGATTATAGCTCAGGAAATTTTAGGTTGTTTAAAACTTATTTTTGAGTAGAAAATAAGTGCCTATTCTTTCCACAATAAAATCAATATCTTTAAATGTTAAATAATGGTGTAAAGGCAAACGAATTAAGGTGTTATTAAATCTTGTCGCATTAAGGAAATTATTACCATTATGCTTTTTTGAATAAAATTTACTTTGGTGCAATGGGTAAAAATGTTTTACTACTACAATATCATTGTTGCCTAAAAAATCAATTAATGGATTTGTGTCTTTTTTATCTTTAAGCGTAATAAAAAAAGTATGATTATTAGTACTTGTATTGGCGTTAATTTGTGGCAAGCTAAAAGTTAAATTAGATGCTAATTTTGACAACTGATTGTAATAGTAATTCCATAATTGTTTTCTGTTTTCCGCAACCAAATCAATAGCCTGTAACTGAGCATATAAAAAGGCAGCATTAATTTCCGACTGAAAAAGAGCCAACCCTTTACCAACACTTTCGTAATGAGATAAGTTGTTTTGTATAAAGTTTGTCCGATTTGTTCCGTACTGTCTAACCGTTTCTGCTTTTTTAAGCAATTTTGGGTTATTAATTACAATTAAACCGCCTTCGCCACAAGTAATGTTTTTGGTTTCATGAAAAGAAAAAACACCAATATCTCCAAAAGAACCTAAGGGTTTATTATGGTAATAAGAGTTAATACATTGGGCTGCATCTTCAATTAAAAAGAGCTTATTTTTATTGCAAATGGCTTTTATTTCGTCTATATCACAAGCAACTCCGCCATAGTGCATTACCATTATTGCTTTGGTTTTTGGGCTAATTAAAGTCTCAACATGATGGGCAGAAATATTAGGATAATCTTTTTCGCAATCGGCTAAAACAATTTTAGCTCCATTAATTAAAAACGGGTTTGGACAAGAAGCAAAGGTGTAAGATGGGACAATAATTTCATCATTAATTTTTAAATCTAAGATTAAAGCGGCCATCTCAATAGCCGCAGTACAACTGGGGGTTAAGTAACATTTGTTAAAGTTATATTTTTTTTCCAAAAGGGTTTCGCATCGTTTTGAATATTCATTATTACCTGCAAAAGATTTATTCTCTATAACTTTTTTTATAAAGATAATTTCTTTATTCGAAACATATGGCACGTTAAATTTTATCACTTCACTAAATTAAAAATTATTTTATGCTTTAAAGTATATTTGTTTTAAATATAATTGTAAAATATGAGTTTTAATACGCCAATAGTTTTGTTTATTTATAACAGACCAACATTTTTTAGCAACTTAATTGATGTCTTGAGGGGTGTAAAACCAAAATATTTGTATATCGTTGCTGATGGTTTTAAAGATAAGACTGATGAGCTGAAATGTGATAAAACACGAGCAATAATTAATAAAATTGATTGGAATACCAATATTAAAACAAAATTTTCAGCAATTAATTTAGGCTGTACTCAAAATATTGTTGGTGGTTTAGATTGGGTGTTTAAACACGAAAATAAAGCCATTATTTTAGAAGATGATTGTTTGCCCGATTTAACTTTTTTTAGATTTTGTGAAGATTTACTTACCTTTTATAATGATGATGAAAAAATAATGCATATTTCGGGGTGTAATATTTTATCACACAAAAAGACTTGCAGCAATAGTTATTTTTTTAGCAATTTTGTTTTGCCTCCTTGGGGTTGGGCAACGTGGGCAAAATCATGGCAGAAGTTTAACAAAGAACTTAATTCTTGGCAACAACATAAACAAGAAATTCATCACCATATTAGTCAGAAAAATTTTGCAAAATGGACGGATACTTTTGAGGAAATTAGAAAAAATAAAATAACTTGGGATATTCCATGGAATGTTGATTTATGGGTAAATAAGGGGATAGGAATTACTCCTGCCGTTAATTTAGTGTATAATCAAGGTTTTGGAGAAGAGGCTACATTCACAAAAAATAAAAATAGCAAATTCGCTCATCTTCAACGGGGTAAAATGATGTTTCCTTTAATTCACCCTCAAAAAAAATATTTAACAGCATTTGATAAAGAGGTGGAAGATGCTTGTATTTTTCTGTTAAATGATATGCTGTAATTTAGAGGGTAGCCAGCCCATCTCTCACCAAAATTAAATTAATGTTGTGTTTTACAAAGTTGGGGAGTGGTTGGTATAAAAGTTCAAAATCTGCTGCTGTGTCGTCATTAAAATTAATATTATCAATGCTTAATGGTGTTTCATCTCCACAAATAGCACGAATACCTTTTCGTATTTTTACCATATTTTTAAGGTAATCTTTTTTAGTAAGCACATACCAAGAAGATTCTGTATCATATTGATAATCAGTTGTTTTTACATAACCAATTTGCTTATTGTAACTAATTGCTGTTAAATTAGTATTTAAAATTTTAATGTAATTTTTTTCAAAATGGTTAATTAAAAAAGTAAAATCGCTCATCATAATAGAACATAATGCGGGGATAAAAGTGCCTAAATAGTTTTTATCCCAAATAAACATACCACCTTCCGATTGTCGTTTTTCATAATCGCTATTTTTACCATTAATTAAGCCTATTTTTTTATTGTTGTAATGAATAATAAAGTAATTATGGTAAATAGAATTAACCTCTTTAAACCATTTTTTTTGCATATCGGCAGATATCTGTTCTCTAAAATGCATAAATTGATTAATTTCGCTAGTATTCCTTTTTTCTCTAACCAACTCAATATCAGCTTCTTTTAATCGAGTTAGTGTAATGTTATACTTGTTAATTTGCATTAATTATGGTGTGTTTCCTCCAATTAAATAACCTCCGTCTAAAGTAAGGTTAATACCCGTAATCCACCTTGCTGCATCTGATAATAAAAAAATAATGGCATTTGCTACATCTAAGGGGTATCCAACACCTAACGGATATTGATTAATGTGTTGCTGCATAGCTTCTTTTCCTAATCCTTGCTCGGCAATAGTAAACATATCTGTTTTTACCATTGCTGGAGAAATACAATTAGAACGTATTTTTTGTGCGGCTAATTCTGAACTTAAAACTTTGCTAAATGTTTCTATGGCAGCTTTAGAACTTCCATACATAGCACCTCCTTTGTGTGGGTGATGGGCAGAAATTGAGGATAAAAACACAAATGAGGCATTATTGTTTATCTTTTTCTTTTTTAAAAGATGAGCGGTTAATAAAACAGGAACTTCAAAATTAATGTTCATTGTTTCATTAATTTTCGATTTTGTTAAAAATTTGATAGGATAAGGATTTACAACTCCTGCCGCATGAAGTACGCCATCTAACATTGGTACATTTTTGGTAATTGAATTTATCGTTTCTTCTTCCAGTAAATTACCAGCAATAAGCTGATGATTTCCTTTTTTTAACTTATTTTTTGTGTCGTTTAATCTTTCAATATTTCTTCCTGACAAAATAACATTTGCACCCATTTTACTTATTTCTATGGCAGTTTTTTTGCCAATACCAGAAGAAGCCCCAGTAATAAGAATTGTTTTATTAGCTAAACTAAATCGATTCATTATTCAATGGTTATTATAGGTAAACAGGTAACGTTATTAAGCTCAATACTTGCTGAACCCCAAGATAATCCTACACCAAAAGCAGAAAAAACAACTTTTTTAACACCATGCGTTAAAACATCTTTAAGCTCAGTAACAATGGTAAGTGGAATTGATGCCGAACTTGTATTTCCATAATTGTAAAGTGAGTAGGGAACTTTATTAGCATTTAATTTTAACTTTTTTCTTATGGTTTCGTTCATTAATTTATTTGCTTGGTGAAATAGAAAATAATCGTAATCATTAATGTGTGTGTTATTGTAATGTAGTAAATTAGAAACATTTAAAGGAGCTTCTCTTATCGAGAAATTAAAAACTTCTATGCCATCTAAAAACAAATTTTTTCTAGAACGTTTAATGCCTGTTCCATAGGTTTTAATTTCGTTAGATTTTTCATTAAAAGGATTTCTCATGCCTCCGTCAGGAATTATTATTGCTTGATGACCAGCACCATCGCTTTGGAGGTTAAAATCTATTTTTTCAGCATTAGTATTATATGCTAATATTGTGGCTGTACCAGCATCTCCAAAAATTGGGTAAGTACTTTTGTCGTCTTTAGATGGTGAGAAACTAGATTTATCACCAACCAACAAGAGTCCTTTTTTTAGTTTAGCATTATTCATTAAACTTGAGATTACAGATAGTCCATAAACGTAACCAGAACAACCAAGTTGGATATCAAAAGCGATACAATTTTTTGATAGTTTTAATTTATCTTGCAAAATAATACTTGTTGCAGGTAAATAATAGTCGGGCGATTGGGTGACAAAAATTAAGATTTCAATATCTTTTCGGTCAATTTTTTTTTCTTTTAATAAGGCGGTTGCGGCTTTAAAACACATATCTGAAGTTGTAATGTGTTTTGGTGCAATATGTCTGTACCTAATGCCTGTTGTTTTAATAAGTAATTGCTTTTCTTTTTCTTTAATAATAGATAAATCAATATTATTTTCTCTATTTTTTGGAACACAAGCTGCAATTCCTGTTAATTGGATATTTTGTACACTAAATAATGCCATTAATTAGCTTTTCTGCTTTTTATAATGTTGTATATATCTTGAATACTATTAATTTGTCGCAAATCTTCTCCATTAATTGTTACATCATATTCGGTATCAATAAGTGCAATTAATATTAAAGCGTGCATTGATGTCCAAATATCAGTATCTTTTAAATTGGTTTCAGGGCGTAATGTTCCGGGGGTTAATTCATCAATTTCAAATTCTATTTTTGCTATTAATTCTTCTATTTTCATAAATGTAAAGTTAAAATTAAATTTCGATTATTGTAGCACTCCAAGAAAGTCCGACACCAAAGGCAGCAATTAAAATTTTTAAGTTTTTTCGTTTATCTAAGTTTTTGGTTAAGATACAATTTTTAATGGCAATAGGAATTGTGCAAGAAACAGTATTGCCAAAGTTTCTTAAACAAACAACAAATTTATCATCAGGAATGTGTAATTTTTTTTGAATTGCTCTTAGAATAAATTCGTTGGGCTGGTGAAGCACAAAGTAATCAATGTCATTAAAAGTTAAATTATTTTTAGCAACAGTCTCTTTTATTAGGTTGGGAACGGTTTTTATGGAGAACATAAAAATTGCACTACCGTCCATAAAAAAATTGGCATCAGTATAACAGTTGCCAAAAGTATCGGTATGTTCTTTAAAAGAATTTTCGTTAATCTTGTTTCTAGCTCCACCATCTTTAACAATAATTTTATCAAAACGACTGCCATCTGTTCCAAAAATAAATTCACCAATTTTTTTTGTTTCGTCTTTTGTAATTAGTGTTGCTGTAGCAGCATCTCCAAACAAAAACCTCGAACTTTTATCTTTTTTGTAAAAAGTTTTGGTTAATGTGCTAGCGTTTAATAATAATACATTTTTTACCTGATTACTTGCTATTAATCCTTTTGCAATACTAAGTCCGTAAACAAAGCCTGAGCAACCTAAATTAAAATCTAAAGCTCCTGCTGTTGATGGAATATTGAGTCTATGCTGAATAACGCAGGCAGTAGTTGGTGTGTAATAGTCAAATTCTTGGGCACAAAATAAAATAAAATCAATATCATTTGGAGATATTTTTGCATTATTAAACAACTTTTCAGCAGCTTTTACAGCTAAATCAGAAGCTGTAACATTACTACTAACAATATGTCTATTTTCAATGCCTAACTTTTTTAGTGATTTATTATTTTTAGTTTCAGGAAAATCTAAAAAGTAATTTTTATTGGTATAAATTTCTTCGGGAAAAGAGCATTCAATATGTTTTATACGTGCCGACAAGTAGGAATAAGAATAATGATTTAATTTGTTCTCAAAGGTATTAAAATTGCATTTAATAATGGAACTGAACAGTGTTTTATTGTTTAGGGGAGTGAAAAAGTAAGAGAAAGAATTTATTTACGAAGTATAAAATGAATAAAATGTAAATTTGTTTCTTTTAAGCGTTTATGGAGAACAATAAAATTAAGCTTTCAGAAATATCTATTATTATTCCCGTAAAGGATAACCAGAAAGGGATAGAAAATTTATTGTCTTCTTTTTTTGTTACCCAGCAAGAAGCAAATTATCCAAAAGAAATAATTATTGTGGATAATAACTCCTGTCCACCAATTATAAATCCACAAAAAGATAAAAATAATAAGGTTAAAATACAATTATTAAAATGTGCTAAAAAGGGACCTGCAGCGGCTCGCAATGTTGGAGCTAAAAAAGCAAAAGGCAATTGGTTGTTGTTTATTGATAGCGATTGTGTTTTTACAGAAACTACTTTAACAGGATATTTATCGGTTATGTTTGGAGGTGTAGCTTATGCAGGAAACGTACTTCCTCTAAGAAATAATAATATTTCAAATTATTATAAAAAAATTAATTTATTAAACCCTCTTCATCAAGAAGGTAATAAATTAGCTCCTTCGCATGTTATTACTGCAAATTGTTTAATCAATAAAAATATTTTTGAAAAAATAAATGGTTTTAATGAAAAATTTGAGTTGGCGGCTGGAGAAGATGTTGATCTGGGTATTCGCCTCACAAAAGAAGGAAACTTGTACTATGCTAATAAATCTATTATAAAGCATAATTTTAAAAATAATTTATTCGATTTTTACCAACGAATATACAGGTATGGCAAGGGGTTAATACTGCTGAAACACTTTCATTTAATTAATGTAGCGGAAATAGTTAATAAAAAGAAACCTAAATCTTTTGGAGTAACAGAAAGTTTACTATTTGTTATACAACAAATAGTGTTAAAAAGAGGGATGAGATCTTATAAGATTAAAGATAAGGATTAAGCCATTTTTGACGCTTCAGCTTCTGAAAAATGAACTCTGTACCAATATGCACGTAAATATTAGGGTGAGGATAACACTCTTTTACCAAGTTTTTATTTAAGCTTTTTAAAAATAAAGAAGTGTTTAGTCTTGGGTCATCAGATAGGTCTCTAAATAAATTGAGTTTAAACCCTGTTTTATAGCCTTGTGTTATCATGTCTTCTGTATTTAAAGTACTGTATTTCCAATAATTTTCCCAATAGGCTAAATTTTCTTTTTCTTCCAAAGTCGTATTAGAAATGTATGAATTATCTTTTAAGTAAAAAATACCGCCATCAACTAAATTTGAATAAATATTGTTAAATGTGCGTTCAATATTAGCATAACCTATGGATTCTAATGCTAAAAAGTGGGTAACATTTTTAACTTTAA
>CAZVEW010000082.1:0-10856 GCA_964625955.1 uncultured Vicingus sp. | reverse complement strand
ATAAACAAAACAAGTTCCTTAAAAGTTTTTTATCTATTTGAAGATAGATTTAACCTTAGAAACCTACAATACAACCATATTTGGGGTATAAGCTACAACATAAATATTTAATTTATTTCTTTCATATAATTTATATCTTTGTTTTTCGTTTATTTTTTATCAATTTTATTGCATGTTTAAATCATCAACATTTAAATCCTTATTAATTAATTTATTTATAGTTATAATACTATGCGTAGTAGTTGTTTTTGCTTGTCTAAAATTTATTGATAGCTACACCCATCATGGCGAAACCATAAGCGTTCCGCCATTAGAAGGATTAACTTTAAAAGAAGTAGAAAATACACTTACAGCAAAAAAGTTACGATTTTCTATTTTAGATTCTATTTACAAAGAAAAAAAACAAAAAGGTGTAGTGTTAGAACAAGACCCTTTAGCCAACTCTTTAGTAAAAGAAAACAGAACCATTTATATTACCATTTCTAAAACAGTAGCACCAAAAGTTACAATGCCCGATGTGATAGATAAATCGCAACGAATGGCTATTGCAAAATTAAAAAGTTATAATTTTAACATAAAAAACATCCTATTTAAACCATCAGAGCACGAAGGTGTTGTGTTGGGCGTTAAAATTGGAGATAAAGAAATTACTGCAGGCGATAAAATTAACGAAAGCTCAAACATTATTTTAATAGTAGGAAGCGGAAAAGGAAATGTAAAAATAATGGTTCCCTACCTTATCAATTTAACAAAAGAAGAAGCAATTACTGAGTTACAACAATCTTCATTAAGCTTGGGAGCAGAAATTTACAACGAAACTTGCAACACCAAAGAAGATACTTTAAATGCACGAGTTTATCAACAATACCCTGTACGAAGCAAAAATGTGGCGGTATATATAGGCAGCTCAATAGATTTGTATTTTACATGCGATACAGCCCAAATAAACTATGCTCCGCCAATAGACTCACTAACAACAGACTCAACAAACACCCTTAAATGATAAATAAATTAACAATAACAGTTGGATTAATTTTAAGCTCCTTATTTTGTTTTTCGCAAACAGATACCCTGCTTCCTTTAAGCATAAACAAACAATTATTATCCGAACATAATAAAGCATTAAAAGGCTTGCCTTCTTTATTAAGAAAACATCAAAGACACAATAAAACAGCAATAACCTTACCTTTTTTAGATGATTTTTCTCAGAATTATTATTATCCCGATGCCTCAAAATGGGAAAATAACGAAGTATTTATTAATTCTAACTTTGCCATAGACCCAATAAGTTATGGCGTTGCAACATTCGATGGGTTAGATTCGACAGGCTATCCTTACAATTTTAGTAACCCAATTTCTTATGGGGCAGCAGATACCTTAACTTCTAAACCTATCGACCTAACAGCAGTTGTTGATAGCGTGTTTCTTAGCTTTTATTATCAGCCACAAGGCAACGGAAATCAACCAGAAGCAAAAGATAGTTTACTAGTACAATTTTTTAGAAAATCAGATAGCACTTGGGTTAACCAATGGAATACACCGGGATCGCCAACGCAACCATTTAAATTAGTTATGCTACCCATTGATACTTCATTTCAAAATAATGCTTTTCAATTTAGGTTTAGAAATTACGCCACACTTTCTGGTAATGTTGACCATTGGAATGTAGATTATGTTTATCTAAACCAAAACAGAAATTATACCGATACCTTGTTTGATGATGTTTCTTTTATTACCAATAATTTTAATATGTTAAAAGATTTTTCAGCAATGCCTTGGGATCATTACAAAACAGACACTTTAGGATTAATGGTAAAGGAAATGCCTGTGAGCTATAAAAATAACAGCAACATTGTTCACGCTGTATTTTATAAATACCAAGTTATTGATAACAATGGGGCAGGGCCAAGTGTTGAGATGTATCCCTCAACTTCCGATTTTAAAAATGTAAATCCTTTTTCAACAATTACAGAACCACAAGCTGTTTATAGTATTTCTCCTTTTTTAAACGATTTCTCTTTCCCAACCGATAACTCAGAAAATAAAGTTTTTGAAATTAAAAACTATTTTAATCTAGGAAGCGGAACAACAGATTCTTTACAAAGAAACGATACCGTTATTTCCTACCAAGTTTTTGGAAATTATTATGCTTACGATGATGGAAGTGCCGAACTTGGCTATGGTGTTCAAGGCATAGGCTCTAAATTAGCTTACGAGTTTAATATTAAAAAAGCCGATACATTAACAGCTTTACAAATCTATTTTAGTCCGATAAAAGATAACCTAAGTGCAAAATCGTTTAAACTAACCGTTTGGAGCAGTCTAAACCCAGAAACAATCGTTTACCAACAATCATCAGCCTATTTTCCTACTTATTCCTTTACAAATCAATTTTTAAATTATCCATTAAGTACTCCAATAATTTTAAATGCTGGCACTTATTATTTTGGTTGGGAAAAAATATCCCCCGATTTTTTAAATGTTGGTTGGGACGTAAACAATAACAATAAAACCAAAGTCCATTTTAATGCTGTTGGTGTTTGGGAAACCTCCTCTTATAACGGTTCACTAATGCTCCGACCTGTTTTTGGAACAACAGGAAACCCTGTGGTAAATCTGCAAGACTTTGGTAAAGAGCAAAAAAACAACTTTATTGTCTATCCAAACCCCGCTAACAATGTTATTAATTTTAAATCAACAACAAATAATCCTAATTTTAAAATTGAATTAATAGATATTTATGGAAAAATTGTACTAAAAACTACTAGTACAAGCAATAATAAGTTAAACGTTAATGCTATTGCAGATGGTATTTATTTTATAAAATTTACAACTATTGATAATCAAAAGTCAATTATTAAAAAAATTATCATAAATCATTAGTAATAAATGGTTTACATATGTTTTCTTATCAATAAAATCGAGTAATGTTAAACAAAAAAGACAAAGAAAATATATTTGATAAAGATGAAAACCAAACACTTTTTGAACATTACAAATTTGTAGCCGATAAAGGACAGGAATTTTTAAGAATAGATAAGTTTTTGATGGTCAGAATTCCTAATGCCACAAGAAATAAGCTACAAACAGCCGCCAATGATGGCAATATCTTGGTAAATAAAAAAACGGTGAAACCGAGTTACAAAGTAAAACCCTTTGATGTAATAACGGTAGAACTTCCTTATCCTCCTCACGAAACTGAATTAATTCCAGAAAACATTCCTCTAAATATTATTTATGAAGATGATGATGTAATTGTTTTAAACAAACAATCGGAAATGGTTGTTCACCCCGGCTACGGAAATTTTACAGGTACTTTGGTTAATGGATTAATTTACCATTTCGATAACCTACCTAATAATCAAACAGAAAACAGACCAGGATTAGTTCATAGGTTAGATAAAAACACCACAGGAATAATGGTGATAGCTAAAACCGACCAAGCATTAACTAATTTAGGTAAACAATTTTTTGATAGAACCACAGAAAGACGATATAATGCACTTGTTTGGGGAGATTTTGAAGAAGAAGAAGGTGTGGTTGAAGGTAATATTGGTAGAAACATTAAAAACAGAAAAATAATGCAAGTTTTTCCTGATGGAGATTTTGGTAAACATGCCGTAACCCATTACAAAGTACTAAAACGTTTTGGCTATGTTACTTTAATAGAATGTAAATTAGAAACAGGCAGAACTCACCAAATACGAATTCACATGAAACACATTGGACATCCCTTGTTTAATGATGAAGACTATGGTGGAGATATGATTTTAAAAGGAACTTCATTTACTAAATACAAACAATTTATCCATAATTGTTTTAAAATTTTACCACGACAAGCATTGCACGCAAAAACATTAGGTTTTACGCACCCAAAGACTAAAAAATGGCTGCAATTTAACTCCGAACTACCTAATGACATGGTAAGCGTACTAAAAAAGTGGGAAACCTATATAGCGAGCAGAAAAGAAGATTAGAATTCTTCTAAAAATAAGATTTCATCTGTAGAGAATACGGATTCGTCTAAAAAATAGCTATAACATGCAACTTTATTTATTTTAATACGTATCGTATTTGTTAATGAGTTGTTGTACATAATCCCCTACACTAAAATAGGAGATTTAATCTTTGCATGTAAATGAACATGAAAAAAATACTACTTTTAGCTGTAATTGTTTGTTCAACTGTTTTTGCTTCTTCTCAAGTTGTACAGTTAGGGAGTGGAACTGCAATAAATTCAATCACTACAGCTTCTCCTGTGAATACCTATTGGAGGAGGCAAGTTCTTCAAATAGTTTATACCGCTGCCGAAATTAATGCAGCAGGTGCTAATGGAGCAAATACCTTATCACAATTAGGATTTTACATTACTAACCAACCTTTGTACGCTATTCCAGGATACACAATTAAAATAAAAAATACAACGCAAACCAATGTTGCAACAAGCTTAGGCACAACAGGTTGGACAACAGTAAAAAATGCGTTTACCTATACTCCAACAGCAGGAGGATACGACATGATTATATTTGATGTCCCTTTTAATTGGGACGGTGTAAGCAATATTGGTATAGAAATTTGTTGGTCGCAAGTACAACCCAATTGGGATGCTTCTGGTCAATGTAGAATATACAACGTTAATAATGGATATAGATATTCTTGGAATGATAATGCAGGAAGTATTTGTGGAACTGTACCTGCTACAATAAGTAACAATAAACCGCAAGTTCAACTGGCTTTTAAAACAACCTCCACTTGGAGTGGATCTGTAAGTTCTGATTGGTTCAATGCCGCAAATTGGGATGCAGGTGTTCCCGATTATAAGATGAATGCACTTATTCCAACATCCGCAGCATCTATGCCTGTGATTTCTGGCGTTGGTGCTGTTTGTAAAAATTTAACAATTAATGCCAGTGCATCATTAACCCTTGTTGGCTCTAGCAATATTGATATTTATAAAGATTGGATAAACAATGGCACTTTTATAGCTAATACAGGCACGGTAACTTTAAAAGGAACTGCTATAAACAATATTAATGGAGCATTAAATCAAGATTTATACAATTTAACCATCGATAATGTTAATGGTGCTGCTATTGTTTCTGGTAGTATTAATTTGCATGGCACCTTAAATGTTGGTGTTGCAACAGGCAATTTTAATACAAACAACGCTTTAACAATTGTTTCTGATGCCAACGGAACAGGAAGAATAGGACAATTAACAACCAAATGTAAATATACCTTAAATATGTCTGATGCCTATGGTGATGGTTGGAATGGTGGCTACCTTACCGTTTTAATTAATGGTGTAACGGTTGGTACTTATTTTGCAAAAGGTTCAAACTCTACAGCTAACTTTATTGCGGGAGTTGGTTCTACCGTGCAACTCAATTATACACCAGGTAGTTATGAAAACGAAAACACGTATAGTTTAATTGACGGTGGAGGTGCAACCATATTTTCTGATGGACCAACACCTGCAACAGGAACGAATGTATTTAGTACAGTAGCTAATTGCTCGTTTTTTAATCCAATTACAGGTAACATTACTATGCAAAGATACATTAATGCAGGTGCAACAAATTGGCGATTTCTAACTTCTGCCGTTGCTGGATCAACAATAGCAGGTTGGAATGATAACTTCATTACAAGTGGTTTTATAGGTTCCGATTTTCCAAATTGGCCTACTGCTGCTAATCCTTGGCCATCTATTTATTTTTATGATGAAACGAAACCTGGAATACAAGATAGCGGATTTGTTGCCGCCACAAATGTTACAAACCCTATAGCTGTTGGACAAGGCGTTTGGGTTTGGAGTGGAGATACTATTACAGGAACACAACCCTTTATGATTGATGTAACTGGACCACCTAATGTTGGCGATATTAGTTTGCCTTTATCTTATACAAATACTGGATTTCCTGCTGCTGATGGTTATAGTATGGTTGGCAATCCTTACCCCTCTACCTTAGATTGGGATTCTCCAAACATTACAAAAATAGGTGTAAATAATGCTATTTATATTTGGAACCCAGACTTACAACAATTTGCTAGTTATGTATTTGGATTAGGGGTTAATGGAGGTTCTCGATATATTGCATCTTCTCAAGCATTTTGGATAAAAGCAAGTGCTGTTGGTGCTTCTGTAGTTGTTACAGAAGCAAGTAAATCAGCTGTTGATGCCTCTTTTTTAAAACAAAGTCAAACATCAAATCCATTTAAGATGAAAGTGATAAACAATTATGGTAGTGACGAGTTAATTATTAATTTTAATGAGAATGCTACAAATGGTTTTGATGCTAGTTTCGATGCTATAAAAATGGCTTCTGTAAATACAAATATTCCTGCCATATCTAGCGTGTTAGATAGTATTGATTATTCGATTAACCAACTTCCTGAACAAGAAATAAATATCCCGATTAAAATTCTTTCAGGAGCTGGTGGTATTCATACTGTTAACTTTCAAAATATAAGTGCATTTGTAAATTCTTCTTGTATAATTTTAGAAGATTTATTTACAGGTTCAACTTATGATTTACGGACTACAAATTCAATTACAGTATATATTAATTCAACCACAACTTCTGCTAGATTTCTTTTGCATTTAGGAGCTCCTAAATACATTAACAAAACAAATGCTAGTTGTTTTACTAAAACTGACGGAGCTATAACTTTTAGAAAAAACACAACAAATACTTACAACATTGTTTGGAAAAATAGTAGTAATAACGTTGTTGCCAGTCGTAATAATGTTTCTTTGGCAGATTCCATCTCAAACATAAATGCGGATACTTATTTTATAGAAACCACAGATTTAACGTGTGGAAGTAGTATTGATACCGTGGTTATTAGCAGCCCTTTACCTATTACTACACTGTTTTCTGTTGCTAATGATACAGTTTATTTAACTAATGGAGGAAATGTTTCTTTTACAAATCAATCAATTAATGCAAATAGTTATTTATGGGATTTTGGCGATGGTTTTAACGATAATATAATTTCTCCAACTCATACTTATAACCAAAGCGGTACTTTTTTAGTTTCACTTACAGCTAGCCAAACAGCAAATTGCTACAATACTTACACTAAAAACATTACTGTTTTAGGAATAGCGACAAGTATTAGCGAATTAAATACTAATCAAAATGTAAAAGTTTGGATACATGAAGGAGTCTTAAACATTAATTTAGCGAATAAAATTTATAATAAAATTGAAATACGAAATATTCTAGGTCAGTTACTTTATACCAAAAATAATCCTACAAAAGATATAATGTCAGTGAATATTGGTAAAGTAAGAGGTAATGTCTTGGTTCTTTCTTTAATTGGACAACAAAGAGTTGATGTTATTAAATTACCTATTACAAAGTAAAATTTCATTAAAATTTAAGTAGAAAATTCTCTTTACTTAAATCTGTGTTAAAAAAAACAATTCCTACAAAAAATAAATCTATGGTTGTGCTTACTTTAGGGTGTTTTTTTATTGTCAACCAAGCTTCTGCCATTCCTTCACTCCAATGAATATCATCAAAAATAAATATGGTATTAGTAGCTGCTTTAGTTACACATAAATTAAAATAATTAAGTGTAGCTTCTTTTTGATGATTTCCATCAAAAAACACAAAATCTAAAGCATCACTTTTAGCTAAGTATTTTGGTAAATAGTTATCAAAAGTATCGTTTATTAAAGTAATATTTTTAAAAGCAATTTTATCAAAATTTATTTTGGCGACTTTTGCTGTATTAGGGCAAGCTTCTACCGTTGTTACATTAATTTTTTTACTAGGTGCTGCTAAGTATAAGGTACTTATGCCTAAAGAAGTGCCTAGTTCTAATATCGTTTTTGGTTTAAAATAATTAACAAGCCTAAAGAGTAATTGAGCGTATTTTTTGTTTTTTAGGGTATGTTTTGCAATATCTTTAATTTTTCTAGTGTTAGATGAATTTACCTTCGAACCTGCCCCATGGTCTTCAATTTTAATTGTTAAATCTGTTAAAAGTAATTTTGCTCTTATCGATTCAATATCGTCATAAATATAAAAAGGAGTTGTATCGCATATTACATCATTATAAAATTGATAAACAAAAGGAGAGTGAATAGCATGTTCATTGTCTGATTTAAAACAATATTTTGTGTAGTTTAATAAAAAGTTTAGCTTATTCACAAGTCAAAATTAGTTGATTTTTTATTAAATGCTATTAATAAATGCTGAAATTGTGCAATATTGCTAAAGCAACAAAGAATAGTTATGGAGTGGTTAAAAATCTATTAGTAAAAAAATAATGTTATTATAAAAAATAAATAACATTATTATTTAATTTCGTTCACTCTTATAGCACATATATAATATAATTAAGACAATTGAGAACTAATAACCCTATTAAGAATATTATACTAAAAATTGGTCGGATTCCTTTTTTTATAAGCTTAATCACAATTATTACAATAATTTATGATTTAGGCTTTAATCAATCTGATTACATTCAACTAGTTATTAAGAGAATTTACTTGTTAACTTTGTTTATTGCTATTATTTCCTCGGTTATAAGAGATATTTTTGTAAAAGAAAATTTAAAATTAAAGGTTTTAATTGTGGATGTTTTTTACCTCTTAATATTAACCTTCCTTTTAGCCATTAATCTTAATTTAATACATACTTCATATTTTATTGCGTTTTTTCTGCATCCATTTTTTTTACATGCAGCTATGCTGTTGATATTTATTAGAGAGTTTTCTGCTTTAAACATAGATTTAAAAAAAACAGAGTTTAATCCTGCTCAAATATTTATAATAAGTTTTTTAATTATAATTGTAATAGGCACTTTTTTGTTAAAGCTACCAAACGCTACTCATCAAGGTATTTCTTTAATTAATGCACTCTTTACTTCAACTAGTGCTGTTTGTGTTACAGGTTTGGTGGTTGTAGATACGGGAACTTGCTTTACAGATTTTGGGTTAACTATTATTACTATCCTTATACAAATAGGAGGCTTAGGTATTATGACCTTCTCTAGTTATTTTAGTTATTTTTTTAGGGGAGGTTCTTCTTATAGAAATCACTTAATGATTAGCGATATGTCTAATATTGAAAAGATTGGAGAGGTATTTTCTACTTTAAAAAAAATAATTTTAGTTACCTTTACCATTGAAGTAATAGGAGCAATTTTAATTTTCTTTAATCTCAATCAAAACATGATGCCTTTGTTTATTGATAGGCTTAATTTTTCAATATTTCACAGTATATCTGGTTTTTGTAACGCTGGTTTTTCAACACTTTCAAATAGTTTTTATGAAACGGGTTTTCGCTTTAATTATCCCATACAGCTTATTTTATCAAGTATCATTATTATTGGAGGATTAGGCTTTCCTATTGTTTTTAATATTTCTAAATACTTAAAACATTTATTTTTAAATCGGATTTTAGTATTTAACAATAAATCAGAAATTAAACATGTGCCTTGGGTAATTAATCTTAATTCTAGAATTGTTTTAATTACAACATTTATACTTCTAATATTTGGAACATTTTTCTTTTTCTTTTTTGAATATAATAATTCATTAACTGAACATAATTTTGTAGGTAAAATAATAACTGCCTTTTTTGAATCTGTAACAACAAGAACTGCGGGGTTTAATACGGTTGATATTTCATCATTAAGAACACCTACTTTATTAATAATAATTTTACTAATGTGGATTGGGGCATCACCAGGCTCAACAGGTGGTGGTATAAAAACAAGCACATTTGCTTTAGCTTTTATGAATTTTATTAGTTTAGCAAAAGGTAAAAATAGAATAGAGGTTTACAGACGGGAAATTGCTGATGTCTCTATTCATAGGGCATTTGCAATAATTACTTTGTCATTGTTAGTAATAGGTATCTCTATAATTACAATATCTTTTATAGAAAATGATAAAGATTTGTTAAGTATCGCTTTTGAATGTTTTTCTGCCTACAGTACTGTTGGGTTGAGCATGGGGATAACAGCAAATTTGTCAGTTTATAGTAAAGTAGTTATTATAATGGTTATGTTTATCGGAAGAGTTAGTACCTTATCAATTTTAATTGCAATTTTAAAAAGAGCTAGGCATAAAAATTATCGTTATCCCTCAGAAGAAATTCTGATTAATTAGTTTATATAAAAAGAAATATAATGAAATATATTATCGTAGGTTTAGGAAATTTTGGATCTTCATTAGGAGAAAAACTAACTCAACAAGGTAATGAGGTTATTGGTATTGACAAGAGCATGTCAAAAGTAGATGCTTACAAATCTAAATTATCTCATACCATCTGTATTGATTCTACAGATCAATTTACAATGTCAGGTTTACCCCTTAAAGATACTGACGTTGTTATTGTTGCTATAGGAGAAGATCAGGGTGCAAATATAATGACAACAGCAGTACTTAAAAACTTAAACATTAAAAGGCTAATTAGTCGAGCCATCACACCTTTGCATGAAACCATTTTAGAAGCAATGGGTATAGATGAAATTGTTCATCCTGAAGAAGAAACGGCAGAAAGGTGGGCTAAAAAATTATGCTTTAAAGGGGTTGTCGATTCTTTTGAGATAAATGGAGAATACAGTATCGTTGAAGCAAAAATCCCGGCATCATATATAGGAAGAACGCTAGGTGAAATTAAATTTAGAAAAAAACATAATTTAGTAGTGCTTACAACAATAAAAATTTTCGAAGAAAAAAACCTTATTGGAAAAACAAAAAAAGTAACAGAGGTACAGGGAGTTGCATCAGAAAAAACTAGGTTAAATAAAGATGATATTATTGTTATTTATGGCTCAACTAAAGACATTAAGAGATTTTTAGACCTATATTAGCATATTTATATATATAT
>CAZVEW010000081.1:0-10879 GCA_964625955.1 uncultured Vicingus sp. | reverse complement strand
TTACTTTGAGGATGGTGATTATCAAAATATTCCTAAATCTTTGGATTTGTTTGAGAAGTTAGAAGCGAACAAACCAGACGATCCCTATTATAAATTAATGGTTGGTATCTGTTATACCTATTTTAAGGATAAAAAACATTTATCAATAGATAAATTATTCGAAGTTCAAAAGATTAATCCCACATTTAATGAGTTAAATAAGTATCTAGGGAGAGCTTACGCAGTAAATCATCAGTTTGATAAGGCAATTTCTTTTTACCAGAAATATTTAAACTCAAGTGATTTAGAAGAGGAAGATAAAAGTGCTGCTCGGCAAAGTATTATATATTGTCAAAATGCAAAAAAGTTTATTAGCGATAGCTTAAGCGTAAGAATTGAAAATATTGGACCTCCAATAAACACAGAGTTTTCTGAATATGTTCCTGTGATTACACCAGACGAATCAATGATTATCTTTACTTACCGAGGCGATAGAAGTAAAGGAGGTTTGATGGGGCCAACAGGTAAGCCAGACCCCGATGGTCAGTATTACGAAGATATTATGATTTCCTATAAATTAGGAAGTGAATGGTTAGAACCAGAAAGCATTGATGATAACATTAATACAGTTGGACATGATGCCAGTATCGCATTATCAGTTGATGGTCAACAATTGTTTGTGTATAAACAAAATAAAAAAGACCATGGAGATATTTATGTTAGCAATTTAGATGGTAATCAATGGAAAAAACCAATAAAATTAAAAGGCGGTGTTAATACAGAAGCATGGGAGGGGAGTGCCACCTTAGCAAGCGATGGGCAAACATTATATTTTTCTAGCGATAGACCAGGTGGTTTTGGAGGTAGAGACTTGTATTCAGCTAAATTACAACTTGATAATACTTGGGGAGAGATAGAAAATTTAGGACCAACTATTAATACAAAATTTGATGAAGATGCCCCTTTTATTCATCCCGATAGAAGAACAATGTATTTTAGTTCTAAAGGGCATAATAGTATGGGTGGCTATGATATTTTTTATACTTATTTAAATGAAGATGGTTGGGATGAACCTGCTGATGTTGGCTATCCTGTAAATACAATAAATGATGACAGGTATTATGTCCTTTCTGCAGATGCTAAAACAGGCTACTATTCTACAGCTGGCAGGAGTGAAAATGGCACACATGATATCTATACTGTTTATCCTGGTAATTTCGGAAAAAAACCTATACTAGCCCTAGTAGTTGGGGTTGTAAATGCTGATGGAGATCCTACAATGGCTAATATTACTGTTACAAATGATAAAACAGGAGAACTAGAAGGACAATACAAATCAAACTCCATTTCTGGAAAATACATGATGGCTTTAACGCCTGGCAATAAATATAAAATAGCCATAGAGGTTGAAGGTTATAAAACTAAAATAGATTACGTAAACGTAGAATCGTTAGAAACATATGTTCAAGTAGAACATGATTTTAACCTCACTAAAAATGACAATAACAATGTTGCTGTTGCCGATGATATAGACCCTCTCCAAAATAAAATTGATAAACAAATTGATAAATATAGACAAGAAAGCACCAAAAAAGGATATGAAAAAATAGTCTTTAATAATATCTTAAAAGAAAGAGGAGACGAAAGAAATGCTGAAGTGCAATTTTTTCTTGATGGAACTTGCGTGAATTTGAATGATGATGCAGTAAAAAATAAAGTAGTTACACAAGCTATGGCTGACGGAAGTACAAAAAAAATGATAGGACCTTTTAGTACTTTGTTAACCTCAGAAATATTTAAGCAAAAATTAATTAAAAAAGATACCTCTTGTCATTCTCTTAAAACCTTAGTCGCAGACCATAAAACTATAAAATCTTTAAGCCAATATTATGTAAAAGAATATGCTAAGTTAAAATCTTTCAAAGAAGTAAGCATTCATGACCAATTAACAAACAAAGATGTGCCAGTTACCGCTGAAGTAGATGGTAATAATGCAATAGATTTAGAAAAAGACAATACAATACAGTTAGATAATCAAGAAAACTTATCAAGTGCCAGCAGTAAATCCATCACAGGCCTAACTTTTAAAGTTGAAATTGGAGCCTATAAAAACCCTTCAGATTTTAAATCACAAAATTTAGAAAAATATGGTAAAATTACAGCTAAAAAATATCCTGATGGATTAACAAGATATACTTTTGGACCTTTTGAAACACTTGTTGAAGCAGAAGAATTTAGACAGATGCTAATAGAAAAAGAAAAAACAAAAAAAGATGCTTTTGTTACTGTTTTTGTTTTTGGAAAAAGAAAAACTACAAAAGAATACGCAGAAGGACCATGCCAGAATGATAAATTTATAGATTTTTCATGGTTTGTAGGTAAAGATTTAAACGATAAAAAAGTATATAAAAAATTAATTAAAATGGGAGGTAATTCTTGTGCAAAAGGATTAGAGTTTAGAGTACAAATTGCTGCTTATCGCCACCCTAAAAATTATAAATGGAACCATTTAAAACAGTACGGTAAACCAGTAATTTTAGATTATGCCGATAAAATAACGAGGTTTACCCAAGGCATTTTTAATACCATGGCAGAAGCAGAGGTTTTAAGACAGAAAATTATAAAATCTGGTCAAGTCGATGCTTGGATAACACCGTTTTATAATGGTAAAAGAATGCTCATGGAAGAATTAATAAAAGTTAATTTTTACGGTAAGAGCGTGAACTAAGAAAAGGGTCGCCTTCGGGCGGCCTTTTTTGTTTTATTTTGCAAATAAAACATCTAATTAGTAATTTCGGTACAAATTTTGATTTAATTACCTTTGTAAAAATTATATATTGATGAAAAAAGTAATGATTGTAATGCTTGTGCTAAGCTTTCTGTCTATTCAGGCTCAGGAAAATCTAGTACCTAACTTTAATTTTAATACTACTGTTAAGAAAGTTAAAATGGAAGGGCAAATTAAATATGCAGAACCATGGACATCTCCAACTCTCTCTTCTGCTGATTTGTATGTTACCAAAACAAAAAACTACTTAGTAAGTGTGCCAGCAAATGCATACGGAGAAGAAAAACCTATGGATGGAGATAATTATGCCGGAATTTTAGCTTTTAGTAATAAAGACAAGGAACCAAGAAGTTATTTACAAGTAAAGTTAACCAAACCACTCGAAGCAGGAAAAACCTACTGTGTTACTTTTAATGTTAGCTTAGCAGATCTTTCAAAATATGCATGCAATCACTTGGCAATAGCACTCTCTAACGAAGCTATTACAGCAAATAACTCAGATATACTGCAATTTGAAGGTGCTATTGAAAGTAGTAGATTAAAAATTTATGAAAAGCAGTTTTATTGGACTCCTGTTTGTGGAAAATATAAGGCCAAAGGAGGAGAAAGCTTTATTACAATAGGGAATTTTACACCCACAGAAAAGCTGCAGTTAAAAAAAATAAAACGACCTAGAGGCTTTACAAAACCACAAACCTACGATGCTTATTATTACATAGATAATGTTTCTGTAATGGAACTAAAAAAGACCATGAAATGCGATTGCGATATTATACCCGGAATGGAAAATGCAGAAACCGTTACGAGAGATTTTAATAGTAACAAAGATGGAAAACCTGCAAAATCTGTTAAAATTATTAATACAGATGGAACTTCAGGAGATTTACCTCAAAAACCTTCAGATAATAACGAAAAAATTGATGGAATGAAGATTAATTTTAATCCCAAATCCTTTTCAATTGATAAAGCAGAAATAAAAAAATTAGACAAGCTTGTTGCGTATATGAAAGCAAATCCGAAATTAAAACTATCTTTAACGGGATATATTGATGCTGTAGAAACAGAAATTCCAAAGCTTGACGGAAAAAGAGTTAGTGCAGTTTACAAATATTTAGTCTCAAAAGGAGTAGTAAAAGAAAGGATAGCACGACACATGGGAGGAGCAGAAAACCCAATAGATAAAAAAGATATTCTTAAAAATATGCTTGTTCTAATTAAAGTAGAAAACTTAACAGAATAATAATAAAAATTAATGTTCTAAAAAACCTCTTTAACTTGTTAAAGAGGTTTTTTTAATAATAAATTAATGCTTGTTGTGAAAGAATAGGGGTGTGTTGATAAAAAAGTATAAAATTTTTATAAATACCCCCTTTATAATTCTATTTTTACCAAAAAAATAAAAAACAACGTAAAATGCCAAAGTTTAGATTTAAAGCACTTGAAGATGTGCTTGCAAGAGAACCAAAAAAAGTAAATTATCCTGCCGTTAGAGTTTCAGAATACTACGCAGAGAATGTTTTTACACAAGAAAAAATGCGAGAGCACTTGACTAGTGAAGCATATAAAAGTGTAATGTCGTCAATAAACAAAGGCACACAGTTAGATAGGCAAATGGCAAACCAAGTAGCATCTTCCATGAAAGATTGGGCATTAACAAAAGGAGCAACACATTTTACACACTGGTTTCAACCTCTAACAGGAGCAACAGCAGAAAAACACGATTCTTTTTTTACACCTATTAGCGGAGGTAGAGCAATAGAAAAATTTGATGGTGAGAATCTAGTTCAGCAAGAGCCAGACGCATCAAGCTTTCCAAACGGAGGAATTAGAAATACCTTTGAAGCAAGAGGCTATACCGCTTGGGATCCAACTTCCCCTGCATTTATCATAGGTAACACACTTTGTATTCCAACTGTTTTTATTGCTTACACAGGAGAATCGTTAGATTATAAAATGCCTCTTTTAAAAGCATTACAAGCAATAGATGAGGCGGCAACAGATGTTTGTCAATATTTTGATAAAAATATTACGAAGGTAAATGCAAGTTTAGGTTGGGAACAAGAATATTTTTTAATAGATAAAGCACTTTACAATGCCCGTCCAGATATTATGATGACAGGCAGAGCTCTTGTTGGTCATAATCCTGCAAAAGGACAACAATTAGATGACCAATATTTTGGATCTATTCCAGAAAGAGTAGTAGCTTTTATGAAAGATTACGAAATAGAAGCTTTAAGATTAGGAATTCCTGTTACCACAAGACATAATGAGGTAGCACCCAACCAATTTGAATGTGCCCCAATGTTCGAAGAAACAAATTTGGCAAACGACCATAATTTATTATTAATGGATTTAATGGAAAAAATTGCCCGAAAACACAACTTTAGGGTTTTATTTCATGAAAAACCTTATGGAGGTGTTAATGGCTCCGGAAAGCATAATAATTGGTCGCTAGGAACTGATACTAGCGTAAACTTATTGGCACCAGGTAAAAATCCTAAAACCAACTTACGGTTTTTAACATTTTTGGTTAATACAATCAAAGCAATTTATGATAATGCTGATATACTAAGAGCAAGCATAGCTTCAGCAGGAAATGACCATCGTTTAGGAGCAAATGAAGCTCCGCCTGCAATTATTTCTGTTTTTATTGGCTCTCAGCTAACAAAAATGTTAGACGATATAGAAAAAAATGTAAAAGCTGGTAAGATGACACCAGAAGATAAAACAGAACTCAAACTAAGTATTGGAAAAATTCCGCAAATATTATTAGATAATACCGATAGAAATAGAACATCTCCTTTTGCTTTTACGGGTAATAAATTTGAATTTAGAGCTGTTGGTTCTAGTGCTAATTGTGCTAATTCAATGATAGCTTTAAATGTAATCGTAGCCAAGCAACTTAAGGTATTTAAAAAAGCGGTTGATGATAGGATAAAAAAAGGATTAAAAAAAGATGAAGCCATTTTACAAGAACTACAATTATTAATTAAAGAATCAAAAGCCATTCGATTTGAAGGGAATGGCTATGGAGAAGAATGGCTTCGAGAGGCGAAAAAAAGAGGTTTATCTAATTTAAAAGATACCCCTAGTGCATTAAAGGTAATGGTTGAAAAAGAAACCAAAAAGTTATTTGCCGATTTAAATGTTTTATCAGAAATTGAATTAGAAGCTCGTTACGAAATAGCATTAGAAAATTATATTTTAAAACTACAAATAGAGTCTAGGGCATTAGGAGACATCTCTCAAAATCATATCATACCAGCAGCAATTAATTATCAAAATACCTTAATCACTAACGTTAAAGGAATCAATCAAATTTTTGCAACAAATGCTAAAAAACTTTTTAAAACACAATATACTTTATTGAAAGAAATTTCGACTCATATTAATGCCGTAAAAGACGAATCAGATAAAATGCTAATGGAAAGAAAAAAAGCAAACAAAATTGATAATATTGAGGATAAAGCAAATGCATATTGTAATAAAGTTAAACCTTATTTTGATATAATTAAATATCATTCCGATAAGTTGGAGCTTTTAATAGATGATGAATTATGGCCTTTACCTAAATTAAGGGAATTATTGTTTACAAGATAATATTCATCAGCGAATAAATTAAACTCGTCTTTATAAAACCAAATTAAGACGAAGTTTATACTAATATTTTGTTCTTATTACATTGATTAATTCAAAAGAATTATTTACTTTAGCTGCGACTCAAAAGAAAAATTAAAATATTGATATGAAAATAATACGAATTTTTGGCGTTTTATCCCTATTTACGATACTTAGTATTACCGCATCTGCACAGAAAAACTATAAGCTGGAGGCAGATAATGCGTTTAATGGCTACAAGTTTTTTCAGGCGATAGACATGTATAAAAAAGCATATAGCAAAGAGAAAAAAAATGAAGTAAAAGCAGAAATTTTATTTCAAATTGCAGAATGTTATCGCTTAAAAGATGATGGTAAGCAAGCTGCTGTATGGTATAATAAAGCAGTAAAAGCAAAATATAAAAATAAATTAGCTCTTTTGTATGTAGCGAATATTTATAAATCAGAGGGAAGATATGAAGATGCTATAGTGGAGTACAATAAGTACAAAGCTGCAGTGCCAGGAGATAAAAAAGCAGACGAAGGGATTAAATCATGCCAAATGGCAAAAGAGTGGAAAGACAATCCTACTAGAATTATAGTAAACCCTATGCCCTTGTTAAATTCAGAAGATTATGATTTTTCGCCAGTTTTTGCAGACAAAAAAAATCAAGAATTATATTTTACTTCAACAAGGCAAGGTTCTACAGGCACAGAACCGTCAGAAGTTACAGGAATGAATTTTTCTGATATTTATCGTACTAAAAGAGATAAAAAAGGAAAATGGAGCGAACCAGTAGTTTTAAATGAAACTGTTAACTCGCCAGCTAGTGAAGGAGCAGCTTGTTTAAACAAAAAAAGAAATATTATTTATTTTACCCGTTGTGGTGTTGAAAACAAAGGCGTGATGGGTTGTAGTATTCTGTGGGCAAAAAAAGCAGGGAAAAAATGGGGCGATGCAGAAGTTATTCCAATTGCTGCAGATACTTTTACAGTAGGGCATCCTGCAATAAGTGGAGATGATAAAACCTTAGTATTTGCCTCAAATATGCCAGGCGGACAAGGAGGAAAAGATTTATGGTACATCACTTACGATAAAAAAGCAAAAACATGGTCAGAACCAACCAATTTAGGATCAGAAATTAACACCTCAGCAGATGAAATGTTTCCTTATATTAGAGAAAATGGAGACTTATATTTTTCTTCAAATGGTCATTTAGGAATGGGAGGTTTAGATATTTTTAAAGCTACCAATAAGGGCGTTAACCAATGGGGAGATGTTGAAAACTTAAAATCGCCAATGAACTCAGAAGCTAACGATTTTGGAATTGTATTTGAAGGAAAAAAAGATAGAGGTTTTTTTACTTCAAGTCGAACAGGAGGTAAAGGAGGTGATGATATTTGGGAATTTTACAACCCACCATTGTTATTTACTTTAACAGGAACAGTTAAAAATAGTGATACTGAGGAATTGTTGGCTAATGCGAAAGTTAAATTGATTGGTACAGATGGATCTTCTGCTGAAGTTACAACTGACGATAACGGTCATTTTTCTTTTGTCGAAAATGGAGCAGACAGGTATATTAAACCTAATACCTCTTACTCTTTGGTTGTTTCTGCCGATAAGTATTTAATTGCGAAAGGGAAAGAAACTACTGTGGGCTTAGATAAATCAAGAAATTTTGTTCATGAATATTCTTTGCAACCAGTTACACCAGAAGTTGTAATTAAATTGCCACTTATTGAATACAAAACAGCTAAATGGGATTTACAACCTCAATACAAAGATTCGTTAAACTATCTATATAATATTATGGTAGAAAACCCAACAATTGTAATTTTATTACGTTCTCATACGGATTATAGAGGTTCAACTAGAGCAAATCAAATTTTATCTCAAAAAAGAGCCCAATCATGTGTGGATTATTTAGTAAAAGAAAAAGGCATAGACCCTGATAGAATTAAAGCAAAAGGAATGGGTGAAAACGAACCACTAAAAATGGCTGATGGTACCTTATTAACTGAAAAATATATAAGAGCACTAAAAACACAAGAAGAAAAAGATGTTGCCCTACAAAGGGATAGAAGGACTGATTTTAAAGTCTTGAGTACTGATTTTGTGCCTAAAACACCAACAGCTCCAATACCAGAAAATTAGGTAATGAACATAAAAGAAAAAGCATCTCCATTTATAATAGAGATGCTTTTTTGTACATATAAATTTAAATAAGATTTGATGAATAGTTCAGAAAGGTACATGCAAAGAGGTGTATCTGCATCTAAAAAAGATGTACATAATGCCATAAGAAACATAGATAAAGGATTATTCCCTAAAGCATTTTGTAAAATAATTCCTGATTATTTAACTGGCGATGACAATTATTGCATTGCCATGCATGCCGATGGAGCAGGTACTAAATCCTCTTTAGCTTATGCCTATTGGAAAGAAACAGGCGATATTTCTGTTTGGAAAGGCATAGCACAAGATGCTTTAATTATGAATATTGACGATTTATTATGTATAGGAGCAACAAACAATATTTTACTATCTTCAACTATTGGTAGAAATAAAAACCTAATTACAGGCGAAGTGCTATCAGCCTTGATTAATGGCACAGAAGAATTATTAAAAGATTTAAGAAATCAAGGCATCGGAATTTATTCCACAGGAGGCGAAACTGCCGATGTAGGAGATTTAGTACGTACCATTATTGTCGATTCCACCGTTACTTGTAGAATGAAAAAATCTGATGTAATAAATAACGCCAATATTACCGTTGGAGATGTTATTGTTGGACTATCTTCATTTGGACAAGCAAGCTACGAAACAGCATACAATGGAGGTATGGGAAGTAACGGATTAACCTCTGCACGGCACGATGTGTTTAATAAAAAAATAGCTCAAAAATATCCAGAAACTTATGATGCTAATGTTCCTTCAGATTTAGTTTATAGTGGCAATTATGGGTTAACCGATAAAGTAAAAGGAACTGAACTAAATGCAGGAAAATTAGTTTTATCACCAACTAGAACTTATGCTCCAATTATCAAAAAAATAGTAGATAAATTCCGTTCTCAAATACACGGAATGGTTCATTGTAGTGGAGGAGCACAAACAAAAATTTTACACTTTATAGATAATTTACAAGTGGTTAAAGATAATTTATTTGAAGTGCCACCATTATTTAAAATGATTCAAGAACAATCGAAAACAGATTGGAAAGAAATGTATAAAGTATTTAATATGGGGCATCGAATGGAATTGTATGTGCCAAAAAATATTGCCGAAGATATTATACAAATATCAAAATCTTTTAATGTAGATGCCAAAATTATTGGAAAGATTGAAAGTGAAGGAAAAAAACAACTTACCATTAAAAGTGAATTTGGAGAATTTGTTTATAATTAACAACTAATGAGTGATTTATTAAAAAAATTAGCAGAAATTAATATTAGATATGATCAGGTAAGTGAACAAATTGTTGACCCCGAAATTGTATCCGATATGAAACGTTACATCAAACTAAACAAAGAGTACAAAGAATTGGGTGTAATTGTCGATTATTATAAAAAGTACAAAGATACCATCGATAATATTGAGTCAACTAAACATATTATTAAAACAGAAACTGATAAAGAATTTGTTGATATGGCTAAAACCGAATTAGACGATTTATTGTCTTTACAAAATAAAATGGAGGAAGAAATAAAACTACTGTTAATTCCTAAAGATGAAGAAGATGCTAAAAATGTTATTGTTGAAATTAGGGCTGGTACAGGTGGAGATGAAGCTTGCATTTTTGTAGGAGATTTATATAAAATGTACACCCGTTTTATTGAAAAAAAAGGTTGGAAAATAGAAGTAATGACTATTAATGAGGGAACAGCAGGTGGATTTAAAGAAATATCTTTTAGCGTAGAGGGAGAAAATATATATGGCATCTTAAAATATGAATCTGGTGTACATCGCGTACAACGAGTTCCGCAAACAGAAACACAAGGACGTGTGCATACCTCGGCAGTTACGGTTGCTGTATTGCCAGAAGCAGAAGAAGTAGATATTGAACTTAAAAAAGATGACATTAAAAAAGACACTTACCGTTCTTCAGGTGCTGGAGGTCAGCATGTTAATAAAACAGAATCGGCCGTTAGGTTAACCCACATTCCAACAGGGCTTGTTGTGGAATGCCAAGAAGGACGATCGCAAATAAAAAATAATGAAATTGCCATGAAAGTTTTACGCACAAGACTTTACGAAGCAGAAGTAATTAAAAGAGAAAAAGAACGTGCAGCAGAAAGAAAGTCGCAAGTTTCTACGGGAGATAGGTCAGCAAAAATTAGAACCTATAACTACCCGCAAGGAAGAGTTACCGATCATAGAATAGGCTTAACACTTTATAATTTAGAGGGCATTATGGGAGGAGATATTGATGAAATTATTAATTCATTAAAAATTGCTGAAAACACAGAAAAGTTAAAAGCGGGAATGGATAATTAATGAGATAATGAGATAAT
>CAZVEW010000080.1:0-10884 GCA_964625955.1 uncultured Vicingus sp. | reverse complement strand
TTTAATTAATTTTTTTTGCCATTAAAGGCTATTTTTTAAGAAAACTAAGCATATAATTTTTCTTTTTGCACCATTACTTGTTTGTTTGCTAGGTATTCATCAAAAGTCATTTCTTTATCAATACAGCCATTGGGGGTTAATTCTACAATTCTGTTGGCTACAGAATTCATAAAAGCATGATCGTGAGAGGTGAATAATACTGTTCCTTTAAAGGATTTTAGTGCATTATTAAAAGCCGTAATAGCTTCTAAATCTAGGTGATTGGTGGGTTCATCTAAAATTAATAAATTCCCTTCGGCTAACATCATTTTAGAAATCATACAACGCACTTTTTCTCCGCCAGATAAAACATCTGATTTCTTAAAAACTTCTTCGCCAGAAAATAACATTTTACCTAAAAATCCACGAATAAAAACTTCGTCTTTTTCATCATCAGAAAATTGTCTTAGCCAATCAATTAAATTATCATTACCATTAAAGAATTTTTCATTTTCGTTGGGTAAATAGGCGGTAAAAATAGTTTGTCCGTAATTAAACTCACCAGTATCTGGTTTAATTTCTTTTTCTAATATTTGAAATAAAGCAGTTATTGCTATGCCATTTTTACTTACAAAAGCAATTTTATCTCCTTTTTTTACATTTAAATCTAAATTTTTAAATAAGCCTGCTTTACTTAAATTGGTAATGTGTAAAATTTGGTCTCCAGCTTCTCGTTGTTGGTTAAATATAATTGCAGGATAACGTCTTGTTGAAGGTTTTATTTCTTCAAAATTTAATTTTTCTAACATTTTTTTTCGACCTGT
The DNA here is from genome assembly GCA_964625955.1 of uncultured Vicingus sp. GTDB lineage: Bacteria > Bacteroidota > Bacteroidia > Flavobacteriales_E > Vicingaceae. The sequence continues at coordinate 10,081 of CAZVEW010000080.1, read as the reverse complement.
TGCTTGTTTCGATTTTGACGCATTAGCACTAAAACGAGTTATAAATTCTTGCAATTCTTTCTTTTTATCTTCAGCCTTTTTATTAGCAGCTTGTTTTTGTCTTAATGCTAGTTGACTAGATTCGTACCAAAAGGTGTAATTACCAGAAAAGGCATTTATTTTTCCAAAGTCAATATCGGCAATATGCGTACAAACAGTATCTAAAAAGTGCCTATCGTGCGAAACAACAATAACGGTATTTTTAAAATTGGCTAAAAAATTCTCTAACCAGCTTATTGTGTTTATATCCAAGTCATTGGTAGGTTCATCTAAAATTAAAATATCTGGGTTGCCAAAAATTGCTTGAGCCAATAATACCCTCACTTTTTGGTTTCCGCTAATATCTTTCATTAATTGATAATGGAATTCTTCTTTAATGCCTAAGCCACTCAACATGTTAGCAGCATCAGATTCGGCATTCCAACCGTCCATTTCGGCAAACTCTGCTTCTAATTCAGCAGCTATAATGCCATCGGCATCAGAAAAATCTGCTTTAGCATAAATAGCATCTTTTTTCTGCATCACACGCCATAATTTTGAGTGTCCCATCATTACCGTGTTTAAAACTGTTTCTTCATCAAATTTAAAGTGGTCTTGACTTAAAACAGCCATTCGTTTACCGGGTTCAACGGTTACATTGCCAGCGTTAGGAGATAATTCTCCTGCTAGTATTTTTAAGAAAGTGGATTTTCCTGCTCCATTTGCACCAATAATGCCATAACAATTTCCTGCTGTAAACTTTATATTTACTTCATCAAATAAAACTCTTTTCCCGTATTGTAACGATATGTTGTGTGCTGTTATCATGGTAATATTTTTTAAGATGGCAAAAGTAATAATTTAGTGAGTAGGATTATAAATTTATCTTTAAATCTATAAAATCTCTTTTAATTAGTGATGTTATTTTAAATGTGAAAGATTTTGTTTCTATCTCTCCTCTACCAACAGGTATTCTGTCCGATTTGTGTTCTATTAATTCAAAAATGATTATTTTTGGGTTATGGAAATTGTTTTAAAAAACAAAAGAGAATTAAAAGCTTTGTGTGATGAACATCACGTAGAAACACTATTTTTATTTGGATCGGCTACTACAAAAAACTTTACCAAAGATAGCGATATTGATTTGTTGGTAAAATTTAAACCCTTTAACATATCTTCTTATTTTAAAAATTATACCTTATTTAAAACTAAACTAAAAAATCTATTACATAGAAAGATTGATTTAATCGAAGAACAAACCTTAAAAAATCCCATTCTTATAAAATCCATTAATAAAAATAAAAAATTAATTTATGGATGAGAAAATTCTAAAATGGCTTTTTGATATAAAGTTTGCTATTAATGAAATAGAAAAGTACTTTGAAGAAAAAGAAAAAAACTTTTTTGAATATCAAAAAAATATTATGCTCAAAAGAGCCATTGAAAGAGATTTAGAGATAATTGGAGAAGCAATAAATCGAATTTTAACAAAAGACCAATCTTTTGAAGACAAAATAACTGACGCTAAATCAATAATAGGCTTAAGAAATTTGGTTATACATGCTTACGATAGTATTTCTGATGAAAATATCTGGTCAATTATTATTTCTCATTTACCAAAATTAAAAATTGAAATCGACAGTTTAATTGAGCTAAACAAGTAGCAATGGCAGGAAATTCTTTCGGAAATATCTTTAAATTAACCACTTTTGGTGAATCTCATGGCGAGGCAATTGGTGGTATTGTAGATGGCTGTCCTGCTGGTTTAAAATTAGATATTGAATTTATTCAAGATGAACTAAGCAAACGAAAACCTGGACAATCTAAAATTACCACCCAACGTAAAGAAGACGATGTGGTTGAAATTTTATCAGGCATTTTTAAAGGCATAACCACAGGTACACCCATTGGATTTCTTATTAAAAATACCAATCAAAAAAGCAAAGATTATTCGCATATTAAAGATAAATTTAGACCATCTCATGCCGATTACACTTATGAAACAAAATATGGCATACGAGATTACAGAGGTGGAGGAAGAAGTTCTGCCCGAGAAACTGCTTGCCGTGTAGTTGGCGGAGCAATTGCCAAACAAATCTTAAATTATTACGGAATTAAGGTAAATGCTTACGTATCGCAAGTTGGAGAAATAAAAGTGCTAAAACATTATACAACCTTAGATTTAAACAATACCTACAACAATCCAGTTCGTTGTCCAGATAAAAATTTGGTTGACATGATGTTTAATTTCATTGATAAAATTAGAAAAGAAGGAGACACCATTGGCGGAACGGTAAGTTGTGTAATTACTGGTTCTCCCGTTGGATTAGGCGAACCTGTTTTTGACCGCCTAGAGGCAGATTTGGCAAAAGCAATGTTAAGTATTAACGCTACTAAAGGTTTTGAAATTGGCTCAGGATTTAATGGCGTTACTCAAAAAGGTTCACATCATAATGATGAGTTTTATGTAACCAATAAAAACGTAAAGACAAGAACCAACAATTCAGGAGGCGTTCAAGGAGGCATTAGCAACGGAGAAGACATTTTTTTTAACGTAGCTTTTAAACCTGTGGCAACCATCATGAAAAAGCAAAAAACTGTTAACAATAAATTGCAAGAAGTAACAATTGAAGGTAAGGGAAGGCACGACCCCTGTGTGTTACCACGAGCAGTTGTTATTGTAGAAAGTATGGCTGCCTTGGTAATGGTTAATCATTTATTAAGGAGTAGAACAAGCCAATTAAATAATTGAAGTTTTGCATATTAATTTTACACGAACAAACTAAGCCATTACAACTTTATAAACTTTTCAATTTTCAAACTTTACAAACTCCCCTTAAATGAAAAAACTCGCTTTACACTGGAAAATAGTAATAGGAATGTTACTTGGTGTGGCTTGTGCTTTAATATTAATTCAATTTTCTTGGGGAGCAGATTTTATTAAAGATTGGATAAAACCTTTTGGTAAAATGTTTATCAATGCTCTAAAATTAATTGCCGTCCCATTAATTTTAGCCTCGCTCATAAAAGGTGTATCTGATTTAAAAGATATTTCTAAACTCTCTAAAATGGGAGGAAGAACAATTGCTACTTACATTATTACAACTGTACTGGCTGTTACCATTGGCTTAGGAGTCGTAAATATTATTCAACCGGGTAAAAGCATTTCTCAAAAAACAAGAACAGAGCTCCTAAATAACTACAAAGAAGATGCCGCAAAAAGGCAAGAAGCTGCTGCTCAACAAAAAGAGACTGGTCCGTTGCAGGCCTTGCAAAATTTAATTCCAAGCAACATTGTTGCTGCGGCAAGCGGTAATGGTAACATGTTACAAGTTATTGTATTTGCCATCTTTTTTGGGATGGGCTTAATTTTAATTCCTGCTGATAAAGCCAAACCTGTAAAAGACTTTTTTGATGGTTTTAACGAAGTTATTCTAAAACTCATTGATTTAATTATGCTCTCTGCTCCTTTTGGTGTTTTTGCTTTATTAGCTGCTTTGGTGGCTGAATCCCCCAGTTTAGATTTATTCCAAGCTTTACTTTGGTACGCTTTCTCAATCGTATTAGGATTAACCATAATGATTGGTATTTATGTCTTAATAGTTAAAATATTTACTAAGAAATCGCCAAGCTTCTTTTTTAAGGGAATTTCTCCAGCTCAACTATTGGCTTTTTCTACAAGTTCCAGTGCTGCCACTCTACCCGTTACCATGGAATGCGTTGAAGAACACTTAGGAGTTGATGAAGAAGTAGCCAGTTTTGTGTTGCCCATTGGAGCTACCATCAACATGGACGGGACCAGTTTATATCAAGCTGTTGCTGCCGTTTTTATTGCTCAAGCTTTTGGAATGAACTTAGACTTAATGACCCAGTTAGGGATAATTGTTACAGCAACCTTAGCTTCAATTGGTTCTGCTGCAGTTCCTGGTGCAGGAATGGTAATGTTAGTTATAGTTCTCGGACAAGCGGGAATACCCGAAGCAGGATTAGCCTTAATTTTTGCAATAGACAGACCACTAGACATGTGCAGAACTACCGTTAATGTTACTGGAGATGCTGCTGTATCAATGATAGTTGCAAAGTCCATAGGAAAACTACATAAACTTAAAGAAAAAAGTTGAAATGATGATTGATGACTTGATCACAGAAAAACACCAAGACTTTCACACAGATAGTAGTACAAAGGAGAAGAACAAGATAAATTTTTAGAAGCTAAAGCAAAATGCAGTGAAAGTGCATAGTTTCAACTATATTTGTGACAATGAAAAAAACTCTCACACCATATTACCAAACAGGCTACTTTTCTAAAATAATAACTGATTATTTAGAAGAAAAAGAAGCATTAAAACTTTTTTACAATCAGTATTATAACATAGCCTCTTTTGCTAAAATTATAGATGAACGAAAACAATTGCCTATAAATAGAACTGTTTTAACAGAAGCTTTAACACAACAATACCAACATACTGAAACCTCTCAAGAAACAAAAACAAACATTCAAGAACTCAATAATGACAACTGTTTTACGGTAACAACAGGTCATCAGTTAAATCTTTTTACAGGCCCGCTTTATTTTATTTACAAGATAGTTTCTACCATAAACTTAGCGAAAGAACTAAATAAAAAATATCCCGAAAATAATTTTGTGCCAGTGTATTGGATGGCAACCGAAGACCATGATTTTGAGGAAATCAATCATTTTAATTTATTTAAAAAACAGTACAATTTAACCAACATTAAAAAAGGAACTGTCGGACAGATGAAATTAGAAGGAATTGAAGAATTATTGTCAGCACTAAAAACCGATTTAGGAGATAGAGCCGGTACGAAAAATATTTTAGCTTTATTTTCTAAATTTTACAAACCTGAAAACACCTATGCCCAAGCCATTAAAGGAATCGTGAATCATTTGTTTGAGAAATATGGATTGGTAATTATTGATGGTGATGATGAAAAGTTGAAAAAGTTATTTATTGATGAGTTTAAGAGCGAATTGATTTCTAGAGAAAATCACACTTTAATCAACCAAACATCTCAAAAATTAAAAGAATTGGGCTTTAAACCTCAAGTTACACCAAGAGAAATCAATCTATTTTATCTACAAGAAGGGTTAAGGGAACGCATTGTTTTTGAGGAGGAAAAATACAAGGTTTTAAACACAAAAATTCAATTTTCTGAAACTGAAATTATCCAAGAATTAAACAATTACCCTGAACGATTTAGTCCGAATGCACCAATGCGATGTATGTATCAAGAAAAGATTTTACCCAATTTGGCGTATATTGGTGGCGGTGGCGAACTAGCATATTGGTTTCAATTAAAAGAAATGTTTGCTGCAAATAACATTTCTTTTCCAATTTTAGTATTAAGAAATTCAGTATTATTTATTGATAAGGGCAGCAATAAACGATTACAGAAATTAGGAATAACACCAACAGATTTGTTTAAGGAAACTAATTTCTTAATTAAAGAATATTTAAAAAATGTTTCTGCTGTTGTTTTAGAGTTAAAAGAAGAAAAAAAAACAATTGAAGCGGTTTTTAATGGTATTGCTAAGAAGTCAGAAAATATTGATGCTTCATTACAAGCCATGATAAAAGCCGAGTTGCAGAAGAGTTTAAAAGCACTAAAAAAAATAGAAAATCGCTTAATTAAGTCCGAAAAACAAAAAGAAGAAGTGGCTGTTAATCAAATTAAAAACCTTAAAGATAAATTATTCCCAAATAATTCTCTGCAAGAAAGACACGATAATTTTATCTCTCTATTGTTGTTTTATGGAGAAGATATAATAGATGAATTGATTGAAAATTTAAATCCTTTAGATAAACAATTTGTAGTTTTAAAAAATTAAGTAAGCATTTTTTCGCAAATGTAAATTTATATTAACTTTGTTCGTTCAGAAAACGATATACAAATGTTTGATAATTTATCCGATAAGTTAGAGAGAGCCTTTAAAGTATTAAAAGGTCAAGGTCAGGTAACAGAAATTAATGTTGCCGAAACAGTAAAAGAAATCCGCAGGGCATTACTCGATGCCGATGTTAGCTATAAAGTTGCTAAACAATTTACCGACACCGTTAAGAAAAAAGCATTTGGTGCAAATGTAATTAATGCCATATCTCCCAACCAATTAATGGTTAAAATTACCCATGAAGAGTTAACTAAACTCATGGGGAGAGGAATGGTTGACATTAACATTAAAGGAAATCCTGCTGTAATTTTAATTGCTGGCTTACAAGGTTCTGGAAAAACAACTTTCTCTGGAAAACTAGCCCTACATCTAAAAAATAAAAAAGGAAAGAATCCTTTACTAGTTGCTGGCGATGTTTACCGACCTGCAGCAATTGACCAATTGCATGTTTTAGGAGAACAAGTAGGTGTTGAGGTTTGGAGCGATAAAGAGAATAAAAACCCTGTTGATATTGCTAAAAAAGCTGTTAGCCATGCCAAAAATAATGGACATAATGTAGTTATTATTGATACTGCCGGTCGTTTGGCTATTGATGAGCAAATGATGAATGAAATTGCACAGGTAAAGAAAGCAGTTTCTCCTCAAGAAACACTATTTGTTGTCGATGCCATGACTGGACAAGATGCGGTAAATACAGCCAAAACTTTTAACGATAGATTAGATTTTGATGGTGTTGTATTAACCAAATTAGATGGTGATACAAGGGGTGGAGCAGCTTTATCTATCAGAACGGTGGTTGATAAGCCAATAAAATTTGTAGGTACGGGCGAAAAAATGGAAGCCTTGGATATTTTTTATCCAGAACGTATGGCTGACAGAATTTTAGGTATGGGTGATGTGGTAAGTTTAGTTGAACGAGCCCAAGAGCAATACGATGAAGAAGCTGCCAGAAAATTGCAAAAGAAAATTGCCAAAAATCAATTCGATTTTAACGATTTCATGAGTCAGATTGCCCAAATTAAAAAGATGGGGAATGTAAAAGATTTAATGGGAATGATTCCTGGTGTTGGTAAAGCCATGAAAAATATGGATATTGATGATGATGCTTTTAAAGGAATTGAAGCTATTATTCATTCAATGACTCCACAAGAAAGAACTCACCCAAAATTATTAAATGGCAGTAGAAGAAAACGAATTGCCAATGGCAGCGGAACTTCTATACAGGAAGTAAATAAATTAATTAAACAATTCGACCAAACAAGTAAAATGATGCGCATGATGGGCGATAAGAAAAAGATGGCAAAAATGATGCAGAATATGCCGAAAAGATAATATTGGTTTTTGGTGTTTAGTTGTTGGTGTATGGCCAATCCAAAACACTACACACTACACACTACACACCAAAAACCAAACACTAAACACCAAAAACTAAACACCAAAAACTAAACACCATGCAATTAGTAAGCGGAAAAGAAGTTGCCAATAAAATTAAAGATGAAATAGCAGCAGAAGTTGAAAAACTGAAAGCTAACGGAAGTAAAATTCCTCATTTAGCTGCTGTTTTAGTTGGTGAAGATGGAGCAAGCAAAACTTATGTAAATGCTAAAGTTAAAGCATGTGAAAGAGTTGGTTTTAGCTCAACTTTAGTTAAGTTAGAAAGTGATATTAGTGAGGAAGCGTTATTATCAGAAATAGATCAACTAAACAACAATGATGACATTGATGGATTTATCGTCCAGTTGCCTTTGCCAAATCACATCAATGAACAAAAAATTACTGAAGCGATTGCTCCAAGTAAAGATGTAGATGGATTCCACCCCGTTAGTTTAGGAAAGATGTTATTGGATTTACCAAGTTTTTTACCTGCAACACCTTTCGGAATTATTCAAATGCTAAAACATTATAACATTCCAACGGAAGGAAAACATTGTGTGGTGTTAGGCAGAAGTCACATTGTTGGCTCTCCTATGAGTGTATTGATGGCACGAAAAGCTTATCCTGGAAATTGCACCGTTACCTTAGCCCACAGTAGAACAGTAAATATAAAAGAAGTTGCTGCTTCGGCAGATATTTTAATTGTTGCCATTGGTAAACCTGAATTTGTTACTGCCGATATGGTTAAAGAAGGAGCAACTGTTATTGATGTTGGTATTCACAGAATAGAAGACAACTCTAAAAAATCTGGATTTAGATTATTAGGTGATGTAAAATTTGATGAAGTAGCTCCAAAATGTGCTTTTATTTCTCCTGTACCAGGTGGTGTTGGACCAATGACTATCGCTAGTTTATTGAAAAATACCTTGTTGGCGGTTCAATTGAAAAGCTAATTTACTTCTTTAATTCAGCAATTTCTTTTTCTAGTCTGTCCATTTTTTCACTTAAGTCAGCTAGGGTTTTTAAAATTAAGATGTGTGTTTTTTTCGCATCTATTCCAACAGGACTTTTGTCACTGTGAATAATCGCTGCAATTTCATTGTATGTTTTTTTGTCTATTTCTAAGTTCATGTTTAAAAGTTTAATTGTTAATAAATCACCCCTATAATCCCCTCAAGGGGATACAAAAAATTCATTATCACATTATTTCATCATCAAATTATCTAATTATCACATTAATAATTGTATTTATCTTTCCATTTGTCTTTTAAAAACTTTCTAAAACTTGCTTCTTTAACATTGTTGCCGGGTTCGTAAAATTTAGTACCTTTTATTTCATCAGGTAAATATTCTTGGCTTTTAAAACTATCTTCGTAATTGTGCGAATATTTATAATCAGCACCATAACCAATATCTTTCATCAATTTGGTTGGAGCATTTCTGAGGTGAAGTGGAATAGAAAGGTTTCCTGTGGTTCTTACTAATTCTTGTGCTGCTTGTATGGCTTTATAAGACGCATTACTTTTAGGGGAATTAGCCAAATAAACTACTGTTTGTGAGAGAATAATTCTTCCTTCAGGGAAACCTATTACATTTACCGCTTGAAAGCAATTATTGGCAATTACCAAAGCTGTCGGGTTGGCATTTCCGATATCCTCAGCGGCAGAAATTAACAGTCTTCGAGCAATAAATTTCATATCCTCACCACCTTCTAACATTCTGGCAAGCCAATAAATTGCACCATTTGGGTCACTACCTCTTATAGATTTGATAAATGCAGAAATAATATCGTAATGCTGGTCGCCCGTTTTATCGTAACGGACAATGTTTTGTTGCACAATCTCCAACACCAAATCATTGGTAATTTCAATTTTATCGGTGTCAAAACTGTTCACTACAATTTCTAAGGTATTTAGGAGTTTTCGGGCATCTCCACTCGAAAGTTGTAATAAGGCTTCATATTCTTTAATATCAACTTTTTTCTTTTTAAGTTCTTCATCGGTAGTTAAGGCAATGTCAATCAATTGCAATAAATCTTCTTTGCTTTGTTCTTTTAAAATGTAAACCTGACAACGAGAAAGTAAAGCAGAAATCACCTCAAAAGAAGGATTTTCGGTGGTTGCACCAATTAAAGTAATGACTCCTTTTTCAACAGCTCCTAACAAAGAATCTTGTTGCGATTTGCTAAAACGATGAATTTCATCAATAAATAAAACAGGGTTATTGGTACCGAAAAATTGTTGCGACTTGGCTTTTGTAATAATTTCTCTAATATCTTTAACGCCAGAGTTGATGGCACTTAAGGTATAAAAAGGTCGCTTTAAATAATTGGCAATAATGTTGGCTAAGGTAGTTTTTCCAACCCCAGGAGGACCCCAAAATATCATAGAAGGAATTACCCCCTTTTCGATAAAATTACGGAGCGTACAATTCTTACCAACTAAATGTTGTTGTCCGATATAATTATCGAAATCATTCGGTCTAAGTCGTTCTGCTAATGGAGTTAAGTTGTTCAATTTGTCAGTTTCCTCCCTCAAGGGAGGATTAAGGAGGGTGATTTAGAGAGGTCACCCCTATAATCCCCTCGAGGGAATAATTTTAAAGTTTAAAATTAATTAAAAATAATCGTCATTCTCAGCTTGACTGGAAATCTATTTTTAATAAACGGATTAAATTTGGGTAGATTCCGTATCAAGTACGGAATGACGGAAATTAGGAAATTGTCATCTCCAACAATTTTTTAGTAGTATTTAAATTTCTTGAGGTTGCAGAAACGTT
>CAZVEW010000079.1:0-11130 GCA_964625955.1 uncultured Vicingus sp. | reverse complement strand
TTTGACGATTACCAGTAATTAAAACCTCAAACCTCAAACTTCAAACCTCAAACCTTGAACTTCCAACCTCAAACATCAAACCTCAAACCTTGAACTTCCAACCTCAAACCTCAAACCTTGAACTTCCAACCTCAAACATCAAACCTTAAATCCACTTTAGTCGTAATTACAGGACCAACAGCCGTAGGAAAAACAGCTCTGTGTGTAAAAATTGCACAATATTTTAATACCGAAATTATTTCTGCCGATTCTCGTCAATTTTACAAAGAATTAAACATCGGCACAGCCAAACCTACTGCTGCAGAAATGCAAAATATTAAACATCATTTTGTTGATTTTCAGAATATTACATCTAATTACAATGTAAACGATTTTGAAAAAGATGCCCTAAAATTACTAAGCAAATTATTTAAAAAACATAATGTTATTCTATTAACAGGAGGTTCTGGCTTATACATTGATGCACTCTGCAATGGTTTTGATGATGGTTTGCCCGAAGCAAATATTGAAATTAGAAAACAAATTAATTTACTTTACCAACAACATGGCATTGTTATACTTCAAGAAAAATTAAAACAACTCGACCCAGCATTTTACAAAACAATAGATTTAAATAATGTTAACCGATTGCAACGAGCCATTGAAGTTTGTTTAGTAACAGGAAAAACATACTCAAAATTACGACAAGGAAAAAAACAAAAAAGACCATTTAATATTGTTAAAATTGTACTGCAAAGAGATAGAAACGAGCTTTTTAGCAAAATAAATATGCGTGTTGATGAGATGATGGAAAACGGCTTGCTTGATGAAGTGAAAGTGCTAAGTAAATTTAAGAATTATAACGCTTTAAAAACTGTAGGTTATACCGAATTATTTAATTTTTTAGATGGCATTTTTACTTTAGAAGAAGCCATCGAAAAAATTAAAGTGAACACCCGAAGGTATGCCAAAAGACAAATGGCTTGGTTTAAAAAAGATGCCAATTACACTTGGTTTCACCCAAATGAAAAAGATAAAATAATAAATTTCATCAATAACCAATAAATTAGTTATATTTGGGAAAAACATATAATTATGGAAGAAAATAATAACACACCAAGCCTTCAAGTTAATGATCAAGGTAAAATTGTAGCAATATTAAGTTACTGTACCCTAATAGGCTTAATTATTGCACTTGTACTTAACGCTGACACAAAAAATAAATCTGAATTAGGAATTTTTCATCTTCGTCAAGCATTAGGGCTCTACATCACAGGGTTTAGTATGATGATTGCGAGCATAATTTTAGTATTTATTCCAATTTTAGGTTGGATATTAGCCATATTAATTAATCTATGCTACATTGGCTTGCTTGTTTTCTTAATTTTAGGCATAATCAGTGCTATTAATAGTGAAAAAAAAGCCCTACCTTTAGTAGGCTCTTTTTACCAAAACCTCCTAAAAGGAATTAGTTAAAATATATTAATTAATATATTGCCAAAAAGGTAAAAAGTAGTATTTTTGCAATCCATTTGCGGGTGTGGTGAAATTGGTAGACACGCTAGACTTAGGATCTAGTGCTTCACGGCATGGGGGTTCGAGTCCCTTCACCCGCACAAGTAAAAAAAGAGGTATAAGGAAAAAGGTAATCCCTTACCTTGTACCTTTTTTTAATTTAACAAAAGATAAAATATATTTTTAATGAATATTACACAAGAAAAAGTAGATGATTTAAATGCTATCATCAAAGTGCAGTTAAACCAAGCCGATTATCAAGAAAAAGTTGATAAAATTTTAAAAGATCATAGAAAAAAAGCCAATGTTCCAGGCTTTAGACAAGGGCATGTTCCAATGGGTATGATAAAAAAAATGGTTGGAACAAATGTTATTGTTGATGAAATTAATAAAATTCTATCAGAATCATTACAAAATTACCTTACCGAAGAAAAATTAGATGTTTTAGGTAGTCCTCTTCCTAAATTGGAAGACCAAAATGCAATAGATTGGGAAAATCAAAAAGATTTTGAGTTTAAATACGAAGTAGGTTTAGCTCCTCAGTTTAAAATCGAGATAAACGACAAGTTTAAATTCAATACCTATAAGATTAAAGTAGCAGAAAAAGATGTAAATAAATACATAGCCGATGTAGCCAAAAGATATGGAAAAATGACTAACCCAGCTATTGCTGCTGCAGAAGATATGCTATTTGGTAAATTTGAAGAATTAGACGGTAAAGGAGAAATTGTTGAAGGAGGAATCAGCAACTCATCCGTAATAATTATTGAAGCTGTAACCGATAAAAAATTACAAAAAAGTCTTGTTGGAGCTAAGGCTGGTGATGTTTTTAATTTAGACCCTAAAAAAATATCCGAACACGAAACCGACCAAGCATCTGCTTTAGGCGTAGATACCACCCAACTAAAATCAATTATTGCTAAATTTAAATATACCGTTGAAAAAATTAACCATGTAACACCAGCAGCAATTAACCAAGATTTATTTGATAAAGTTTTCGGACCAAAAACCGTTAACTCTGAAGAAGAATTTAGAAGCAAAATTTCCGATGAACTTAGCAAAGGATTATCCGTTGATAGCGATAGAAAATTAAAAGCCGACATCCAAAACAAACTTATCGAAAAACTTAAATTATCCTTGCCCAACGAATTCTTAAAAAAATGGATAGTAGCCTCTAACGAAAAACCTATTTTACCCGAACAGGTTGACGCAGAGTATGACGAATATGCAAAAAGTTTAACATGGCAATTAATCGAAAACAAAATAATTAAAGAAAACAACATCACTGTTTCTAACGAAGAAGTAATTGAACACACCAAAGGTTTATTAGCCCAGCAAATGGCAGGAATGGGCTTGCCGGCAAACAATGATGATGAACTTACAGAAACAGCCAACAGGGTACTACAAAACAAAGAAGAAGCAAGAAATATTTTTGCCATGCTATACGATAATAAACTAATGGATTTGTATAAGAAATCATTTAAACTAAAAGAAAAAGAAATTAGTTACGAAGACTTTATTAAATTAGTTTACGATAAAAAATAATAAAAAATCCCGATAATTATCGGGATTTTTTTTGTTCAATAAAATAAAAAAATAAATGCATATCATACGACATAAAATATTAAATTAGTCGTCTATTTTTACCTAATAATTTAAAACTAAAAAAAGATGTTCGATAAAGATGAATTTAGAAAATATGCTACAAAGCACAGAGGCATAAGTAGCACAACTTACGATAAATACGTTTCAATACAAGCGGATTATATTTCACCAACAATTATTGAAGAACGACAAATGAACGTTGCATCAATGGATGTTTTTTCAAGATTAATGATGGATAGAATTATTTTTCTTGGCACAGGAATTAACGATTATGTTGCCAATATTATTCAAGCTCAATTACTCTTTTTAGCATCGGTTGACCCTAAAAAAGACATACAAATTTATTTAAATTCCCCGGGTGGTGGCGTTTATGCTGGATTAGGAATTTACGACACCATGCAATACATTGAACCAGATGTAGCTACAATTTGTACAGGAATGGCGGCATCAATGGGCTCTGTTTTGTTGTGTGCTGGAGCAAAAGGGAAAAGAACCGCTTTACCCCATTCACGTATAATGATACACCAACCAATGGGCGGAGCTCAAGGGCAAGCAACCGACATGGAAATTACCGTAAAAGAGATATTAAAATTAAAAAAAGAATTATACGAAATTATTTCAAATCATTCTGGAAAACCCTTTAAACAAGTAGAAAAAGATAGCGATAGAGATTATTGGATGATTGCCCAAGAAGCTAAAGATTATGGAATGATTGATGAAGTTTTAACAAAATAAATAATCTCAATTATAATTAATTTAAAATTTAAGTAAAATGACTTACATTGCTCAAATTCATGCAAGACAAATTTTGGATTCTAGAGGAAATCCAACAGTCGAAGTAGATGTTATCACTCAAAATGGAATTTTAGGTAGAGCCGCAGTACCTTCTGGGGCATCAACAGGTAAACACGAGGCTGTAGAACTGCGTGATGGAGATAAAGGAATGTTTTTAGGTAAAGGCGTTTTAAAAGCGGTGCAAAACATTAATACCATTATTTCAAAAGAATTACAAGGAGCTTATGTTTTAGAGCAAACCGCCATAGATAATTCGCTTATTCAATTAGATGGTTCGCCCAACAAAGGCAACTTAGGTGCAAATGCAATTTTGGGCGTTTCTATGGCTGTGGCAAGAGCTGCAGCAGAAGAAACAGGCATTCCCTTGTACAATTATATTGGAGGAGTAAATGCTACCACTTTACCTATTCCGATGATGAATATTTTAAACGGAGGTTCTCATGCCGATAATAAAATAGACATTCAAGAATTTATGGTAATGCCAGTCGGAGCATCAACTTTTGCCGAAGCTTTAAGAATGGTTGCGGAAATATTTCACCACCTAAAAGCAGTACTTAAAAGTAATGGACATGCAACTAATGTTGGTGATGAAGGCGGTTTTGCCCCAAATTTAGGATCAAACGAAGAAGCCATAGAAACCATTTTAATAGCCATAGAAAAAGCAGGATACAAACCCGGAGATGATGTTTACATTGCTTTAGATGCTGCTGCTTCTGAATTTTACAATGAAGAAACAAAAATATATGAATTTGAATCTACAGGAGAAAAACGAACCTCTGACGAAATGGTTGACTACTGGAAAGAATGGATTAATAAATACCCCATTATTTCTATCGAAGACGGATTAGCAGAAGATGATTGGTCGGGTTGGACAAAATTAACCGCAGCAATTGGAGATAAGATTCAAATAGTTGGTGATGATATTTTTGTTACCAACACCGATAGATTAGCAAGAGGAATTGAAGAAAAATCTGCCAACTCTGTTTTAATTAAATTAAACCAAATAGGAACTTTAACGGAAACAATTAATGCGGTAAGTATGTCCCATAAAGCATCTTTTACTTCAGTAATTAGTCATCGTTCTGGAGAAACCTCCGATAGTTTTATTGCCGATTTGGCAGTTGCTTTAAATACTGGACAAATAAAGTCAGGCTCTGCCTCTCGTTCCGATAGAATGGCAAAATATAACCAACTACTTAGAATTGAAGAAATGCTAGGAGCTTCTGCCAACTATTTAGGGCGAGATTTCAACTTTTTAAAAAAGTAACACATTACTCTTTTTTTTATTACGGAAGCTGCATTGAATAATGCAGCTTCTTTATTTCAAGTTAATAGTTTGTAGCAGATAAGACATTCGCCCGTAATTAACAATTTTTAATATTAATTATTTGGAAAATCATATTCTGATGACTAAATTCGCGAAAGGTTCGACAACAAAAGTATTAATTATTTAAATTTGAGAAAATGGGTGAAGTAGCAAAAATTGAATTAGACGGAAAAGTGTATGAATTTCCCGTAATTCAAGGTTCAGAAAACGAAAGAGCAATAGATATTGCTAAATTAAGAAGCGAAACAGGTTACATAACTATTGACCCAGGATTTAAAAATACTGGCTCTACAAAAAGTAGCATAACTTTTTTAAATGGAGAAGAAGGAATATTACGTTATAGAGGTTATCCTATTGAGCAATTGGCCGATAAAGCAGAGTTTTTAGAAGTTGCTTACCTATTAATTTATGGTAAACTGCCCAACAGAGAAGAATATACAAATTTTAAAAACAGCATCACTTCTCATACTTTAATACATGAAGATATGAGAATATTTTTTGAGGCATATCCTGCCAAAGCCCACCCAATGGGAATTTTAGCAGCATCACTAAGCACATTATCTACTTTTTATCCAGAATCTCAAGACCCTAACAGACCCCAAGAAGCCGTTGATTTAACCATGCACCGCTTAATTGCAAAAGTACCAACTTTAGCCGCTTGGGCATTTAAAAACACCATGAGACACCCTGTTGTTTACCCTCAAAACAAATTAAATTACTGCGAAAATTTTCTACACATGATGTTTTCTATGCCTACAAAAGAATACGAAGTAAACCCTGTGGTAGCCAAAGCATTAAATAAACTATTAATACTTCATGCCGACCACGAACAAAACTGCTCTACCGCTACCGTTAGAGTTGTTGGCTCATCACAAGCTAATTTATATACTTCTATTTCTGCAGGTGTTTCTGCACTTTGGGGGCCTTTACATGGTGGTGCAAACCAAGCTGTTATAGAAATGCTTGAAGCAATTAGAAATGATGGAGGTAATTTAGATAAATGGATTGCCAAAGCAAAAGATAAAAATGATCCTTTCAGATTAATGGGCTTCGGACACAGAGTTTACAAAAATTTTGACCCACGAGCCACAATAATTAAAAAAGCAGCAGACGATGTTTTAGCTGCTCTTGGTGTTGATGACCCTGTACTCGATATTGCTCGAAAATTAGAAGAAGTAGCCCTAAATGACGAATATTTTAAAACTAGAGGATTATATCCAAATGTCGATTTTTATTCTGGCATTATTTACAGAGCTTTAAATATACCAACAGAAATGTTTACTGTTATGTTTGCTTTAGGCAGATTACCTGGTTGGATTTCTCAATGGAAAGAAATGATTGAAGATGGTGCTCCTATTGGTCGACCAAGGCAAATTTATACTGGTGCAACAAAAAGAGATTTTGTTGCAATTGATGAAAGATAATTTTATGTCATATTTTATAAAACCTCTTAATTAAGAGGTTTTTTTTATTACTAAATTAGAATACATTATTTTTGTTTTATGGAATTACTTCACGTAAAACGTGTTTACAAAAAATACGCATCACACCAAGCATTACACAACATCTCATTGCATGTTGATAAACAAAGTATATTTGGTTTGTTAGGTCCAAATGGTGCAGGAAAAACTACATTAATAAGAATAATTAACCAAATTACAGGTCCAGATAAAGGAGAAATTTTTTTTGAAAGAGAAATCTTATCCCCAAAACATATTAGCCAAATTGGTTATTTGCCCGAAGAACGTGGTTTGTACAAAAAAATGAAAGTTGGTGAGCAAGCTATTTATCTAGCCCAACTAAAAGGAATGGAAAAATCTGAAGCCATTTATAAATTAAAAGAATGGTTTAAAAGATTTGAAATAATGGAGTGGTGGGATAAAAAAATTGAAGAATTATCGAAAGGAATGGCTCAAAAAGTACAGTTTATAACCACCGTTTTACACGAACCAAAATTGCTTATTTTAGATGAACCTTTTAGTGGTTTCGACCCAATAAATACCAACCTTATCAAAAAAGAAATTTTAGAACTACGAGACAAAGGCTCTACCATCATTTTCTCGACCCATAACATGGAATCTGTTGAAGAAATTTGCGATAACATTGCACTCATTAATAAATCGAAAAAAATATTAGATGGAAACGTAAAAGAAATAAAAGATACTTACAAATCTAACACTTACGAAATCGTTTACATAGGTAGTAAGATAGCCTTTACCAATGCACTTTGGACAGGTTTTGAATTAGTTGATACAAAACAAGATGGAGAAAGAACTTACGCCAAAGTTAAAGCCAATAAAAACACCAATATTAATCAACTCATTGCCACCATACTCAATGACGTTACCATCATTTCTATCAATGAAGTAATTCCAAGCATGAATGATATTTTTATCCAAAAAGTTAACGAAATAAGTGCAAACGAAGAAGAATTGGAGGTTAAACAATGAACAATAAAACGTTATTAATTATTAAACGAGAATATTTAACAAGAGTTAAAAAGAAATCATTTGTTCTAATGACACTTTTAGGACCTCTTTTAATGGCTTTTTTAATGATTGTACCTTATTGGTTAGCAACAAAAGGAAAAGACATCCAAAACATTGAAGTAATTGACGAAACAGGTACTTTTATTAATCAGTTTGAAAATACTCCAACAATTCAATTTACTTACGAATTTAAATCTATTAAAGCAGCTAAAAAGGATTTCTATAACGAAAAATACACCTCTATTTTATACATAACAAGCACAAAAAAGAGTTCTATTGCCCAATTATTTTACAAAAAACAGCCTGGCATCTCTACCATAGGAAAAATAGAAAACACCATTGAAAAAGGAATACGAAATATTGAACTTAAAAAGAAATTTAACATCAGTAAACAGCAATTAGAAGCGGTAAAACCAACGGTTAAAATAGAAGCCATTTCTATTGCGAAAACAGGTAAAGAAGAAGAAAAAAATGTAGCCATAAGTACAGGTATTGGTTATGGGGGTGCAATACTCATTTATTTTTTTATTTTTATGTATGGTGTGCAAATAATGCGTGGCGTTATTGAAGAAAAAACAAGCCGAATAGTAGAAATTATTATTTCATCTGTAAAACCCTTTCAGTTGATGATGGGAAAAATTGTTGGCATAGCCCTAGTTGGCTTAACCCAGTTTCTTTCTTGGATAATATTAACTGGAATTTTATACACCATAATAGGAATTACTTTAGGCTCTAAACTCCAAAACACAACAAACCCTTCAGCTAATCAAATAATTAGTCAGGCACAAATTACAGAAAATTTAAACGCTTCGGCTTCAAAAAACATTGATTTTAACCAAGAAATAGCAAACTCAATGGCAGAAATACCCATTACAAAAATTGTTGTTTCTTTTCTTTTTTATTTTTTAGGAGGATATTTATTGTACGGAGCACTTTTAGCCGCTGTTGGCTCTGCCGTTGATAGTGAATCGGACACGCAACAATTTATGATGCCCATTACCATTCCACTCATATTTTCATTTGCAGTAGCTTCAACAGTAATGGATAACCCCGATGGAGCATTTGCATTTTGGCTGTCAATAATTCCTTTTACCTCTCCAATTATTATGATGGTAAGGATACCTTTTGGGGTGGCAACTTGGCAATTACTACTATCAATGACTTTACTAATTTTAGGATTTATTGGTACAACTTGGATTGCTGCAAAAATTTATAGAACAGGAATTTTAATGTACGGCAAAAAAGTAAGCTATAAAGAGTTATGGAAATGGCTTTTGTATAAAGGATAAAATTAATGTAATAATTAGCTAATGTAATAATGTGATAATTAGCTTTTTACTAAACACTAAAAAATGGCAAGCATACTAATAATAGATGATGAACGACCGATTAGGAATACACTAAAAGAGATTCTAGAGTACGAAAAATTTAAAGTTGATGAAGCGGAAGATGGTTTGAAAGGTTTAGAGAAAATTAAGCAAGGTAAATACGACCTTATTATGTGTGATATTAAAATGCCTTTAATGGATGGCATTGAAGTGTTAGAAAAAACCGTTGATTTAGGAATAGACACACCAATAGTAATGATATCTGGTCATGGCACAATAGAAACAGCCGTTGAAGCATTAAAAAAAGGAGCTTACGACTTTATTGCCAAACCGTTAGACTTAAACAGATTATTAGTAACCGTACGCAATGCAATAGACAGAAAAGAATTGGTTCAAGAAACAAAAAAATTAAAAAGAAAAATAAGTAAAGGAAAAGAAGGAACAGAAATTGTTGGCGAGTCTAAAGCAATTAATTTAGTAAAAGAGATGATTAATAAAGTTGCACCAAGCGATGCAAGGGTATTAATTACAGGTGGAAATGGAACAGGAAAAGAATTAGTGGCAAGAAGTCTGCACGAAAAATCTGACAGGTGCAAAGCTCCTTTTATTGAAGTTAATTGTGCTGCCATACCTTCAGAATTAATTGAAAGTGAACTGTTTGGACACGAAAAAGGTGCTTTTACCTCTGCCATTAAACAGCGTAAAGGTTGCTTTGAACAAGCAGAGGGTGGCACGCTGTTTTTAGATGAAATTGGAGATATGAGTTTGTCTGCCCAAGCGAAAGTATTAAGAGCCTTGCAAGAAAGTAAAATTACTCGTGTTGGTGGCGAAAAAGAAATAAAAGTAAATGTTAGGGTAATTGCAGCCACAAATAAAGATTTGTTGAAAGAAATTGAGGAAACAAATTTTAGAGAAGATTTATACCACCGATTAAGTGTTATTTTAATTCATGTTCCATCTTTAAATGATAGAAAAGACGATGTCCCTATTTTAGCAAACTACTTTCTAAACCAACTTTGTATTGACCATGGCAGAAAAATAGCAATGGATAGCTCCGCACTAGGGGAATTAAAAAAAATAAACTGGACAGGTAATATCCGTGAATTACGAAATATTGTTGAACGTTTAATCATTCTGTGCGATAATACGATTACTTCTGAAGATATTAAACTTTATGCCAATCCAAAAAAATAGAAATGATTTATATCGGGTATTTTGATGTTAAACTGGTATTACCTAATAAATCTAACCTTAAAAATTGATTTTTTGTTGTCTCTAAGAACAAAAACAATAAAAACTTGGCTACTATAAGTAGTTAAATCAAATATTTGCTTGTTATCTCTACTGTTTGAAGTAAACAATAACTGACCTAGTGTGTTTCTTACTTCAAGGCTGCTAATTTTATCTCCTTTTACAATTAATTGCCGATTATTTATCCAAACTTTTGTATTGTCATTTACATTAAGTTTACTAACAGCAGTTGCTAAATCTAAAACCGTAATATTTTTACTAAAATTTTTAAAGCAGTTGGTATTTTGAGCTGCTGTTAACGTAACAAAATAATTACCAAGTTGTGTGTATTGATAAGTAGGAGAAATTAACGTTGAATTATTTCCATCGCCAAAATCCCAGTTATAACTTAGTGCATTGCTCGAAGTATTTGTAAAATTAATATTTCCGCCATTTGATAGATATACAGTATCTTTATCAGCGGTAAATTGTGCATTAATTTGTGGTGGTTCGTTTACTACTACCGTATCAATAGTAGTACCACAAGTTAAATCGGTAGTTTCAATAATGTAAGTTCCTCCACTTATATTTAATAAAGAATCAGAACCTAAAATATTGGTGTTATTTACAATTATATTTCCAGCAATATTTTTCCAAGTAATATCAAAATTATTACTCGAATTTTTTTCAAACCTTATCATTCCATCATTATTTCCAAAACACGAAACATTGGTTGTATTGATTAATTTTGTGGCTCCAAATTTGAGTAAAAATCTTGCTGTTGTAGTTGTATCATAAATATAAGACGTAAAAGAGCTTACCGTATTTAAATCATAGACTGCCCCTGTAAACAAATCTTCTA
>CAZVEW010000078.1:0-11213 GCA_964625955.1 uncultured Vicingus sp. | reverse complement strand
AATCTTTTATGAGATGCTGTTGTGTTAATTAATGATGCCATGCTTGTGCCATAAGTAGCACCAGTAGTTACCTCCACAACACTTGATGCTGCAATACTTGTTTTACTTCCCATCCAATCGGTAGGATTTCCTCCTGCCCAAGAGCTTAGGTTGCTTTGGAATACTGTTTGGGCATCGGCTATAGAACCGATTATTAATATTCCCAAAAAAAGAGTGTAAATTTTTTTCATAATTGTTTAGTTTAAAAGGTTTGTAAAAATTTTATTTTAAGATTTTAATGTCATCAATTTCCCAAGTACTTCCATCGGAAGCAGACCCTGTGTATTTAAAGGCGATATAGACGCTGGATTGTGTATTATAAGCAGATAAATCAATTGAACCTGAATTAGCCCAAGCAAAGTTTCCTGCCGACCAAGTAGCTGAAGCGGATATGTCTGTCCATGTAGCTGTTGATGGAGCACTTACACCATCGTAATTAGTAGAAATCATTAATTGTAGGGGGGCACCAGTATATTTCCAAGCATTTCTAAATGATAGTGTTGGAGAGTTAGCCGTGCTAAAATCGTTGCTCGGAGAAATCAACCAGGCTTCTGAAGCTGTATTTCCCAAATTATAATTTGATATTTGAGCATAAGAACCTCCAATAGTACCAATAACCCAATTATAAGTTCCAGTTACGATTTGAGTTGTCCAGCCACCAGAATTAATACTCGCATCGTCAAAGTTTTTAATTAAAACAATAGGAACAGGACCATTTAAACTAAGCTCGTTAGGGTTTCTGATAAGTAGTTGAATGCCTGAGTTGTATTGGGCACAAATACCTATAAAGCTTCCGTTTCCATTTGGCAGTGTGTCGTTAGCAAAGTTTGCATAACCACTTGTTCTAACTTCTGCCTGAGCGGCATTTATATCTTCTAAAAACCTACTAACACTAACCTGGTTTGTTCCATCTGCATAAGACATTCCCAGACCTCTTTCAACAAATTTAACATTGTCGATTTGTATCAATTTTCCTTGGTAACCTTCCATGTTTGCGTTTAAGTTTGCAATAGTAACAATTTCTGGTGTTCTGTATTTTTGGGTGGCTATTTTTACAATGTTATTATCTGCATCAAGTGAATCTATTTGCAGCATTTGGTTGTACTTTAAAATTTTTGCACCCTTCAAATTTACCCTTATAGAATCGCCAATGTATAAACTACTGGTAGAGGTAAATCTTAAATAAAGAGCTCCTGTTGCATCTTGTATATAGGATTCTTTATAAAGATTACCCGTAGTCTCATCTGCCGTAACAACGCCATAAACCGACATATCTTGGGTTATTCTTACGGTTTCTCCTGCTACATAAAGTGCTCTTACCTCTGCAACTGTAAGTACAGTTCCAACAGGAACGGTTTTTGGAGCTGGAGCAACATATTTTTTATCGCAAGAAGTGAATATTGTTGCTATGATTAATAATAAAATAAATATATAATTTGTGTTTTTCATGTCGTGTTTGTTTAAATATCTGTTAAAGTTATATCATCAATTTCCCAAGTGCTTCCGTCTATGGCTGTTCCAACGTATTTAAAAGCAAACCTTACGCCTGCTTGTTTATAAGCAGATAAGCTTATGTTTCCAGAGGGAGTCCAAGTAAAAGCCCCTGTTGACCAAGTTGCAGATGATGTAATATCTGTCCAAGAAGTTGTGCTAACATTACCAGTATAATTAGTAGTTATAAATAGTTTTAAGGCTGTTCCTGTGTATTTGTAAGCATTTTGAAAAGCTAATACTGGGTTAGTTGTGGTTGACAAATCAAAATCAGGCGATATTAGCCATGTTTCTGTTGCGGTGTTTCCTGCGTTATAGTTTGATATTTGGGCATAAGAGCCACCGCCAATTGTACCAATAGTCCAGTTGTAAGTTCCCGTTACTATTTGAGATTCCCACCCACCAGAAGTTATACTTCCATCATCAAAATTCTTTTTGTAAAAAGGACAATTTGGACAAACATTTTTTCTTGTGCCGGTTAAATTTAAATCACTTAATTTCCTAATTGTTAATTGCACTGTTGTGTTATATTGAGAAACAATAGCAACAAACGACCCTTTTCCTTGAGGCAAAGATGTTCCTGAAAAATTGGCAAAACCACTTGTTCGCACAACAATTGAATTTCCTAAGGAGTCAGTTAATGTTCTGTTTTGATTAGTTTGAGCAACAGGGTCTGCGTAGGTGTTGCAAACATCGCTGCAAGCAAATTCAACATCATTTAATTGAACCAATTGAGATTGATAAGGAGAGTAAATTCCAACAAGGGCTAAATCGTTAATAGTAACAACTTTAGGTGTTATATTAATGTTTTTACCGCTTTGCTTTATTAAGTTTTGAGTGGGGTCAACATTGTCTAATTGAAGCATGTTTTTGTATCTTGAAATAATGGTTCCTTTTAAAGCAATACGAACACTGTCTCCCTCGAAAAATGTTTTATCGCTAGAAGAGGTTAGTTTTAACAAAATAGCGTTAGTGCCATCTTGAACGTAAAGGTTTTTATATAAATTTCCACTCATTTCATCCGCAGAAACAACAGCATAAATAGAAATGTCGTCCGTAAACGTAGAATCTACAGAAACATATATATTCCGTAAAGAATCTATTGTAATAATGTTTCCTGTTGGTAGAATTGTTACGGGAGGAGAATCATAATCTTTTTTACATCCAATGATAAAAATGAAGCTAGATGCTAAAATTGTAAAAATTGTGTTTTTTATATTCATTTCTGTTAAGTTAAATTAGTTGTTAAAAAGA
This sequence comes from uncultured Vicingus sp., assembly GCA_964625955.1. Lineage (GTDB taxonomy): Bacteria > Bacteroidota > Bacteroidia > Flavobacteriales_E > Vicingaceae. Next base: position 8,429 of record CAZVEW010000078.1, on the reverse strand, counting down.
AAAACTTACCATTGCAAAATAGGTTCTACCATACATGTAGCCAATTTTAGGTGGAAATTTCCCAATATTATTTTGGTCGTATCTTAGTTGTTCAAATCCACCAGTTTGGAAATCGGTATTATTTAAGATATTATTAATATTAACATTTAACCGTATGTAATATTTATGTTTTATCCTCCACGATTTTCCAACATAAAAATCCAAAGTATAATCATCGTTCAGTTTTGTTTGATTAAGAACTTCTGCTATTTGTGGGTCGGTGGTTACATATTTTGAGATTGTTTCTTCTGTTCTTCTATCAGGATTAGCATCTAAATATATATCTGTAAAATAATTAAAGTTTAATCCTGTAAACCAATATTTAGGAGAATTGTATTTTAAGCCTAACGATGCTGCTGTTTGTGGAATTCCTCCTATTTTATAATTTTTAAAATAAATGGTTTTGTTTTCTGCCAAAGCAGTAGTTGAGTTGTCCTGAACAATGGTTGCTGTTGGTCTTGAGTTATAAATATAATCTCCTTTTGTAAATGCACCATTTGCAATTAAAGAAGGTGTAATGTTTACTTCTGCACCAAACTCTACACCCATAAATAATTGGTCAACACCTGTCATCATATAATTTACATAAGTATTTAAAGCATCATGGTAAAAACTTCTCGACCATGTTTTATCTTTAATTGTTGTGTAAAAAATAGTTGCACGAGTTTTTACTTTTGGATAGCGAACAATGTAGCTAAAGTCGCCAGTCATAATTGATTCACTTTTTAGGTTAGGAACAACTTGGTCTCTAGTTCGAGGAGAAACGTAAGCGGTTCTAGAAAAAGGAGCCTTGGTTAAATAAGCGGCATTTAACCTTAAAAGATGTCTTCCTGTTATTTTGTAAATAGCACCTGCTTTTATGCCATAATTAAGAAAGCTTTGCTTTTTAGAGTTGCCAAGTGAATTATCAGGAAATAAACCATTTTGCATATGTCCTGTTCTCCAATAAGAAGTATTGGTTATAGATGCGCCTAAAAACCAATCAATTTTTGCCGAAGTTCCTTCTGCTTGCCCAAAAGCGTTGTAGGTGTCGATATTAATGTCGTAATTATAGCCAAATTTATCGCCATTTTTAATAAGATGGTTTGGTTGGTTAATATCACTAAGAGCTGTTGTTGGGTCTGCAAAATCTCTTTCTGCAAATTGATCAATATCTACCCAAAAATCAGCCCCCAATAAATCGTTCATTACCTTAAAGTTTTTGCTTTTATAAATATCAATATTTACTCCGCCAGAAAGTGTAAGGTTTTCGTTTTGTTTGTGTGTAAATGTTGAGTTAAAACCAAAATCGGAAATATCTTGTCTTGCTTCTTCAATAATGTATTTAGCCCTATTTCCTGTAATGTTATTTCCAGCAATTCCTTCTGCATCGTTTAGTGTGAAAAGATTTTTGCTATTGGCAAAATACATTTGATCAAAATCTAATTGCGTTGTTGATGGGTCGTTACTTTGCCATAAATCAGTAAGTTGTTGAAAATCTGCACTTACATTTGGTGCATTAAAGTAGCTAGGTAAATTTTTGTAGTAATCTGGGCGAGGGTCGTTGGCATTATACCAATTTAACCTTGTGCTTCCACTCCTTCCAAAACTATAATACAAAGAAGAGTTAATGTTTGTTTTGTCATTTAATTTAAAGTAGTGATTTAACATTAACCTTGGTTTGTGGTTGTTTCTTACACGAGAGTTTCTTTTTTTTCCATTTTGGTATCCCCAGTAAGAGTTGTAGAAGTTGTTTCCTGTCAAATCGTAGGTTTCTTGGGTAGAAATACTTCTTCTCCCTTGGACAGTAGGAGCTCCATAAGCAACAAAACCTAAGCTATGTTTCTCGTTTAATTTTTTTTCGATAGAGATAAAATAGCTGGTTCCTCGGTAAAAGGTTCCTTCAACATAGCCTTCGTTAGAATATCTCCCAGAAGCAGAGACGGCAATTGCCAGCCCATTGTCCATCATTCCTGTAGCATGAGTAACCATTAACCGACTTGTGTATGTTCTGTTAGATGCTGCGTAAGATATTTTTGTTCCTTTTCTAATGGCAGAAGCCTTGGCGTTAATGTTAGAATAACCACCAATACCACCAAATGTTAAAGAAGATGCACTAATTCCTGATTTGGATTCTTGGTAGCGAGTAATATCGTTTAAACCACCCCAAAAAGCCCAAATAGCCCTACCTCCTTCTGGATTATTTAAGGTAATACCGTTCATCATTACGGTATAGTTTTCAGAAGGATAGCCTCTAACCCTAAATCTTGCAGCACTAAAATTGTAACTTGCAATGTTGGTAAAAACATCATTTGTAGATTGTAATAACCCAGAAACATGTTCGGTTGCTGACATTTCTTCTAAAATATCTAAAGAAGTTGAAAATGTTGTTTCAACTTTTGCTCCAGATGTGTCAATTTTTGTTGAATCTGTTTGAGATTTTGCAACAAGACCAGTCAATAAAAAAAATACTGGTATAAACTTTGATATTCTCATTTTGTAATTTGAATACGAAAGCGGTTTGAAGTCTTATTGGAATGCTTCACAGGGTGTTCACTTTTCCGATTTTTATTTAAAAATTAATGCGGTTCAAAGGTAAACTTTATATTTTATAAATAGATTGAAAATACTAAAATGTTAATAATTTTTTAACATTGATTTTCATTTAAATTGATAGCAAACAATAAAACATAAACCTTTAATTACTTACTTTGTAAAAAAATTATAATGAAAAGCTTAAAATTATTTCTATTATCTTCTGTTATTCTATTGTGTTTCAGTAAAATATCTTTTTCACAAGGAAGTGAGCAAAATTATTTAGTAACCTGTGTTGGCTTTTATAATTTGGAAAATTTATTTGACACAATAGTTGATACGGATACCAATAAAATATTACAAGAAGATTTTACACCTCAAGGAGAAAAGAGATGGACTTCTAAAAAGTACCAGATAAAGATTGATAATATGGCGAAAGTAATTTCTGAACTAGGGACAAAGGTTACGCCAGATGGAGTCGCTATGCTTGGTGTTGCTGAGGTTGAAAATAGAAGCGTATTGGAAGATTTGGTAGGTAATGTTCGGCTAAAAAAAAGAAATTATAAAATAGTACACTATGAATCGCCAGATAAAAGAGGAATTGATGTCGGGTTTTTGTATAATCCAAAGTATTTTCAGGTAATTTCAAGTAAAACATATACGCTAAAAATAGCAGCTAAGCCTGATTTTTTCACAAGAGACCAATTAGTGGTTAATGGGAAGTTAGAGGGAGAGTTAATTCATGTAATTGTTGCCCATTGGCCATCAAGAAGAGGGGGAGAGAAAAGAAGTAGTCCGTTAAGAGAGGCGGCAGCAGATTTAGCAAGGTCTATTGTTGATTCTATCCAGAAAACAGCGCCTAATGCTAAAATTTTATTTATGGGAGATTTAAATGATGACCCTGTAAATAGTAGTTTAAAAAAGCATTTAAAAACAGTTGCCAAACAAGAATCCGTTACAAAAAAAACACTGTTTAATCCAATGGAAAGTCTTTACAAAAAAGGAATAGGAACACTCGGTTACAGAGATGTTTGGAATTTGTTTGACCAAATTATCTTATCAAAACCCTTTGTAGGTAAAGATTACAGCAGTTTAAAATTTTATAAAGCAAAAGTGTACAACCCTGCTTACATGAAACAAACAGAAGGCAGGTATAAAGGATATCCAAAACGAACATTTGTAGGAGATACTTTTATGGGAGGATATAGCGATCATTTCCCAGTATTCATTTTTTTGATAAAAGAAAAATAATAATTACAAATCTATTTCACTTATGAAAACAACATTACTTATTGTTTTATTGACATTAACTTTTTTTTGCACAAAAGCACAAGACACCTTAAATATTATGTCTTACAATATTCTTAATTATCCTGTTTCAAATGCCACAAAAGCGGATACGCTTAGGGCAATTATTCAATATACAAAACCAGATATTTTTATGGTTACGGAGTTGGTAACTTCAACTGGAGCAACTACTATTTTAAATAATGCTTTAAATGTTGCGGGAGTTACTTATTATAACAAAGCAACTTTTTTTGATGGGCCAGACACAGACAATATGTTGTATTACAACTCTAATAAGTTGCAGCTTTTTAGCCAACACCAAATAGCCACAACTTTACGAGATATTAGTGAATATGTTTTGTATTATAAAGACCCCAATATAGCAACAGCAACAGACACCGTTTTTATACATTGTTATATGGCTCATTTAAAAGCCAGTCAAGGAGCATCTAACGAGCAAAAAAGAAATCAAGAAGCTGTGTTGTTGAAAAATTATTTAGACTCGAAAGCAAATGTAGAAAATGTATTTTTAGGTGGAGATTTTAATTTTTATGGAGATTATGAGGCAGCATATAACACCATCATAAACGGAGGAAACGTTCCTCTTTTTGATCCTATTGCCTCCCCTGGATCTTGGCACATAAATGCTTCTTTTGCCGGCATACAAACACAAAGCACGCGTTCTAGCTCTTTGCCAGATGGCGGTTCTTTTGGTGGTGTTGATGATAGGTTTGATTTTATTTTTGTAAGTAACGATGTTTTAACGGGAAGTAAAAAATTAAAATATATTAGCAATACATATAGGGCTGTTGGAAACGATGGCAACCATTTTAATAAATCAATAAATGCTTCGCCAACCAACACATCAGTGCCTAGCAATGTGCTAAGTGCATTGTATTATATGTCTGACCACATGCCAATTTTTTTGAAAGCTTATGTAAATTTATCGGTAGGGATTAACGAAAATACTATTGCTAATAATTGGAAAGGATATTTGTTTCAAAATAATTTTATGTTCTCTTCATCAAAGCAAGAACAAACAATACACGTTACGGTTTATAACGTACTCGGAAAAGTTGTTTTAAATAAAACCTACGAAAACACAAAAGCTTTTAAATTAAATTTAGAAAAACTAAAACCCAACCTGTATTTTGTAAAAATTAACACCGATAAACAACAAAAAAGTTTTAAAGTTGTTAATCAGTAATCTCTGCCTGCAATTAACTTTTTATTTTCGTTGGTTTGTTGTGTGTTAAAATTTTCAATTGTTGATAATAGTGGCATGGGTAATTTTGGAGGGGTTTTATAAAAAGAATAATACAAATATTTGAATAGTGCAGCACTATTATACTTGTACATTCCAAAGGTTTGTCTTTGATAAAAGTAGGTAGTTAAGGGGGTGTTATATTCTTCTGCCCACGCATCTATGGTAATTTTTTTAGCTCCGTTATTGTTAATAATATTAATGGTTACGTAAAGGTTTACTTGGCAACTTCCAATGGTTCCGCCATAGTTGTACCAGTCTAAAGTTGGGCTTTGATTATTACACGCCAGCCAACCTATTTTTGTAAATTTAAAGAACGAAGCATGCTCGTTTTTAAGCAAATGGAATTTATCTTTGTAAAAATAATTTTTTATTAAATTAGCTAATTGCATAGAATCTGTTGGGTAGCTACTTGTGCTATATACTTTATTCTGACTGCTTTTTATCTCTTTTAAAATACTTTTACGCGTTTGAGCAAACAAACAAGTGCTTGCCAATATCAAAAATATAACGCTTAAATTTTTCATTGGCATATTAAATAGTATTGTTTTTATGCTCAGTTATTTTAAAATAATTAGCTTTTTAGTACTAACTACTTGCATTTTGTTTTTTATAATAATAGTATAATAGCCTTGTTTTAAGCTAGCAATATTAATAGTTGATAAATTAACACCCAGTGTTTGTTGTAACACAATTTTACCAGAAAGAGCGATGATGTTAAGTTGATAATCGGTAGTTAAGTTGTTAAACATTGTACCAATTGTAATATATTCTTGTGCAGGATTTGGATAAACAGAAAATAACTGATTTTTTAATTTATTTTCTTGAAACCCAACACCACAATTAGTGCTGTAAAAAGCAATAGCATCTTTATTTGTCCAATTGGCATTGGCATAAGTGGTATCATCTACCTGAATACACGTTAAACTAGGATTGCCTTGAAACGTAGGGACAAAAATACCTGTATTATTGCCATTTTTAAGGTTAAGCGAAGCAAGGTTAACATTGCTATCTAACCACACCCCTTGTAAATTAGGGTTATTCGATAAATCTAACGCAGTTATTGCTGAATCATTTTCAAACGTAATTTGTTGTAGATTTGTTAGGTTACCTAAATTTAAATTGGCAATATTGTTTTTTGATATTGCTAGTATATTCAAGTTAATATTGTTATTTAAATTAATAGTAGATAATAAATTATCAATCGCATCTATACGTGTAAGTGCAACGTTATTAGTTACATCTAAAGTGGTAAGTTGATTAAAATTAACTCCAAGTATGGTTAAATTGGTATTGCTACTAATATTAATAGCAGTTAATTGATTGCCTCCACAACCAAGTAGAGTAAGGTTAGGACTATTGCTCATATCAAGAGTAGTGAGTTGATTATTATAACATAGAAGCCCTGTCATGTTAATAAAAGCTTCTATTCCTGTTAAATCACTTATATTTTGAGTATTTACATCTAAAAGACCATTAAAGGCATTGGCCTCGCTTACTTGTATGGCGGTATCGAGGTTGCTGTTTACCGATACGGTGCTTAATAAATAATTTCTAAAGTTAGCATCAGGAATATACACATTTTGTGCATAACTACCTATTGTTAATAGTGTTATAATATTAAATAGTATTGTTTTCATAATAGATAATTAAAAACCACAACAACATTATTAATGTTGTTGTGGTTAAATGTGTATTTTTAATTTTTTACCGACTGTATTGCTTTTACTGAACCATCTGCAAAAATAAAACGATGTACTAAAAAGCCTTTAGGAATATTTTTTGTTTTAATGATAACGGTTTTTTTAGTGTCTTTATGAACCACAATTTTTCTCGATGTAATTAGATTATTCGTAAAATCTCGTAATTCGTACTTACACTGTACTGTTGCACGAGCTTTTATAGTAATGTTATATTTATTACTAACTAGTGGTGTTGGAAAGATATTAATATCCACCATATCTGCTTGAGTTACTGAAAAATCTGTGGCTGATGGAATTTCTTTAATTGCTGACCAATAACCATCATGAACAAACAAAAAGCCAAAAGAATACAAGCCTGCACTTAATTTTAAATTTAAGCCTGAAAAATTTCCATTGGTAATTCCGCCATTGCCATTATTTGTGTTATACAATTCCGAAACATGGATGTAAATGGGTGGTTTTGTGTTATCATTTAAATCGGTAATAATTATTTGGTCAACAAGTGCTGGATTTAACAATGGAATTAAGGGATTATTGTTTCCTCCACCTGTAATGCCATCTGGGCAAGGTACTTGAACACCATTTTGAAAACAAAAAGTGAAAGTAACAAAATCTTTAAACTTTTTTGAGGGAGTTGGATTTCCCATAGGGACACCTGTTCCTCCACCACTACTGTTGTTTGCAGGAATACACTTTAAAAGAGGATAACCAGAAGGATTGCCAGATTGTAAATTAGGAGCATAAGCATTCATTAAGTTAATGGCAGAATTTAATGAATAAGATGCATTGCCACAAAATTCATTTCCAATAACTAAATTTCCAGATGTTTCAATTACATTTTGACCAGACCACACCCCCAAAGTTTTTCGGTAACCATATACCCAACCTGTAAGAAAATTACCAGCGGGGTCTTGAACGTGTAAACCACTAGGCCCAGAATTAACAAAAAAAGAAATTTCAGCAGTGGGGTCAGCAAAAGGGCCTAAGTCTTGGGTTGAGTACCAATAATAGGCATTTGCTGTTTGTGATTGTGGGTCAAAAGCTTTATAAGCATTTACTAACCTAAACCGAGAAAGGGAACCACCTAACTGTTGAAATTGTTGTATGTGGTAGGCATAAAGACCGCCAATACATGTTTTTCTGCAATTTGTTTCAACATAAGGAATTTGACCATTGGATTGTATTATATTATCATTTATATCATTAAAATTATTTAGCTGAATACTTTTTTCAGAAGCAATGATGCTTCCCTTAGCATCCTGTCCTTTAACATCTACTAAATAATAAGTTGGGTAACTCATTTGTCTATATTTTGACGGTATAAATAAGTAATTAATTCCCGTGGGTAGCTTATTGATTTCAATAACTGCATCTTTAAAGTTTCCTTGCTTATCAAAAGTACGCTCAACTAAATCTACAGTCCATTTTACTACCAGAGGATTATTCATTTTATCAAAAATCATATAACCTTGTCCTAATAAAGGGTCTAGGGCGACAAGATTTTTTTGTTGTGCAAATAAAAAGTTAGAAAATAAAGAAAAACAGAGCAGAACGATTAACGTTTTGTGTTTTGTGTTTTGTGTTTTGTGTTTTGTGTTTTGTGTTTTGTGTTTTGTGTTTTG